>NZ_JBVOON010000010.1:0-160242 GCF_055664235.1 Rhodococcus sp. NPDC019050 | reverse complement strand
ACCTGGATAAACGGTTTCACGCTAAAGCTTGTCGAGAGACGAAGGTTTTTCGACACGACCAACGGGGACGGTCGCCATCTCGGCCGCATCCCCCGTCGCCTCCCGGCCGTCGGCCACTCCCTCGCGGTTCCACAGACCGGAGGTGTGCACTCAGCCCATATCCGCCCGATTTCTCCCGAGTACTACGGCCACCCTTACCCGCGGTAATCCATCTGACGGGCCACCCGGCGCGCGAGGTCGTCGTCGACAAGAGAGACGAGATGCAACGCGAGGTCGATCCCCGCGGAGATGCCGGCGGAGGTGTAGACGTTTCGATGGTGCACCCAGCGCGGCCCGTCGAGCACCGTCAACTCGGGAAAGCGACTCGCGAGTTCATCGAGGTCGTCCCAGTGCGTGGTGACGCGGTGGTCGGTCAGCACACCCGCCGCGGCGAGCAGGAAGGCCCCCGTACACACCGAGGCGACGATCGGTGTCGACGCTCGCGCGGCGATCCAGGCGAGCAGGGCTCGATCGGTTTCCGCGACCTGCGTGACCCCACCCGGTACGAGCAGGACATCGAATTCCGGTGCGTTGGCGATCGATACCTCGGTACACACGCGCAGACCACCGCGCGCGGTGACGATCTGCCGATCGGGATATGCGGACACGAGTGTCGCACCGGCACTTCCGCGGTCGAGACCCGCGGAGAGCCGCGCGGCCACCGAGAACACCTCGAACGGCCCGAACGCGTCGAGCACCTCGACGTCGTCGAAGAGGAGGATGCCGTACCGAGTCGCTGCCACGCCGCAGATCGTAGCGTCGGCGGGGGAGGGATCGTTACGAGCCGTGCACCGGATCTGTCAGGCGCACGCAGCGCCGAACCACACCGCAAGATGGTCGGTCAGATCGCGCTGGTCCTCACCGACCCACGCCACGTGACCGTCGGGACGCAGCAGCACTGCGGGCACATCCAGTTCGTCGCAGGGCTCGACGATGCGGTCGACGCGGTCCGTCCACCCCGCCACGGACAGCCGCCCGGTCCGGTCGAGCAACAACCCCCGGCCGGCGTGCATCCGGTCGTAAAGTCGCCCACTCGCGAAGTGCACGTCCCGCAGGTGCCGACCTACGAGATCGTGGCCGCCGCCGAAGTCGTAGCGGACTCCGAGCGCAGTGACCTTTTCGATCAGGTGCCGGTTCACCACGTCGAAGCCCATCAGTTCCGTCACCAGCCTGCGGACCGCCCGGGCGCCCGGCTCGAGCGACATCAGTTCCATCATCGCGCGGGTGGTGTCGAGTACGTCGACGGCGACGGGGTGCCGCTCGGAGTGATAGGTGTCGAGAAGGTCTTGCGGTGCCCAGCCGCGTACCTGCGCGGCAAGCTTCCATCCCAGATTGAACGCGTCCTGGACACCGAGGTTGAGGCCTTGTCCGCCTGTCGGGGGATGAATGTGCGCGGCGTCGCCCGCCAGCAGGATCCGGCCGACCCGGTAGTGCTCCACCAGTCGGGTGGCGTTGCCGAAGCGGGACAACCAGCGCGGTGAATGTGCCCCGAAGTCCGTTCCCGCGACGGCGCGCATCTGTTGTGTCAGTTCGGAGAACGTCGGTGTGGTCCTGCGATCCTCGGTCACTTCGGCCGCCGGAACGATGACGCGATACAGCCCGTCGGCGAGCGGCATGGCACCGAATCGCAACTGTGTTTTCCGGACTTCGGCGCACACCGCACCGATCGTTTCCGGTGCCGCGGTCAGTTCGACCTCGCCGAGCAGGGTGTCCATCGTGGAGGGCTCGCCCGGGAAGGGAACACCGAGCGGGGTGCGTACGGTGCTGCGGCCGCCGTCGCAGCCGACCAGATATCGCGCGCGCTCCTCGGTACCGTCCGCCAGTACGGCGGTCACGCCGTCGTCGTCCTGCTCCAGACCCACGACCTCGCGCCCGCGGCGGATCGAGGCGCCCAGTTCGGCGGCGCGTTCGGTCAGGAGATGATCGGTGACCGGTTGCGGGATGCCCAGTACATATGGGTGCGCGGTGTCCAGCCCGTCAGGTGCCGGGGCGGGGATGCCGGCGAAGAAGCCACCGAGCGGGTGCTGCTTTCCGTGCGCCAGGAATCGCTCGAGGACTCCACGCTGGTCGAGCACCTCGAGGCTGCGAGCGTGCAAGCCCAGGGAGCGCACGACCGGGGACGGCTCCGCGTCCCGCTCCAGGACGAGCACCCCTATACCGTGCAGACGCAGTTCGGTGGCCAGCATCATGCCGGTCGGCCCGCCTCCGACCACGATCACATCGAACATGGCAACCCCCGTTTCGGCAGCAGCGTTCCACCGGTCTCCCGGTGTTTGCGCAGGTCCAAGCGTCGGATCGTGATTCTGCTACCCGACCGGGGGCTTGCCGCAAGACCCTGGGTGAGTTATACGTTGAAAGGGGCAGGCAAAGAGATCCCTGCCTTTTCCTCTACCGTCCGAGTCCCGCCGCCCTCGTCGGCCGGTCGCTCCGGGAACATCTTTCGGCGCGTTCGACGGCGGTCTCCGGCACGCGCAACGAGTTGTGGTTACCGTTGTGAGGGTGATCACATGTTGACGCGCTTGATCTCCGCGTACCTGTCGCGTTATCGCGCATACGTCGTTGCGGTGGTCGCGTTCCAGTTCGTTGCGACGGCGGCCATGCTCTACCTCCCCACACTCAACGCCGACATCATCGACAACGGCGTCGCGAAGGGAGACACCGGCTACATCATGCGCATCGGCGGCTGGATGCTGGTCGTGGTGTTACTGCAGGTTCTGTGCACCGTCTCGGGCCAGTACTTCGGGGCCCGAGGTGCGCTCGCTGTGGGCCGCGACATCCGGCACGACCTGCTGCATCGGGTCAACACGTTCTCCGCCCGCGAGGTCGGTACCTTCGGGGCTCCGTCGCTGATCACCAGGAACACCAACGACGTCCAGCAGATTCAGATTCTGCTGGTGATGAGTTCGTTCATGCTGGTCACCGCGCCGATCATGTGCATCGGCGGGATCATCATGGGTGTGCGCGTCGCGCCGGGACTCGCCTGGATTCTCCTGGTGGCGGTGCCCGTCCTCGGCCTGTCGATGGCTCTCATCATCCGCGCGACGATCCCCGGATTCCGCTCCATGCAAACCCATCTGGACAGCGTGAACCGGGTGCTGAGGGAACAGATCACGGGCATCCGGGTGGTGCGGGCCTTCGTGCGGGAACGTCACGAGATCGGCCGGTTCGCGGTCGCCAACGACAAACTCGCCGATGCCACCCTGCGGGTCGGACGCCTGATGGCCCTGATGTTTCCGGCGGTCATGTTCGTCACGAACGTCACCACGGTCGCGATCATCTGGGTGGGCGGCCACGAAGTCTCCGACGGCACCGTGGAAATCGGCGCACTGACCGCGATGATCACCTACGTCGTGCAGATCATGATCTCGGTGATGCTGGCATCGTTCCTGGCGATGATGGCCCCCCGGGCGGCCGTGTGCGCGGACCGGATCGGGGACGTCCTCGCCACCGAAACGTCGGTGGTGCGTCCCGCCGAGCCGGCCGGGTTCGCCGGCGACCCCGCGACGGTCGAGTTCCGGGGCGCCGAGTTCCGCTATCCCGGCGCAGACCAGCCGGTGCTGCAGGACCTGACGTTCCTCGTCGCGCCGGGCACGACGACCGCCGTGGTCGGGTCCACCGGATCGGGAAAGACCACGCTGGTGGGGTTGGTGCCACGACTGATCGACGTCACGGCCGGATCGGTTCTCGTCGGCGGCACGGATGTCAGACGCCTCGATCCCGACCGCCTCCGGTCGGTGATCGGGCTGGTTCCGCAGCGGGCGTACCTGTTCTCCGGCACCGTCGCGTCCAATGTGCGGCACGGTAAAGCCGACGCGACCGACGACGAGATCTGGGAGGCGCTGCGTATCGCGCAGGCCGAGGAGTTCGTGCGTGCGATGCCGCTGCAACTCGACACTCCGATCGCGCAGGGCGGTACCACGGTCTCCGGTGGGCAGCGCCAGCGTCTGGCGATCGCTCGTGCTCTGGTGCGCGAACCCGACATCTACGTTTTCGACGACGCGTTCTCCGCGCTCGATCTGTCCACCGACGCGCGACTGCGGGCCGAGTTGCGGCCGGTGACCCGGTCCGCCGCGGTGATCATCGTCGCGCAGCGCGTGTCGACGATCATGGATGCCGATCAGATCGTGGTCCTCGATCGTGGTCGGATCGTCGGGTTGGGGCGGCACCACGACCTCGTCGACACCTGCCCGACCTACGCCGAGATCGTCCGGTCCCAGTTCGCGATCGAGGAGCAGGTGTGACCGGGCCCGCCGCGCGTGCCGCGGCGTCTGCGCCGATGCAGAAGGCCCGGTCGTTCGGGCCCTCGGTGCGACGGCTGATGCATCTTCTGCTGTCCTACCGCACCTACGTGGTGACGGTGCTCGCCGCCATCGTCGGGTCGGTGATCATGTCCGCACTCGCGCCGCGGGTGCTCGGCCAGGCCACTGATCTGATCTTCGACGGCGTCGTCGGCCGCATGCTCCCGGCCGGCGCCACCAAGGAGGAGGCGGTCGACCAACTCCGTGGCCAGGGGCAGGACACGTTCGCCGACATGGTGGCGTCGATGAACCTCACTCCCGGTGTGGGCGTCGATTTCTCCGCTGTCGCCCGGGTGCTCATGATCGTGCTCGGGCTGTATCTGGGCACCGCGTTGCTGTCGTGGATCGGTGCCTACCTGCTCAATGTCGTTGTCGTCGGCACGGTGCGACGGTTGCGCTCGGAAGTCGAGTCGAAACTGCACCGGCTGCCGCTGCGCTATTACGACACCATCCCGCGCGGCGATCTGCTCAGCCGGGTCACCAACGATCTCGACAATCTCTCCCAGAGTCTGCAGCAGACCATTTCGCAGGCACTCAACTCGGTGCTGACCGTCATCGCCATCTTGTTCGTGATGGTGTGGATCTCTCCGCTGCTTGCGCTCATCGCGCTCGTGACGGTGCCGCTGGCGCTCGGCATGACGGCCATGATCGCCCGCCGCTCCAAACCGCACTTCGCGGCCCAGTGGGCCACGACGGGAAAACTCAACGCGCAGGTGGAGGAGGCGTTCACCGGCCACGACGTTTTGCAGGCGTTCGGACTCGAAGGCGAAGTGGAGGAGGAGTTCGACACCCGCAACGACAAGCTCTACAACTCGAGTTGGCGGGCCCAGTTCATCTCGGGACTGGTGCAACCGGCCGTCATGTTCCTCGGCAACCTGAACTTCGTCGCGGTCGCCGTCGTCGGTGGGCTGCAGGTCGCCTCGGGGTCGCTCAGTCTCGGCTCCGTACAGGCATTCATCCAGTACTCACGTCAGTTCACCCAGCCGCTCAGCCAGATCGGCGCGATGTTCAACATCCTGCAGAGCGGCGTCGCGTCCGCCGAGCGGATCTTCGACATTCTCGACGCCGACGAGCAGACCCCCGACCCCACCGATCCGCAGGCCCCGTCCACCAACAACGGGCGCATCGAATTCGAGGACGTCTCCTTCCGCTACGTCCCCGACAAGCCGCTCATCGAGCACCTGTCACTGGTAGCCGAGCCCGGACACATGGTGGCCATCGTCGGCCCCACCGGCGCCGGAAAGACCACCCTGGTCAACCTGATCATGCGGTTCTACGACGTCGACTCGGGGACGATCCGGGTCGACGGTGTGGATTCGATGACCATGACCCGGGACGACCTGCGCGAACGTACCGGCATGGTGCTGCAGGACTCCTGGCTGTTCGGCGGCACCATCTACGAGAACATCGCGTACGGCGACCCGGACGCATCTCCGGAAGAAGTACAGGAAGCCGCCGAGCTGAGCCACGTCGACCACTTCGTACGGGCACTGCCCGCCGGGTACGAGACGGTGCTGGACGAGGAAGGCGGGGGCATCAGCGCCGGTGAACGACAGCTCATCACGATCGCCCGCGCCTTCCTGGCCAAACCCGTCGTCCTGATCCTCGACGAGGCGACGAGTTCGGTGGACACCCGCACCGAACTGCTGATCCAGCAGGCGATGGCGACGCTGCGCACCGATCGGACCAGCTTCGTCATCGCGCACCGGCTCTCCACGATCCGCGATGCCGACGTCATCGTCGTCATGGAGGACGGACATATCGTCGAACAGGGCACCCACTCCGAATTGCTCGCCGCCCACGGCGCCTACTACCAGCTGTATCTGAGCCAGTTCAGCGGCCCGGCCGACTCAGCCGGGGAAGCGGACCGGGTGGCTGTGGCCGACCGGGCGTGACCGGCACAGCCCGCAGGACTCGGCCTCATCACCATCGGCCTCATCAACGTCCGCTGCTGCACCGCATCTCCTTCTCGAGGAGGGCACGGAAGGAGCGCGGGGGCCGGCCGGTGAGGCGCTGGACCGTGTCGGTGACGCGGTCCTCCGCCCCTTCGGCGATGGCAAGGTCCATGCCGGCCAGCATCGCGGCGAACTCCACCGGCACCTGCGTCGTGAGGCGGTCGCGCATCTGCTCGTAGGACAGACGGTGGTGGGCAACGGGCCGGCCGGTGACCTCGGTGATGATCGTGGCGATGTCGTCGTGGCCGAGCGCCTCGGGTCCGGTGAGGACGAGATCGGTGTTGGGGGCTCGCTCAGCGGTCAGCGCGCGCACGGCGACGGCCGCGATGTCCTCGGCGTCGACGAAGCCGACGCGGCCGCTTCCGGTGGCGGTCCAGATGATGCCCTCGTCGCGGATGCTGCCGGCGTGCGCGTGTGTGCCGGTGAAGTTCTGCATGAACCACGAGGGGCGCAGTACCGCCCATTGGTCGAAGATGTCGGGCAGGGCTTGATGCACCTTTCCCACCCCCGGTCCGCCCTCGGGGATGGCCGAGGAGCTCAGCAGCACCGCGCGGTGCACGCCCGCAGTGCGGGCCTGATGGAGGAACGGCAGCATCGTCGCCGCGGGGTCGGAGTCGCCCAGGGGCGGTATGAGGTAGACCTGGTCCACGCCGTCGAGGGCGGCCGCGTAGGTAGCGGGGTCGTACCAGTCGAAGGGGACCGATTCGGCGTCCGCGACCGGGGTGGCCCGGCGGCTGGCGGCTTTGACGTGGTGGCCCGCGGCCGTCAGTTGTGCGGCGGTGCGGCTGCCGGTGGTGCCGGTGGCGCCGATGACCAGAGTGGTGGTGGCGGTGGTCATCGGTTGCTCCTGGTGAAGTCGGTGCCGGATTCCTGGACGGCGAGGGGTTCCAGTAGTCGCGGTACGAGGTGATGTGCCCGTCTCGAACGGTCACGACGGCGATGTAGGTCATGAGGCCGTCCTCGGCCCACAGGGCGACCCACGCGGGAATGTTCTCGGCGAGCAGCAGTCGAAGGCTGTGGCGGTACAGATCCGCCGGAGGAGTCGGTGCGGACAAGGGTATTCTCCAGTTCTATAAAATGGACCCTGGGTCCGTTTGACGATACGGACCACGGGTCCGTTTTGCAAAACAGAGGAGCAGCATGCCCGAGCACAGGTCCCGCAAAGACGCCGCCCGTAACCGTGAGGCCGTGCTCGCAGCCGCCGACGCCCTTTTCGCCCGCACCGAAAGTCCCGCCGACATCACCATGGCCGCCGTCGCTTCGGAGGCCGGCGTCGGTAAGGGCACGCTCTTCCGGGCCTTCGGGGATCGCGCCGGACTGCTCCGCGCGCTGTACGAGGCGCGGCTCGAACCGATCAGGCAGGCCGTCGAGGCCGGCCCGCCACCACTCGGGCCCACGACCCCACCGCAGGATCGCGTCCCCGCCCTGCTCGATGCCATCCTCTGCTTCAAAATCGACAACCGGCGCCTCGCGCTGGCACTGGAAGATGGCGGAAGCTCCAGCCCGTACCAGGCGGAGCATTACGAGCGGTGGCACAACCTGCTCCAAGCCGTACTCGAGCAGATTCCCGGCCTGACCGACAGCGACTTCACCGCCCACGCCCTGCTCGCCGCCACACGAGCCGACCTCGTCGAGCACCTAGCCGGAGAGGAGCGCGTTCCGCGAGAAAGAATGCGGGCACAGTTGGCGAACTTCGTCACGAAAGCCCTGGCCTCCGGCCCGTTGCACGCGTCGACCGCCGGGGAGTGATCGAGGATCGGTGAGCCGCACACCCGGTCGGAGAAATCCCCGGGCCTGCCTCACAATTCCCGACCGAGCGCCCGACGGCCCGAATCTTGCGTCGCGGTGGCAGGATCGAGCCCGTGAGTTCTGCGAACCTGACCCGATCCGAAACTGCTGCCCGCGCCGCTGCCGTCGACGTGCACTCGTACGAGGTCGAACTCGACCTGCGTGACGCGGTCGACGCGCAACGCACCAACTTCCCGACGGTGACGACGATCGAGTTCACCGCATCCACCGACGAGACCTGGATCGACTTTCTCGGCGACTCGGTCGAATCCGTCACCGTCAACGGCGAATCCGTCCCCGTGGTCTACGACGGCGCGCGCATCACCGTCGCCGGTCTCCGCGAAATCAACGTGGTGACCGTCGCGGCGACCGGGCGATACAGCCGGTCGGGCGAGGGACTGCACCGCTTCGTCGACCCCGTCGACGGCGAGACCTACCTCTACACCCAGTACGAACCCGCCGACGCCCGCCGGGTGTTCGCCTGCTTCGAGCAGCCGGACCTCAAGGCGCCGTTCACCTTCGTGGTAACCGCGCCGGAGCACTGGCAGGTGCTGTCCAATCAGGTGGCCGAGCGCCGCAGGTCCACCGAGGGCACGCAGACCGTCACCTTCGCACCGACACTGCCGATCTCGACGTACATCACGGCGATCGTCGCGGGCGCCTACCACCGCGTCGACTCGACATGGACGCGGGGAGAGCTCACCGTTCCGCTCGGGGCGCTGTGCCGGGCCTCCCTCGCCGAGTATTTCGACGCCGACGTGATACTCGAGATCACCGCGCAGGGAATGGACTACTACGCCGAGCATTTCGACTTTCCCTACCCGTTCACGAAGTACGACCAGGTGTTCGTCCCCGAGTACAACCTCGGTGCGATGGAGAACCCCGGTTGCGTCACCTTCACCGAGGCATATGTGTTCCGCGGCGCCGCCACCGAGGCGCAGCGGCAGGCCCGGGCCAACACCATCCTGCACGAGATGGCGCACATGTGGTTCGGCGACCTCGTCACCATGAAGTGGTGGGACGACCTGTGGCTCAAGGAGTCCTTCGCCGACTACATGGGATCGCTGGTCAGCGCCGAGGCCACCGCGTTCCGGGACGCCTGGGTCGCATTCGCGAACCGGCGCAAAGCCTGGGCGTACCTGCAGGATCAGTTGCCCACCACCCACCCGATCGTCGCGGACATCGTCGACCTCGAAGCCGCCAAACTCAACTTCGACGGCATCACCTACGCCAAGGGCGCCAGCGTCCTGAAACAACTCGTCGCGTATGTCGGCCGCGACGCGTTCTTCACCGGGATCCGGCACTACTTCCGTGCGCACGCCTTCGGCAACACCACGCTCGACGACCTGCTCACCGAACTGTCCGCGGCGTCGGGACGCGACCTGGGGGAGTGGGCACGGCAATGGCTGCAGACCACCGGTGTCACGACTTTGAGCCTCGACCGGTCCGGGCGCGAGATCGTGCAATCCGAGGCGCGCCCGCACCGTCTCGCGGTCGGTGCCTACACCTTCGACGACGCGGGAAATCTCGTCCGGACCGATCGCCGGGAACTCGATCTCACCGAGACCCGCACCACCGTCGACCTGCCCGATGCCCCGCTGATCCTGCTCAACGACGACGACCTCACCTACGCCAAGATCCGGCTCGACGAACGGTCGCTCGACACCGTCGAGGATTCCCTCGACCGGTTGGGGGATCCGCTCGCGCGTGGCCTGGTGTGGTCGGCGCTGTGGAATGCCACCCGCGACGGTGAACTCGCCGTGAAGCGGTATCTGTCCATGGCTCAGCGTTTTTCGCCGAGTGAGACGAATCTGTCGCTGCTCGCTTCGGTGCTCGCGAACGCGCCCGCCGCGATCGAGCACTATCTTCCGGCCACCGAGCGGCCGGCGGCGCGTACCGCGTGGCTCGACGCCGTCTGGGCGGCCCTGTTCGAGGCGGCGCCGGGCGGAGGTGCGCAACTGTCCTTCGCGCGTGCGGTGGCCGCAGCGGCCACCGCGGCCGATCACCGTGCCGCCGAGATCCGGGGCATGCTCGACGGCAGCGGCAGCGTCCCCACGGGGTTGGCGCTGGATCCGGATCTGCGGTGGGCGCTGTGGACGGCCCTGAGCGCGACCGGGTACGCAGACCGATCCGATATCGCCGAGGAACTGCGTCTCGACGACACCGCCACCGGCCGCACCGCATCCCTTCAGGCCCTCGCCGCACGACCTCGTGCCGAAGTCAAAGCCCACGCCTGGGCATCGATCCTCGCCGACCGGACACTGACCAACGACCATCTCGACGCCGTCATCGGCGGTTTCCGTGCCGGTGCCCGGCGCGACCTGACCGCCCCCTACGACGCCGACTACTTCGCGGTGCTCCGCGACACCTGGACCGAGCGGAGCATCGAGATCGCGCGGCGTATCGTCGTCGGACTGTTCCCGCCGGCCGACACCCTCGAACCCGTCGACGCATGGCTCGCCGCGAATTCCGATGCGCCGGCGGCGCTGCGGCGCCTCGTCGTCGAGCAACGCGACCACCTCGCGCGCGACCTGCGCGTACAGAAACGCAACACGCCGTGACAGGCATCGACCCGTACGGCCCGCCGGTGGTCGCCGCGCCGGACCTGCCGGCGTCGTCGGCCCCATCGGTGCCGGACACGGTGAGCGAGGCGATGCGCCGCCTGCGGGACAAGGCGGCCTCCGGCAACACCCGCGCGGCGCACCTGAGCGACTGGGGAATCTTCACCCGATGGTGCGAGAGCACCGGGCACACTCCGCTACCGGCCACACCGGAGCAACTCGGATGGTTCCTCACCGAAAAGGCCGCGGAACTCCGGCCCGACGGGCGCTGGGCCTACGCCCCGTCGACGCTGTCGCGCTGGGTGTCGACGATCAACAAACTGCATGCACTGGCCGGGCATCCCCGCCCGGGGCAGCACGAGTCGGTGCGGGAGTTGTTGCGCGGCATCCGCCGTGACCGGGCCACGCCACCGGCCCGTCGGACACCGCTGCTCACCGACGACATCCGCACGATCCTCGCCGACATGCGGGCCACCGCACGCGACGGCGAGTGGCCGGACCGCGCGGCCGAGCGCCGCGACTCGGCGCTGCTGCTCATCGGACTGGCCGGTGCGCTGCGCCGCAGCGAACTGTCCGGGCTCGTCGTCTCCGACGTGGTCCCGCACCGCGCCGACGGTCTCTACGTGACGGTGCGGCGCTCCAAGACCGACCGCCAGGCCCGCGGCCGCACGGTGACCCTGCCGTACGGTTCCGACCCCCATACCTGTCCGGTGTGCGCGTACCGCCGGTGGCGCGAGGTGCTCGACGCATGGGACGACGGAGGACGCGACGCGCTCGCCGACCTCCTCACCGGCGACGGACCAGGCTTCGACACACACTGTTGCCGCGGCCTATCCACTGCCGGGCCGGAGGGGGATCGCCCGCTGTTCCGGCCGGTGCACCGCTCCGGGTCGCTCGGGGCGGGCGCGCTGTCGGGGCAGTCGGTGCACTCGATGATCCAGCGTCGTGCGCGTCGTGCGGGGTTCAGTCCCGACCTGGTCGCGTCGCTCGGCGGGCACAGTCTCCGAGCAGGTTTCGTCACGCAGGCCGTACGGAATGGTGCCACGACGCAAACGATCATGACGCAGACCGGCCACGCCGACGAGCGCATGGTCGCGCTCTACAGCCGGCACCACGCCGGACTCGTCGGCAACGCGGTCACCCACCTCGGACTCTGACGAGTACTCACCTGCCCTCCAGCACGTCGCCGAGGACACGGGCGGCGTCGGGAAACGCCCCGGGGTTCGCACCGGAATAGTTGAGGCGCAGGTACGGAGCGGTGGGTTCGGCGGGGAACCACTCGTCGCCGGGGGCCACGACGACACCTCGGGTCTCGCATTCGCGGGCGAGCCGTGGCAGGTCCGTGCCGTCGGGAAGCCGAGCCCACAGGTGCAGGCCTCCGGGTGGTATCGCCTCGACGTGGGCGGACGGTGCGTGGTCGCGGACGGCGGTGGCCAACAGGTCCCTGCGGCTGCGGAGTTGCTGCCGGAGCCCGCGGAGGTGGGTGCGCCAGCCCGGTTGTGAGACGACATCCCACGCCACCGCCTGGAGCATCCCGCTGACGTACATCGACTGGGCCTGCACTTCGGCCAGGATGCGATCGCGGGCCGGGCCGCGTGCCACCACCGCGGCGACGCGCACCGACGGCGACACGCTCTTGGTCAGGGATCGGAGGTAGACGACGTGCCCGCTGTCGTCGAGTGCGGCGACCGGTTGCGCGTCGGAGGTGATCCCGAAGTCGTGTGCCCAGTCGTCCTCGATCAGGAACGCGCCCGCGGCCCGGACCAGCGCGAGTACGCGCTCGGTCAGGGCCGGTGACCACTGGGCTCCGTTCGGGTTCGCGAAATTGGGTTGGGCGTAGAACGCGCGGGCGCCGGTGCGTTCGAACGCGCGGGCCAGTTCGTCGGGATCGGGGCCGGTGGGTCCGCCGGCGACGGGCACGAGGCGCACTCCCGCTCGGGCCGCCGCGAGCATCGCGCCCCAATAGGTGGGTGATTCCACGAGCAGCGCGTTACCCGTTCCGACGAGGGCATGAAATGCGGCGCCGAGACCGCCTTGACTGCCCGGTGTGACGATGACGTCGCTCGCGGACGGGGTAGCCACGCCGAGCGGTGTCACCGCTCCGAGTTCGCCCGCAAACCATGCCTGCAGTTCCGGAATACCGGCAGCCGGGGGACGAGCAACGACGGCGTCGCTGCGCGCAGCGCGGGCGGATGCACTGCGAACCAGTCTCTCCGGTAGCAGTTCGCGGTCCGGGTAGCCCGAGTGCAGCCCGACCACGTCGTTCGGGACGGTCCGCAGTGCGGAGGAGAACCGGGGGATGCGGTGCTGAGGTGTTCCCAATGCCGCTGTCTGCCACCCGAAGTCGGTGGGATGTGCGAGCCGGGTGCCGCGGACGAAGGTGCCGACGCCGGGGCGGCTTTCCACCACACCCCGGGACTGCAGCGTGCGGAGAGCTTTCTGCACAGTCACCGGGCTCACGCCGTACCGTTCGACCAGTGCCCGCGTCGACGGAAGCTGTGCGCCCGGGGTAGCCGAGGCGACCCAGCGCTCCAAGTCGGCGACGATCCGCGCACTGCTACTATCATTCATGAGTCACAAGAGTAACGCTATCGCTGTGGACCGACCGGTGCTACCGGGAACGGGTAACGGCCTGTTCTGGGGCCTCCTCGGGGTCGTGGCCTTTTCCTTCACGCTCCCACTCACCCGCGTCGTCGTCGAAAACGATGCGATGCCACCGTTGTTCGTCGGCGCCGGTCGCGCGGTCGTCGCCGGGCTGCTGGCCGCGCTCGCCCTGGTACTGACCCGGCAGAAACGGCCCCGGGGCACCCAGTGGGTCCGGCTGGCCGCGGTCGCGGGCGGCGTGGTGATCGGCTTCCCCTTCCTGACCTCGTACGCGCTGACGGCCGTGCCCGCCGGCCACGGAGCCGTCGTGGTCGCGATGCTCCCCGCAGCGACCGCTGTAGCAGCCGTCGTGCGTGGACGCGAACGCCCACCCGCAAAGTTCTGGGTCACCGCGGGCGCCGGTGCGATAGCCGCACTCGTGTTCGCGAGCCTGCAGAGCGGTGGGTTCGCGGGCCTCGAGTGGGCCGACGCGCTGCTGTTCGGCGCGGTGCTTGCGGCCGCGATCGGTTACGCCGAGGGTGGATTGCTCGCCCGGGAACTCGGCGCATGGCAGACCATCTCGTGGGCGCTGGTGCTGGGCATGCCACTCACGCTCGTGCTCACCGCGTGGTCCATGACGGACCGGATGCCCACCGGCACACTTCCCGAGTGGGCGGCCTTCGCGTATCTGGGAGCGGTGAGCATGTTCCTGGGGTTCTTCGCGTGGTACCGAGGTCTGGCGATCGGGCCGATGGCTCGGGTCAGCCAAATCCAGCTCGCCCAGCCCGTCATGACGATCTGCTGGGCCGCGCTGATCCTGCACGAACCTCTCACCTGGCCGGTCGTCGCGGGAGGGCTCGTCGTGATTCTGTGTGCCGCCACCGCCGTGCGCACCCGTGCGGCGCCGGCACCGGTCCTCGCCCGGAGAGAAAGTCATCGGTGCGATGTCGAGAATCCGTCATCGGCTCCGTCTCTGTAGTGAACGCGACCAGAATGGGTCGCATCAGCATCGAGGAGAAGACGATGGCCAAGTATCTGCTGCTCAAGCACTACCGAGGCGCCCCGGCGTCCGTCAACGACGTGCCGATGGACCGGTGGACACCGGACGAGGTCTCCGCCCACATCCGGTACATGAACGACTTCGCCGCCCGGCTCGAAGAAACCGGCGAATTCGTCGACGGACAGGCTCTCGCCCCGGAGGGCACCTTCGTCCGGTACGACGGCGAGGGCCGCCCACCGGTCACCGACGGGCCGTTCGCCGAGACCAAGGACCTCATCGCCGGCTGGATGGCGATCGATGTCGACAGCTACGAGCGTGCGCTCGAACTGGCGGGGGAGTTGTCCGCAGCACCCGGGGCCGGAGGAAAGCCCATCCACGAATGGCTCGAACTGCGTCCCTTCCTCACCGGACCGCCCACCGTCACCGAGTGACCTCGGGTGGACGAAACCGAACTGCGGCACCTCACCCCGAGCGTGCTCGGCATCCTCGTCCGCCGCGGAGCAGAGTTCGCGGCGGCCGAGGATGCTGTGCAGGACGCGCTGGTCGAAGCCCTGCGGGTGTGGCCCCACGACCCGCCCACCGACCCGAAAGGCTGGTTGGTGGCGGTCGCGTGGCGTCGCTTCCTCGATGCGACCCGTGCGGACGCGGCGCGCCGGCGGAGAGAACGTCTCGCAGGGGCCGAGCACCGCGCCGAGAACGGGCCGGACGGTGCGGACACATCGCCGCCGACGGCGATGGACGACACGCTGCATCTCTATTTCCTGTGCGCGCACCCGTCGCTGACACCGTCGTCGGCGGTCGCGCTCACGCTGCGGGCAGTCGGCGGGCTGACGACACGGCAGATCGCGCAGGCCTACCTCGTGCCCGAATCGACGATGGCTCAGCGCATCAGCAGAGCGAAACGCACGGTCTCGGGCGTCCGCTTCGATCGGCCCGGTGATGTCGCCACCGTGCTGCGCGTGCTCTACCTCGTGTTCAACGAGGGTTATTCGGGCAACGTCGACCTTGCCGCCGAAGCCATCCGGCTCACCCGGCAACTCGCAACGGTGATCGATCACCCCGAGGTGCGGGGCCTGCTCGCATTGATGTTGCTGCATCACGCGCGGCGCGACGCCCGGCTGACCGCCGACGGACGCCTGATACCGCTCGCGGAATAGGATCGCAGCCGATGGGACACCGCAGCGATCGCCGAGGGCGTCGACATCCTGCAAGCTGCTCTCGCCCGCGACCGACTGGGGGAGTTCCAGGCCCAAGCCGCCGTCGCCGCTCTCCATGCCGACGCGAGCACCGCCGAGGAAACCGACTGGGTGCAGATCGTCGAGTGGTACGACGAACTTGTGCGCCTGACGGGCAGCCCGGTCGTCCGGCTCAACCGTGCGGTCGCCGTCGGCGAGGCGGACGGACCCCGCGCCGGCCTGGCGGCGCTCACGGAGGTGGGCCGATCCGTGCCCCGTTATGCGGCGGTGGCGGCGTATCTGCACGAGCGGGACGGCGACCCGGTGACGGCAGCCCGGTTGTACGCCGAGGCCGCCCGCGCATCCCCCAACCTTGCCGAGCGCGAGCACCTCGTGCGGCAGGCTGCGCGTCTCAACCGCCGGGCGTCTCAACCGCCGGCCGCCTCCGCAACCCGCAGAACCCACCCCGAGTAAGCGCCTCCCGCCCGGGGGTGGACCTGAGACGATCGGCCGATGACGATCCCGCCTCCCCGTCCCCGCATCGCTGCCGGTCGCCGCCACTCGGTGGGCGTCACCGCCGGGGGAGTGGTCCTCACTGCGGGCCCGCCGAACGCGGCGGAACGGCGCACCGAACGGTGGAGCGAGATCGTTGCGGTGGCGGCGGGCAACGTACACACAGCACCGAACACCGGACGCTCCCACACGATCGGGCTTCGCACCGACGGCACGGTGGTCGCGTCCGGATGGAACCACGAGGGCCAATGCGACGTCGGGGACTGGACCCACGTAGTGAGTGTGGCCGCCGGGTGGCGACGCACCCTCGCCGTGCTCGCCGACGGGACCGCCCGCGCGGCAGGCCGCCACGACGGCGCCGCCGCCGTCGAGGGGTGGACCGATCTGGTCGCCGTGGGGGCGGGCGACTGGCACTCGATCGGGCTGCGGTCCGACGGCACGGCGGTGGCCGCAGGAAACGACCGTCGGGGGCAGTGCCGGGTCGGGGAGTGGCGTGGTCTGCGGGCGATCTCGGCGGGCGCTCTGCACACCGTCGCCCTCACCGCTACCGGGCGTGTGTTCGCGACCGGAGACTTCTCCGCCGGGGTCGGCGAAGTCTCTGCGTGGCGCGACGTCGTGGCCGTGTCGGCGGGAAGCTTTCACACGGTCGGGGTGCTCGACGACGGCCGGGTGCTCGCCGCCGGCGACAACGGTCGCGGGCAATGCGAGGTCGCACGCTGGCGCGACGTCGTGGCGGTCGCTGCCGGTTCCACCCACACCCTGGGCCTTCGCGCGGACGGGACAGTCGTTGCGGCCGGTAACCGCGACGACGGGCGCTGCGACGTCGGGAGGTGGAAACTCGCCTCCGCCCACCGACTCTCCGGTATCGCGCCGTGGCAGGAGTGAGGCGCGCCCGGGCCGGGTACCCGACCGGAGCACGAACCGACCTGCCGGCAGGCGACCGAGGAGAGCAATGGAGTCGAGGACAGCCATCAGCACCGGGGCGGCGAGTCCCACCGGCTCCGAGTTCGACGACATCGACGCATGGTGGCGTGCGGCGAATTACCTGTCCGTGGGCCAGATCTACCTGATGGACAATCCGCTGCTGCGTGAGCCGCTGCGCCCCGAGCACATCAAACCGCGGTTGCTGGGGCACTGGGGCACCACACCCGGACTGAACTTCATCTACGCCCACCTCAACCGGGTCATCACCGCGCGCGATCTCGACATGATCTACGTGATGGGCCCCGGCCACGGCGGCCCCGGCCCCGTCGCAGCGGCATGGCTCGAAGGCACCTACAGCGAGCGGTATCCCGGTGTCTCGCAGGACGAAGCCGGAATGACGCGCCTGTTCACCCAGTTCTCGTTCCCGGGCGGCATCCCCAGCCACGTCGCCCCCGAAACACCAGGATCCATCCACGAGGGCGGCGAACTGGGGTATTCGCTGGCCCACGCCTACGGAGCGGCGTTCGACAATCCCGACCTGATCGTCGCCGCCGTCGTAGGTGACGGCGAAGCGGAGACCGGGCCGCTGGCCGCAAGTTGGCATTCCACCAAGTTCGTCGACCCGCGCCGCGACGGCGCAGTTCTGCCGATCCTGCACCTCAACGGCTACAAGATTGCGAACCCCACCGTCCTCGCCCGCATCGACGACGAGGAACTGATCTCGCTGCTGCGCGGATACGGGCACGAACCGCTCGTCGTGTCCGGGTCCGACCCCGCGGAGATGCACCGGGCGTTCGCAACCGCGCTGGACTGGGCACTGAACCGTATCGCCGAGATCCAGGAGCGTGCCCGGGAGACAGGGGACACCGTGCGCCCGGCGTGGCCGATGATCGTGCTGCAGTCACCCAAGGGATGGACCGGTCCCGCCGAGGTCGACGGAACGCCGATCGAGGGCAACTGGCGGGCACACCAGGTGCCGTTCGGCAACGCCCGCAACGACTCCGGCCACCGCAAGATCCTCGAGGAATGGATGCGCAGTTACCGGCCCGAGGAACTCTTCGACGACAGCGGCGCGCCCGTCGCCCGGATCGGTGACCTGCACCCGGTCGGCGACCGGAGAATGAGCGCCAATCCGCACACCAACGGCGGCGCGATCCTCCGCGATCTGGTGTTTCCCGATTTCCGCGACTACGCCGTCGGGATAGGCACTCCCGGGACCGAGATCGCCGAGGCCACCCGCGTACTGGGCGAATTCCTCCGCGACGTGATGGTGCGCAATCCCGAGACGTTCCGCATGTTCGCGCCGGACGAGAACAATTCGAACCGGCTCGACGCCGTCCTGGAAGCCACCGACCGGACCTGGAACGCCCGGACTGTGCCGGGCGACGACCATCTCGCCCCCGACGGGCGCGTGATGGAGGTGCTGTCCGAACACATGTGCCAGGGCTGGCTCGAGGGCTACCTGCTCACGGGCCGGCACGGTCTCTTCTCCTGCTACGAGGCCTTCGTCCACGTCGTCGACTCGATGTTCAACCAGCATGCAAAGTGGCTGCGCACCACCAACCGGATCGAGTGGCGCAAGCCGATCCCGTCGTTGAACTATCTCCTCACGTCGCACGTGTGGCGGCAGGACCACAACGGCTTCTCCCATCAGGACCCCGGTTTCATCGACCATGTCGTCAACAAGAAAGCCGAGGTCATTCGGGTCTATCTGCCGCCGGACGCCAACACCCTGCTGTCGGTTGCCGACCACTGTCTCCGCAGTCGCCAGTACGTCAACGTGATCGTCGCGGGCAAGCAACCGGAACTGCAGTATCTCGACATGGATTCGGCAGTCAGCCACTGCACCAAGGGAATCGGGATCTGGGAGTGGGCATCGACCGACGAGGGAACCGAACCGGACGTGGTCCTCGGATGCGCCGGTGACGTGCCCACCAAGGAGACCCTCGCGGCCGTCGAGATTCTGCTCCGCTGGTTCCCGGACCTGAAGATCCGCGTCGTCAACGTGGTCGACCTGATGAGATTGCAGGACGATCGCGAACATCCGCACGGTCTTCCGGCCGCGGACTTCGACGCCTTGTTCACCACCGACAAGCCGGTGATCTTCGCGTACCACGGTTATCCCTGGCTGATCCACCGCCTCACCTACCGGCGCACCAACCACGACAACATCCACGTGCGCGGGTACATCGAAGAAGGCACGACCACCACCCCGTTCGACATGTGCGTCCTCAACCGGATCGACCGATTCCACCTGGCGAAGGACGTCATCGACCGGGTCGAGCGCATCCGGCCCATCGCCGGTCACGCCCGCGAACACCTCCTCAACGCCCTCGCCGAGCATCACCGCTACATCCGTACCCACGGCGAAGATCTGCCCGAGATCACACAGTGGCAGTGGCGTGGCCCGGACGCGGTCACCTCGTCCTCCTGAGGGCGGTACGCGCGGAAGACCCACACTCAGGCGAAAGGCTTCAGGCGAAATCGGTTTCCGGGCGGCGCAGTACCGGCTCGCCACGGACCAACCGGGCCACATCGACCTGGTCGAGCGAGGTGACGACGAGGTCGGCACCGGCCTCGGCCAGGCCGCGCTCGTCGTCGGCACGCGCGATCCCGATCGAGAGCATGTGTCCGGCAACGGCTGCTTCGATGCCGCTCACCGCATCTTCGACGACGACACAGTTCTCCGCAGGTACACCGAGTTCGGCTGCGGCAGTGACAAAGATTTCGGGATGGGGCTTGCCGTGGGCGAAGTCGCGGCCCGAGAGGTCTGCGTCGAACATGTCACTCAGCGTCGCGCCCTCCTCGACCGAGGCGGTGTCGAGACCCTCGTTCCGCGCGAACACGTCCATCCGGACCGCGCGCAGAAACCGGAATGCGTTCTTCGACGACGACGCCGCGGCGATCGGGATGCTCGCTGCCCGCAACGCGAGCACCAACCGCAAGGCATCCGGATACGCCCGGAATCTGCCGTCTTCGATCAAGCGGATCAGCAGATCCTGCTTGCGGTCGGCATAGGTGCGGAGGTGTTCGTCATCGTCCGGAATCCCGAAGTACCGCAACGCGGCACCGGCACCTTCCATGCGCGGCCGGCCCGACATCACCTCTTGATAGACGACCGGGGTGAACGCCTCCTCCGACCACGAACTGCGGTCGCGGAGCGGCGCCCAGTCGCCGAGCATCAACTCCCGCAGGCTCTCACGCCACGCGTGCTCGTGGGGTGAGTCGACGAGCACCCCGTCGACATCGAAAATCGCGCCGTCCAGAGAGTGCCCTCTCATCGTCGCTCCCGTCGTCCGGTCAGGCCGGTAGCTCGTGCCGGTCCGATGCCGACGGCACCGGCGGAATATGGAACACGTGCGACGCACCCGCGCCGAGTTCGATGATACTGTCGCCGACGCCCACCCGCACCGGCACCCGGAACCCTTCGGCCTCGGCGAGGACGGTCAACTGGTCGCCGGAGATGCGCACGCGCAGGGGAGTGCCGCGATACCGCATCGAGAACGACACCCCGTCGAGCCGGTCCATCAGGCGAGGGCGGAACATCAACGCGCCGCCGTAGATCCGGGCTCCGACGTAGTAGCGCTGCACGAGGTCCAGCGTTCCGGCCATCACCCCCATGTGGATGCCTTCCTTGGTGGTGCCGCCCTGCAGGTCGCTCACATCGCTTTCGAGCGCCACCATGAAGCGCTCCCACGACGACTCCGGATCGAACGCCGCCAGCACACCTGCGTAGGTGAGGAAACTCAGCGTCGACCCGTGCGAAGTCCGCTGGTCGTAGTATTCGACGGTCCGCACAGCGAGTGCTCGGTCGACGTCGTAGCCGAGTCGCGCGAACAACGGTTGCAACTCGTTGAAGTCGAACAGGAAGAACAGCATCACCGCGTCGGCCTGCTTGGAGACCTTGTACCGGTTCGGGTCCTTACCTTCCGCCCGCAGGATGCGATCCATCCGCTGAATGTTCCCGTACTTGCGGCGGTAGTGGTCCCAGTCGATCTCCTCGAGGTCTTCGTATCCCTCGAACTGGCTGATCACACCGTCGTGGAACGGCACGTACATCTTGGTGGTCATCTGCGACCACGTCTCCAACTCGCCGTCGGTCACCCGCAGGCGGGCGCGCAGCGCCGTCTGACGGCTCGCGGACAGCCGCTCGAGGACGTCGAGTGCCTTTCCCGCGATCCACGCGACCATGACGTTGGTGTACGCGTTGTTGTTCAGTCCCGCTGCCTCGACACCGGGGTAGCGCTCGTGGAATTCGTCGGGGCCCATCACCCCGTGGATCTCGTAGCGGTCCCGTTCGGGGTTGTACCGGGCGATCGACGACCAGAACCGGGCGATCTCTAGCATCAACTCGGCGCCGAAATCGGCCAGGAAATCGAAGTCGTCGGTTGCCTGGTAGTACCGCCACACGTTGTAGAAGATCGCGGCGCTCACGTGACGCTGATTGCGGCTCAGATCCGGATCCCACTGTCCCGACAGGGGATTGAGATGGACGGTCTGTGTTTCCTCCGTGCCGTCGCTACCGCTCTGCCAGGGGAACATCGCACCGTCGTACCCGGCTTCGCGCGCTGCGGCCTGTGCTTCCACCAACCGGCGGTACCGATACCCGATCAGGCCGCGCGTGACGTCGGGCATCCGGAGGTCGAGGAAGGGGTAGACGTACAACTCGTCCCAGAACACGTGCCCGCGGTACGCCTCGCCGTTCAGGCCGCGCGCCGGGACGCCGGCATCGTGCCGTGCGGTATGCCGCGAACACACCTGCAGCACGTGCGCGACGTGCAGTCGCAGCAGCATCTGGACGCGGGGTTCGCGGGGCACCCGGATGTCGCAGATGTCCCACAACTCGTCCCACGCTGCCTCGTGCTCGACGTACGCCTCGTCGAAGCCCGGATAACGCACCACGTGACGCCCCGCCGCTGCGAGCGGTTCGGTGATCGCGTCGTCGCGGGCGGTGAACATCGCGACGAGTTTCTCGACCCGCATGGGGGTGCCCGGGGTGACGTCGAAGGCGAGCACCTGCTGGATGTAGTCCTCCATCTGGTACAGGTCGCGTTCGACGTCGAGGCAGTCCTGCTCACCTTCGTAGAAGACCTGCGTGCGGGCGGCCTGGGCGATGTAGATGTCGGATTGGCGTGTCTGCACCTTCAGGGCGATCGTGTCGGGGCTGAAGGTTCGGGGCGAGACGGGATCGAGGTGGCGGCCTTCGAGTTCGCGGTAACGTGCCACCGCGCGGTTCGTCATGCGCCCGTCGAGTGCCGACACCAATTCGATGCGTCCGGACCAGTTCTCGGCGGTGATGGTCCAGGACAGGCCACCCTGGTGCCGGTGCGCCATACTCACGAACCGCCGGCTGTGCAGGGTGGTTTCGCGGCCCTTGCGGTCCCGGAACCTCACCTTCCGTATGACCGTGGCGGTGCGGATGTCGTAGATGTGGCGGTACGACAGGATTTCGACGTTGGACAGCCGGATCGCGTCCTCACCCTCGATGCGCAGTTTCAGCACCAGCCAGTTGGGGAGGTTGACGAGATCCTCGTTGAGGACGGGACGCCCGCCCATGATCGTGGTTTCCCGGTTGTAGCAGCCGTGGGAGTAGGTCCCGGGATAGTGGACCTCGCCCATGTCCTCCCACTCCGCCGTGCCCCGGGTGCAGAAGTACCCGTTGCCGGTGGAGGTCATCGTCTCGCGGAGGCCCTCCTCGTCCGGATCGAAGGTGGTGTATTCGAGGGTGAACTCCGGGTCGGACACGCTTACCTCCAGGGCGAGTAGCGGTGGGCGACGAATCAGTGGGCCAGGGCTGACAGAAACGTCTCGACGTCCTTCACGGAGCCGAGCACGAAGTCGGCCGAGGTGCTGCGGCCCGCCATCTCCGGGTCGTCGGGACGGCCGACGAGAATGCCGACACCTCTGCCCTTCAACGCCTCGAACGCGGTTTCGTCGGTGATGTCGTCGCCCAGGTAGAGCGGAACGATGTCGTCGGACTTCAGCCCGAGAACGTCGATGAGGTGGAGTACGGCCTTGCCCTTGTTCCAGTCGATCGCCGGGGTGAACTCGTACACCATCTTGCCGGGGACCAGTCTGAGCCGATCGATGTTGCGGTCGCGCAGTTCGTGGATGATCTCGTCGACTCGTTCGCGGGTGTCCGGTGCGGCCTGGCGGTAGTGCACGGCCACCGACGCGTGTTTGGCTTCGATGGAGACGCCGTCGAGACCGCGGAGTCGCTCGCGCAGGGTCGCCGTCGTCTCTGCGATCAGATCCGTGAAGTCGGTGAGCGCTTCGTGTACGACCTTGCCCCGCGCGGGGCTCCAGATGTCGAATCCGTGGCTCCCGGCGACGATCAGCGAATCGACGCCCATCAACTGCTGCACGACCTCACGGTCACGGCCGGTGACGATGCACACCGAGCACCGGTCGGCGAGAGCGAGCACGGTGCGACGCATGCTGTCGGACCACACCGCGTCCTCGGGGCGGGAAACGATCGGTGTCAGCACTCCGTCGTAGTCCAGGAACACCGCCGGGCGGCGGCCCTCCAGTCGCTGCCGCAGCGCCTCCGAGCCGAGTGCCGGGGGCAGATCACCCACGGTCGATACCGTTTTCATGTGGGCCGTACCTCCTGCCGTCGGGGTCGTCCCCAGTGGTTCAGGGCTCCGCGCGCACCTGTCCGCACGGAGAACACATACAAACCGTACACCCTGGGGACATGCACCCGGAGGCAATGAAAGGCGCGCGGCCCGTCGTCATCGAAGGCGGCGCCGCCACCGGGCATCGTCGGCCGTCAGTTGCGTGACCAGGTGTTCCGCCGCGTCCGAGTTGCGGAACGGACCGGACAGCAGATCGGCGTAGACGTGGGACGGCGCGACACGCCGCAAACCTCCGTGACGGTCCATCCGGTCGAACACGACGGGGGACCAGGGGATCGCCACGACGACATCGCCACCCCGGTCGACGGGCCGCAACCCGAGCGCCGCCGCGAACTCGTCCGGGTCGTCGGCGTAGACCTCGACGGCCACCGGTTCCGCGTAGTCGGTCGCTCCGACACCGGTGAGCGCGTACGGGATGTCGACGTGTTCGGCGAGTCGCTCCCGAACGGCGGCCACGCCTTCCGGCGCGGCGAAACGGCGGACGGCACAGACTTTTCGATCCGCGGCCCACGCGCGCAGCATCGGTTCCCATCGCACCTCGGTGATCGCGCCCCGCGGGATCCGGCGGATGAGTTCGCGTTCGACGAGGACCTCGACTACGCGGTAGGTGGCGCCGGTCGATGCTCCCGACAGCTTGATCAGCTCGGGGACGGTGATCTCGCCCTCGTGGTCTGCCAGGGCACGGACCACCCGATCGGACGGTTCGCCGGTGAGGACGCCGGAGGGTCTGCCCGGACCGCGCCACGGGTCGGCGTCGGCGCCGCGGTTGCGCACCCAGATCGCCGGGCGTGTGGCCATCAGTGCCAGGTTGCCGGTGGCGTCCGCATAGGAAATGCCGTGCTGGTCCAGCTGTCTGCGCACCGGATCGGACAGATAGTGGGCGCACACGAATCCCCGGTCCGATTCGGACAGTTCGGCCGTAATGCGTGCGACGTCGCCGCTGAGCACGCCCCGCGACGGGATGACGGCGAACGACACCGACTCACCGTCGGGTGCGGTGACGAGGAGGCGTCGGGGCGCCTCGGGGGAGCGGGACCGGTCGGCGCTCAGACTCCATCCGAGGGGCAGACACGCCTCGAGACCTGCGGCGGCGCGCCGGTAGATGTCGATGTGGCGTTCGGGTCGCGGACCGGCTGAATTCTCTGCGGCGGCCAGGGAGTCCTGTTGTGTCACATCCACCACACTAGCCACTCTGTGTACGACGGAAAACCCTCTTTCCGGAAGTTCCGTCGTGGTGGATTACCCGGTGCCCTCGCAGAAGACGAAGATTCCATGCGCTAGCGTCGTGCGCATGACTGACAGCGCCGGCCGGATCGCATTCATCCAGGCCACATGGCATCGCAACATCGTCGACCAGGCGAAGGCCGGGTTCACCGACGAGATCGTCTCGCTCGGATGGTCCGCCGACAACCTCGATTTCTTCGAGGTCCCCGGCGCATTCGAGATTCCCCTGCACGCTGCACGTCTCGCGCGCACCGGCCGGTATGCCGGCATCGTCGCCGCGGGCCTGGTGGTCGACGGCGGCATCTACCGGCACGACTTCGTCGCCACCGCCGTCATCGACGGATTGATGCGCGTCCAACTCGACACCGATGTTCCGGTGTTCTCCGTGGTGCTCACCCCGCATCACTTCCACGAGCACGACGAGCACGTCTCGTACTACACCCGGCACTTCGTGACGAAGGGCGCCGAAGCGGCTCGCGCTCTCGATTCCACCGTCACCTCGCTGCGCGCGTTGCCGACCGCCGACTGATCCGCGGCCGGCAACGCACCGGCGTCAGCGCGCCTGTCGCTGCGTCTCGCTGTCGGCGACGGGCGAGGGAGCGGGCGCGGCCTCGGTGCGATTCCGGTAGGCGGCCCGTGCGTTCTCGTCCGACTCGAGAACCACGGACTGGAGTCCGAACACTCCGGAGATGCGGTGGCGGGCAGCCTCGGGCATCAGGCGCAGGACGGCGAGGATGCCGCCCGCGGTGCGCGGTACGTAGCGCAGACCGGGCCGTTCCGAGCCGATCACTCCGGTGATCGCCTGGGCGACGTCCTCGGGGCCGACCATCGCGACGCGCTGGATCAGCGCGTTGGGCTTGATGCCCGCAATCAGTTCGGTGCGTACGAATCCCGGAGCGATCGTCGAGACGGTGACGCCGGTACCGGCGAGTTCCTGCCGCAGCACGGAGCCCAGACCGATCACCGCGTGCTTGGTGGCCGAATACACCGCGATCCCGGGTGCTCCCTCGATGCCGACGACGGACCCGAGGTTGACGATGTGACCGTGCCCCTGCTCGGTGAAGCGCGCGGCGGCGAGCTTGGACCCGATGATCACGCCCCGCACATTGATGTCGATCTGGCGATCGGACACGGCGTCGGATTCGTCGAGGAAACGTCCGGTCGGCATGATGCCTGCGTTGTTGACCACGACGTCGAGTCCGCCGAGTTCGATTGCGGCGAGGTCGAGAAACTGTTCGAACGAGCCGCGATTGGTGACGTCGAGGGGCAACCCGAGCACGGTGGTGCCGAATCGTGCGGTCAGCACGGCGGCCGTTTCCTCCACCAGGGCCGCATCGATGTCCCCGATGACGACCTGCGCGCCGGAACGGAGAAGGGCCTCCGCGGTCGATCGTCCGATACCGCGTGCGCCGCCGGTGATCGCGACGCGCTTGCCCTGTGCACCTCGGGTCATGTGTTGCCGTCCTTAATTCTCGAGCGGGTATTGCCGTGTGCTCAACCTAGGAAGCGGAGCGCCGGAGATCCATGTCGAAAGCGGCTGTTTCTTGTGGATTTCGGCCACGTGGCCGATGATGGCACGTCGTGACGACCTTGGTCCCTCGCCGTGCCGCGACCAGCGCACGGCTTCTCGTGGACTTCGCCCGCGAGCGCGGTATCGACGCGCATCTGGTTCTCCGCGGCACCGGTGTACCCGCCGAGGGACTTTCGAATCCCGCACGCGAGATCACGGACGAACAGGAACTCGCGCTGATCCGGAATCTGGTGGCGGCGCTGGACGATGCGCCGGGGTGCGGATTCACGCTCGGTGCGTCGTATCAGGCAGCCGTACACGGGATCTACGGATACGCGCTGATGAGTTGCGCGACCGTTCGGGAAGGGATCGAGGTGGGTACGCGCTACTTCGATCTGTCGTACGCCTTTTCGCGGGCGACGCTGGCGTACGCGGACGGCGAGGTGCGGTTCTCGCTCGACGACCGTGACGTTCCGCGCGACGTGCGGGGATTCCTTCTCGAACGCGATCTGTCCGGAATCCTGGCGCACTGGACTGCCCTGTGGGGCAGCCCGGTCGAGGTCCGGCGCATCGAAGTCGACGAGTCGCTGTTCGGTCGCATCGCACCGATGGTGCGCGAACACGGCTACGAGGTGGTGTCCGTGTCCGGGCCGCACACGGTCGTGGTGGACGCGGCTGCGGTGGAGCGCCCGATGCCGACTGCCAGCGCGGCCGCGTCGGCGTTGCTGCTCGAAGAGTGCGCGGAACTCCTTCAGCGGCGGCGGTTCCGCAGTGGGACCGCGTTCCGGGTCCGTGAGATCCTGCTCCGTGCCGCCTCGTCCGATGCGACGCAACAAAGGGTGGCGGGGGAGTTGGGGCTCAGTGTGCGGACGCTGCGGCGAAGGCTCGACGAGGAAGGAACGTCGTACCGGGAGGTTGTTGCGGAGACGTACAGCGCGGTGGCCGAAGAACTTCTCACCGCGGGGCTCTCGGTCGAACGGGTCGCGCACCGCTTGGGGTATTCCGATGCATCGAGCTTCACGGTAGCTTTCACGAGGTGGACGGGAACGACTCCGGGCCGACGTGCCAGGGGAGCGCGTGGGTCTGGGAGGGACGAGATCCGATCACTCCCCGGCGGAGCGGAATCGGAGCAGGGAAGGACGACGGGGTGGGAGTAGAACGGCGCCCGGCGTGTGCGTTCGGTCGGACCGGAGGTTGATGATCGCCGTAGTCCTCGGGAGAATTCTGGACCGGACGGAACAAGAGAATAAACATAACATCTGGCCGTCTTCACCGCAGCTCATCTCTGTCACACCACTCACCACCGCTACACATCACCCGCACCTACACCAGGGGCCGGTCGAAGTGGCGAGCAAGCCTCCGATGCCGGTGGGTGGGCGAACAGGCCTGCCACCGCACGGTGCGCCACGGCGGCAACTATCGGTACATGCGACAGGGGAGCGCGCACTTCGCAGGTGAGGCGATCGTGCACGCGGGTTCCGCCGGACGGCAGCGGCTGTAGCTCACGTTCGTGTTCCCAGCGACGGAGAAGCACCATGCTGGACTTCTCGTGGAACCTCCGACCGCGCTCCATGTTCGCGATGGTGAGGTTGTCGAACTCGACCGGCAGCACCCCGAAGAGAAGTAGCGGTGCGCGTCCGAGGCGCACCCCGACCGGCACCTCGTCGATCGACGACGACGCACCCCACTGTGGACCCTTCCCTCGAAGGGAACGGACGATAGCAGGATTGTCGGCGCTATTTCGTGGAGAACGGTGCCAGCAGGATCCGGCCGTCGTTCACCCGGACCGGATAGATGCGGACGGATCCGACCCCGCGACCGGCGCAGGCACCCGTGTCGAACGAGAACGAGTACTGATGCAGGGGGCACACCACGGCGGAGTCGTCGATCTGCCCATCGGCCAACGGCCCACCCTTGTGCGGGCACACGGCGTCGGTGGCGCGAACGGACCCGTCGGACAGCAGGAACACGGCGATCTGCTGATCGTCCACCGTGTACGTGCGCCCCTCGCCGCGGGTGAGGTCCGAGACCGGTCCGAGGTCGACGACCGCGCTGTCGTCCACGGCGGTCATCGGACGGGAACCTGGGGGAGCGGCAGCAACGGCAGCGAGGGCGCGAACTGCGCGGGGGACTTGGGGTCCGAACGATCGAGCCACGGATCACGGTAGCCGGCAACGGCAACGTCGAGGCGTTCGTCGAGTCCGGCCACGATGGTCTCCTCGTCTCGAATCAGCAGGGTCTGGAGGCGATCCAGTCCGATGCGCGGCACGAAGGCGTAGGTGCGTTCGAGCCACTGGGCGTTCTCCCGGTAGTACTGGATGAATCGTCCGGCCACCGAGAGCACTTCGTCGACGGAGTCCACGGTCGCGAGCAGGTCACCTTTGCGGATGTGCGCGCCGGCCGCGCCCCCGATGTAGATCTCCCAGCGTCCGTCGCCGACGGCGACCACCCCGAGGTCCTTGCACAGCGCCTCCGAACAGTTGCGCGGGCACCCTGCCACGGCGAGTTTGAGTTTCGCCGGTGTCTCGAGACCTTGGAAGCGTTCCTCGAGGGCGATCCCCAGGTTCGTCGAATCTCCGAGGCCGAACCGGCAGAAGTCGCTGCCGACACAGGTCTTCACGGTGCGAAAACTCTTGCCGTAGGCGAAACCCGACGGCATGTCGAGATCGGCCCACACCTTCGGCAGGTCTTCCTTCTTGATGCCGAGCAGGTCGATGCGCTGCCCGCCGGTCAGTTTCACCAGGGGAACGGAATACTTGTCGGCGACATCGGCGATGCGGCGCAATTGATCGGGAGTGGTGACACCGCCCTTCATCTGGGGGACGACGGAGAACGTGCCGTCGCGCTGGATGTTGGCGTGCACCCGGTCGTTGATGAACAGTGCGCCGCGTTCGTCGACCCAGTCGGGTCCCCACAGGGTGCGCAGCAGCGACGCCAGCGGCATCTTCGCGGTGGCCTCTTCCCGCCCGCCGGGCGCGAGTTCGGCGAACACCTGCGACACCGAGCGCAGGTCATGCTCACGAATCGCTTCGATCAGTTCGGGTTTGGTCATCGGGATGCACGGCACGTACCAGTTCGCGGCGGGGTCTTCGGCGAGAGCACCGTCGGCCGCGCACGCGACGATGTCACCGACGAGCGCCTTGCAGGATCCGCAGCCTTTCCCGGCCCGGGTGGCGGCACCGACCTCGGCGAGGCTGGTGGCGCCGTTGTGGACGCACGCGACGATGTCGCCCTTGGTGACCCCGTTGCAATTGCACACCTGGGTGCTGTCGGGGAGATCGGCTGCGACATCGGCGCCTTGGGGCTCGCCGATGTCGAAGAGCAGGGCCGCGCGATCCTCAGGGAGTTCGATGACGCCGTCGAATGCCTGGCCGAGCATCGACGCCTTGCCGATGTCGCCGAGCAACATCGCACCGATCAGTTTGTCGTCGCGGACGACGACGGCCTTGTAGACGCCGCTGCGCGGATCGTAGAACTGCACGAACTCGTCGTCCTCGCGTTCGGGTCCTTTGACACCCATTGCCGCGACGTCGATTCCGGCGACCTTGAGTTTGGTGGTGGTGCGCGACCCCTCGTAGGCGGCGTTCGGGTCGGTGCCGGTGAGGTGCTGGGCGAGGACGACAGCCTGCTCCCACACCGGCGCGACCAGTCCGTACACCTCGCCCCGGTGCTGCACGCATTCTCCGACGGCATAGACGCTGGATTCGTCCTCGCAGCGCATCTGATCGTCGACGACGAGTCCTCGCTCGACGAGAAGTCCTCCGGTGCGTCCGAATTCGGTGTTGGGGCGGATACCTGCCGCGACGACCACCATGTCGGTGGGGACGACGGTGTCGTCCGCGAACCGCACTCCGGCCACGTCGCCGTTGCCGTCACGTTCGATGCCGACCGTGCGGGCACCGGTATGCACGGTGATGCCGAGCTTTTCGATCTCGGTGCGGAGAACCCGGCCACCACGCTCGTCGAGTTGCTGGTTCATCAGATGCCCCGGCGAGTGCACGACCGTCACGTCGAGTCCCTGGGTGCGCAACCCGTACGCGGCTTCGAGGCCGAGCAGCCCGCCGCCGACGACCACAGCCGACACGTCGTCGCGCGACTCCGCCATCTGCAGCATCCCGTTGGTGTCGGCGATCGTGCGGAATCCGAACACGCCGCGCCCGAGGCGCCCGTCCGGTTCGCGCAGGCCGTCCATGTTGGGAAAGAAGGTCGACGAGCCGGTGGCGACGACGAGAACGTCGTAGTCCACCGACCGGCCCGATTCGCAGGTGACCTTCTTGGCGAAGCGGTCGAGACGGACCGCGCGGTCACCCGCGTACAGGGTGATGCCGTGGTCCCGGTACCAGCTCATGGGGTTGAGGACGAGATCGTCGTCGTCGACGGTCGCTTCACCGGACAGCACGTGGGAGAGCATGATCCGGTTGTAGTTGCCGTACGGTTCGTCGCCGATCATGGTGATGTCGAAGAGGTCGGTTCCGCCGCGCGTGAGGATCTCTTCGACGGTGCGAGCACCTGCCATGCCGTTTCCCACGACGAGCAGCCGACGACGCGGGGTCTCCGGTGGGATCGGGGTCGATGTCATGACTTCGAGGGTCGACCGCGCCGATGACCGATCGGATGCACGGGCGTTACAAGGCGATCAGGAAGATCTCACTCGCTCGGTGTCGCCGTTGTCAGGTCTCGGTGGTGCGGGGATCGCGAGCGGGGTGACGACGGCGAGCAGTACCGCGGGGACGAGGAATGCGGCGGTCGGATCGGCCGAGTACACCGGGGTGAGCGCGAGGGGCGCGAAGGCGCCACCGCCGAACCGGAAGGCCTGCACCACCGAGACCGCCCCACCGCGGTTGGCTCCGGGGGCACCGAGCACGGCGGCGTTGACTCCGACGAGCACGCATTGCGAGGCGATTCCCGCCAGGAACCACGCGACCGCGACGACCGCGAGGTTGGGCGCCGTGCCGATGGTCACCACGAGGGCGGCGCCGGTGAGAGCGCCGATGAGGACGGTGCGCCGTGCGCCGATCCGGTCGACGAGGACGCCGACACGACGGGCGGTGAGGATGCCGGCGAGGCCGAGGAGGGTCAGCAGCGCTCCGCGTCCCGACGGGTCGAGGCCGAATACGTCTTCGGCGCGGAAGGCGAGCAGGAAGTTGAGGCCGCCGATGGCGCCCCAGCCGAGCAGCGCCACGATGCCGATCCGGATGATGCGGGGACGCAGCGCGTCGCGCAGTCGCGCACGATCGGTGGGGGAGTCGGCGCTGTCGGGAGTGTCGGGCAGCCCGACGCAGGCGAGCGCGAATGCAACCGCGGCGAGGACCACGAACGCCCATCGCCAGTCGATTTCGGCGGCGAGCCCACCGACGAGCGGTGCGAAGGTCAGTCCGGCGGCCTGGAGGGCGCCGAAGAGGCCGAGTGCGCGGCCGAGGCGGTCTTTCGGGGTCAGTGCCGCCAGCGCGGCAAGCAGCAGCGGTGTGGTGAACGCGTTGGCGGCGCCTTGCAGCATGCGGGCACCGAGCAGCACGGTCAGGGTGGGCGCCAGTGCGGCGGCGAGTGAGACGGTGGCGTAGGCGAGGTAGGCGAAGCGCACGGTGCGGGCCTGCCCCCAGCGGGCGCCGAGAGTGCCGGAAAACAGCATGACCGCGGCGAACACGCCGAGGTAGGCGGTCACGGAGGTGGCGGCGGTGGCCGCCGTGACTCCGAGGTCGGCGCCCATCTCGGGGAGCATCGAGACGACGACGCTGCCGCCGAACGGGCCGAGGAAACCTCCGGTGTAGAGCGCCGCGCGCGGGAGTGCCGCGCGCAGGGCGCTCACTGCGCGAGTCCGCCGGGACCGCGTCGGCGCAGGTACCGCTCGAATTCGGCGGCGATGGCGTCGCCGTCGATGTTGGAGATGTCGTCGGTGATGTCGGATTCGGCTTCGGCGTCGCCGCGCTCTTCGAGTCCGCGGACGTAGTCGGCGACATCTTCGTCGTCGTCGGTCATCTCGGTGACGGCCTGTTCCCATTCTTCGGCGAGAACGGGCAGCTCACCAAGGGGGACTTCGACGTCGAGGATGTCTTCGAGGCGGCGGAGCAGTTCGACGGTCGCCTTGGGATTCGGTGGGTGGGAGACGTAGTGGGGGACGGCGGCCCAGAAGGACACCGCGGGGATGCCCGCGCGGACGCAGGCGTCCTGGAGGACGCCGGTGATGCCGGTGGGTCCTTCGTAGCGGGACTTCTCCAGGTTGAATCGTTTGGCGGCTTCCGCGCTGTAGGCGGTGCCGGTCACGGGCACGGGGCGGGTGTGCGGGGTGTCGGCGAGCAACGCGCCGAGCAGGATGACGGTGTGGACGCCGATGTCGTCGATCAGTTCGATGATGGCGTCGCAGAAGCTGCGCCAGCGCATGTTGGGTTCGATGCCGCGGAGCAGCACGATGTCGCGGTCGCTGCCGGGCAGCGCGCAGACGGACAGGCGGGTGGCGGGCCAGTCGAGTTCGCGGCTGACGCCGTCGACGAGCCGGACCTGGGGGCGGTTGACCTGATAGTCGTAGTAGTCCTCGGAGTCCAGTTCGGCGAAGGGTTCGGCGTCCCAGATCAGTTCGAGGTGTTCGACGGCTCCGCTGGCGGCGTCGCCGGCATCGTTCCATCCTTCGAACGCGGCAACGAGCACCGGATCGCGGAGGACGGGTACGTCCTGGTCCGGGGTGTCGGAATTCTCGCGTGCACTCACTCGTCCAGCCTACGACCCGGGTCGGTTCGTCTGCCCACTAGTCTGGTGGGTATGTCCACCCCATTGCACTCTGTCTTGCTCGATGCGTTGAAGCGGCGCGTTGTCATCGGAGACGGGGCGATGGGCACGATGTTGCAGGCCGCGGATCTCTCGCTCGACGATTTCCGCGGCTTGGAGGGGTGCAACGAGATTCTGAACGAGTCTCGGCCGGATGTGATCCGTGAGATCCATCGGGCGTATTTCGAGGCCGGCGCAGATGTGGTCTCGACGAACACCTTCGGCTGCAACCTGCCCAATCTCGCCGACTACGACATCGCCGACCGCATCCGTGACCTGTCCGAACGTGGCGCTCGCCTGGCCCGCGAGGTGGCCGACGAGATGGGCCCGAGCGCAGACGGTATGCCGCGGATGGTGATCGGGTCGATGGGCCCGGGTACCAAGCTGCCGACGCTGGGGCATGCGCCCTATGCGGCACTGCGCGATGCCTATTCGGAGGCGGCGCTCGGCATGATCGACGGTGGTGCCGACGCGATTCTGGTGGAGACCTGCCAGGACTTGTTGCAGGCCAAGGCCGCGATCGTGGGCAGTCAGCTCGCGATGGAGCAGGCAGGTCGCCGGCTGCCGATCGTGACCCACGTCACGGTCGAGACGACGGGCACGATGCTGCTCGGTTCCGAGATCGGCGCGGCACTGACCGCGCTCGAGCCGCTGGGCATCGATCTGATCGGGCTCAACTGCGCGACCGGTCCGGCGGAGATGAGTGAGCACCTGCGTTACCTGACGCAGCACGCGCGGATCCCGGTGTCGGTGATGCCGAATGCGGGACTGCCGGTGCTGGGCCCGAACGGGGCGGAGTATCCGCTCGGTCCGGAGGAGCTGGCGTCGGCGCTGGCCGGGTTCGTCGGCGAGTACGGGCTGTCGTTCGTCGGCGGGTGCTGTGGCACGACTCCCGAGCATGTCCGGCAGGTCGCCGCGGCGGTGCGCGAGGTTACACCGGGGACGCGCAACCCGGTGCCGGAGCCGGGCGTGTCGTCGTTGTACACGGCGGTGCCGTTCGAGCAGGACGCGTCGATCCTGATGGTCGGGGAGCGCACCAACACGAACGGGTCGAAGGCGTTCCGTGAGGCGATGCTCGCCGCCGACTGGCAGAAGTGCCTGGACATCGCGAAGGATCAGATCCGCGACGGTGCCCACATGCTCGATCTGAACGTGGACTACGTCGGCCGCGACGGTGCGGCGGACATGGCCGAACTGGCGTCCCGGTTCGCGACCGCCTCCACGCTGCCGATCATGATCGACTCGACGGAACCGGCGGTAATCCAGGCGGGCCTCGAGCATCTCGGTGGCCGGTGCGCGGTGAACTCGGTGAACTACGAGGACGGTGACGGTCCCGGGTCGCGGTTCCAGCGGATCATGCAGCTGGTCGTGACGCACGGCGCGGCCGTGGTGGCGTTGACGATCGACGAGGAAGGCCAGGCCCGGACCGCGGAGCACAAGGTGCGGATCGCGGAACGTCTGATCACCGACCTGACGGAGAACTGGGGGCTCGCGCCGGAGGACATCATCGTCGACGCGCTGACGTTCCCGATTTCGACGGGTCAGGAGGAGGTGCGGCGCGACGCGATCGAGACGATCGAGGCGATCCGTCAGCTCCACAGCCGGCATCCGAAGATCCATTTCACCCTCGGTATCTCGAATGTGTCGTTCGGTCTGAATCCGGCGGCCCGGCAGGTGCTCAACTCGGTGTTCCTGAACGAGTGCACCGAGGCCGGTCTGGATACCGCGATCGTGCACGCGTCGAAGATCCTGCCGATGGCGCGCATTCCGGAGGAGCAGCGGCAGGTCGCGCTGGATCTGGTGTACGACCGCCGCCGCGACGGCTACGACCCGTTGCAGAAGCTGATGGAGTTGTTCGAGGGCGTGTCGGCGGCGTCGGCGCGGGAGTCGCGGGCGCAGGAACTGGCGGCGCTGCCGCTGTTCGAGCGGCTCGAGCGGCGCATCGTCGACGGCGAGCGCAACGGACTCGAAGACGATCTGACCGAGGCGATGACCACCACCCCGCCGTTGGCGATCATCAACGACACGTTGCTGTCGGGGATGAAGACGGTCGGTGAGCTGTTCGGGTCGGGGCAGATGCAGTTGCCGTTCGTGTTGCAGTCCGCCGAGGTGATGAAGACGGCGGTGGCGTTCCTCGAACCGCACATGGAGTCCACCGGCGCGGACGGCAAGGGCCGGATCGTGCTGGCGACCGTCAAGGGCGATGTGCACGACATCGGGAAGAACCTCGTCGACATCATCTTGTCGAACAACGGCTACGAGGTGGTCAACCTTGGGATCAAGCAGCCCATCGCGACGATTCTCGACGCGGCGGTCGACAAGCGGGCCGACGTGATCGGCATGTCGGGTCTGCTGGTGAAGTCGACCGTGGTGATGAAGGAGAACCTCGAGGAACTCAACGCCCGCGGGGTGGCGGATCAGTTCCCGGTGATGCTCGGCGGTGCGGCGCTGACCCGCAGTTACGTGGAGAACGATCTCGCGGAGGTCTACGACGGCCAGGTGTCGTACGCGCGGGATGCGTTCGAGGGCTTGTCGCTGATGGACAAGGTGATGGTCGTGAAGCGGGGCGAGGCCCCGGCACCGGACAGCCCGGAGGCCCTCGAAGCGGCACGCAAGGCCGCCGAGCGCAAGGAACGCCACGAGCGCAGCAAGCGGATCGCGGAGAAGCGCAAGGCCGCGGAGGCGCCGGTGGAGGTGCCCGCGCGCAGCGACGTCGCAGCCGATCTTCCGGTGCCGACCCCGCCGTTCTGGGGGACCAGGGTGGTCAAGGGCATCCCGCTGGCCGACTATGCGTCGCTGATCGACGAGCGGGCGCTGTTCCTCGGACAGTGGGGGCTGCGCGGGCAGCGCGGCGGAGAGGGCCCGAGCTACGAGGAGTTGGTGGAGACCGAGGGCCGGCCCCGGTTGCGGTACTGGCTGGACCGGTTGGCGACCGAGGGAATCCTGCAGCACGCCGCCGTGGTGTACGGCTACTTCCCGGCCGTGTCGGAGGGCGACGACGTGGTCGTGCTCACCGAGCCGCGCCCGGACGCGCCGGAGCGCTACCGGTTCACGTTCCCGCGGCAGCAGCGGTCCCGCTTCCTGTGCATCGCCGACTTCGTGCGGTCGCGCGAGGATGCGCTGGCGTCGGGCCAGGTCGATGTGTGGCCCTTCCAGTTGGTGACGATGGGGCAGCCGATCGCCGATTTCGCGAACGAGTTGTTCGCGGCGGACGCCTACCGCGACTATCTGGAGGTGCACGGGATCGGCGTGCAGCTGACCGAGGCGCTGGCGGAGTACTGGCATCGCCGGGTCCGGCAGGAGTTGGCGTTCGCCGGCGGCGGGACGGCCGCCGACGAGGATCCCGACGAGATCGCCGAGTACTTCAAGCTCGCGTACCGCGGGGCCCGGTTCGCGTTCGGATACGGCGCGTGCCCGAACCTCGAGGACCGCATCAAGCTCGTCGAGTTGCTCGAGCCCGAACGTATCGGCGTGGAGTTGTCGGAGGAATTGCAGTTGCATCCCGAGCAGTCCACCGACGCGTTCGTGCTGCACCACCCGGAGGCCAAGTATTTCAATGTCTGAGTTGTCGATCTCTGATCAACTCGAATCCCGGTGCGCCGCACCTACCGAATTGCGGGCGGTGCTGTGGGACATGGACGGCACCCTGCTCGAATCGGAGCAGTTGTGGGACATCGGGATGCGGGAGTTGTCGCTGCATCTCGGCGGGCCCATGAGTGAGGAGACCCGACGCTCGACGATCGGCGGGCCGCTCGACCTGTCGGTGTGGCGGGCGTTCGCCGGTCTCGGGCTCGACCCGACGCCCGACGAGCAGACCGCCGCCGAGGACTGGCTCAACGCCTACATGGCGGGGTTGTTCGCGCAGGGTTTGCGGTGGCGTCCCGGCGCGCAGGCGGCACTCGATGCGGTACGGGCGGCGGGTCTGGGACAGGTGTTGGTGACCAACACCGGCCGCCGGTTGTGCGATGTCGCCCTCGAAACGCTGGGCCGGGACCGGTTCGATCACACCGTGTGCGGCGACGAGGTGCCGGCGGGCAAACCCGATCCGGCGCCGTACCGGCGGGCCGCGGAACTGCTCGGCCTCGATCCGGCGCAGTGCCTGGCCATCGAGGATTCGCCGACCGGCGCGACCTCCGCGGAGGCCGCGGGATGCGCGGTGCTGGTGGTGCCGTCGCTGGTGGACGTGCCGGGCTCACCGCGCCGGGTGTTCCGGTCCACGCTCGAGGGCCTGACGGTGGCGGACCTGCGAGAGTTGCACGGGTCGGGGGCGCACTGACATGGCGGTGCCCAAGATCGTGTTGTTCTACGCGTTCACCCCGTTGCCGGACCCGGAGGCGATCCGGTTGTGGCAGCACACCCTCGCGTCGTCGCTGGGGCTGACCGGCCGGATCCTGATTTCCGAGCACGGCATCAACGGCACCGTCGGCGGGGACATCGCCGCCGTGAAGAAGTACGTGCGCGGACTGCGCAGCTACGCCGCCTTCAAAGACACCGACGTCAAATGGTCCGACGGCACCGGGAACGATTTCCCGCGCCTGTCGGTGAAGGTGCGCCCGGAGATCGTCACGTTCGGGGTGCCCGGCGAGGTGAAGGTCGACGAGCACGGCGTGGTCGGAGGCGGGACACCGTTGTCGCCGCGCGCCGTGCACGACCTGGTGTCCGAGCGCGGCGACGAGGTCGTCTTCTTCGACGGCCGCAACCGGTTCGAGGCGGAGATCGGCCGATTCCGGGACGCGGTGGTGCCCGACGTGGAGACCACCCGCGATTTCGTCGCCGAACTCGACAGCGGCCGCTACGACCATCTCAAGTCGCGACCGGTCGTGACGTACTGCACCGGTGGGGTGCGATGCGAGGTGCTGTCGGCGTTGATGCGCAACCGCGGGTTCGAGGAGGTCTACCAACTCGACGGCGGGATCGTGCGCTACGGCGAGACGTTCGGCGACGAGGGCCTGTGGGAAGGGTCGCTGTACGTGTTCGACAGTCGCATGAATGTCGAATTCAGCCCGGCCGCAACAGTGTTGGGTCGGTGCACCGAATGCGGCACCCCGACCTCGCGGTACCGCAATCATCCCGATCTCGACGGCCGCGACCTGACGTTGGTGTGCGAAGGGTGCGTCCCGGATCCTGTCGGGTCCTGACATGCGGGGAGCACCGCTGCCGGTGCGGGACGGGCTCGGCCCGGACCGGCTGCGCATGCCCGCCGACGCGGACGCCGCGACGATCGTGGAGTTCTTGCAGTCCCGGCATCCCGACGAGGACTGGAACGCCCACATGAGCGCCGGTGAACTCGTCGACGAGCACGGCCGGCGCGTAGATGCCGAGACCCGCTATCAGCCGGCCCGGTTCGTGTACTTCTACCGCGAGCCGCCGCCGGAGGTACCGGTGCCGTTCCCGGTGGAGGTGCTGCACCGCGACGAGCGGCTGGTCGTGGTGGACAAACCGCATTTCCTGGCGACGATTCCGCGGGGCACGCACATCCGGGAAACGGTGGTGGTGCGGCTCCGGCGGGAGTTGGAGTTGCCGCATCTGGTGCCGGTGCACCGGCTGGACCGGATGACCGCGGGGGTGCTGCTGTGCACCACCGACCCGCGGTGGCGGCGGCCCTACCAGGAACTGTTCGAGCGGCAACTGGTGACCAAGGAATACGAGGCGGTCGCGGGGTTCCACCCGGACCTCGAGTTCCCGCAGGTGGTGCGCACCCGCATCGACAAGCAGCACGGGGAACTCACAGCGGTGCAGAGTTTCACCGCACCCAACTCCGAGACCCGGATCGAATTGCTCGAGCGGCGCGGCGACCGCGCCCGGTACCGGCTGCACCCGCGGACGGGACGCACCCACCAGTTGCGGCTGCACCTGACGGCGCTGGGGATCCCGATCGTGGGCGACAACTTCTATCCGGTGTTCCGGCGCCGCGACCCCGACGACTTCACCGAACCGCTCCGGCTGCTGGCGCGCACGCTCGAGTTCCCGGACCCGATCAGCGGTGCGGCGCAGCGGTTCGTGAGCCGCCGCAACCTCGGCTGGTGAGGGGCGCTCGGGCAGCGGTGGTGTCCTGAATTCGGGGCGTCCGGCGCGGCATGAAACAATCAACACCTGTGAAGACCTTCGATTCCCTGTTCGCCGAGCTGTCCGAACGTGCTGTGACCCGTCCCGAGGGGTCCGGCACCGTCGCCGCCCTGGACGCCGGTGTCCACGCGCAGGGCAAGAAGGTGATCGAGGAGGCCGGCGAGGTGTGGATCGCCGCCGAGTACCAATCCGACGAGGAGCTCTCCGAGGAGATCTCACAGTTGCTGTACTGGGTACAGGTTCTGATGGTGGGGCGCGGTCTGAAGCTCGAGGACGTCTACAAGCATCTGTGACGGCCGGCGGCCCCCACCGGGGGTAGCTGCCGTCCGTGCCCGTAGACCACTTCGATTCTTCCCTCCCTCCCCGAAAGGACGTCTCTCATGCTGCGCGTCGCAGTTCCCAACAAGGGTTCGCTGTCCGAATCCGCCGCCGAAATCCTGCAGGAGGCCGGCTACCGGCGCCGCACGGATTCGCGGGATCTGACGGTCATCGACCCGGTCAACGACGTCGAATTCTTCTTCCTGCGTCCCAAGGACATCGCGATCTATGTCGGCTCGGGGGAACTGGATCTGGGGATCACCGGCCGCGACCTGGCGCTCGATTCGGGTGCGCCCGTCGCCGAACGGCTCTCTTTGGGCTTCGGCCGGTCCTCGTTCCGATACGCCGCCCCCAAGGGCCGGGACTGGACGGTGCAGGACCTGCACGGACTGCGCATCGCCACGTCGTACCCGAACCTGGTGCGCCGCGACCTCGAGGCCCGCGGTCTCGACGCGACCGTGATCCGGCTCGACGGCGCGGTGGAGATCTCCATCCAGCTGGGCGTCGCCGATGCGATCGCCGACGTGGTCGGGTCCGGCCGCACGCTGCGCCAGCACGACCTGGTCGCGTTCGGTGACTCGCTGTGCGATTCGGAAGGCGTGCTCATAGAGCGGGAGGGTTCCGACCGCGCCGATCGGGCCCGCAACCAGCTGATCGCCCGCCTCGAGGGCGTGGTCTTCGCACAGCAGTACGTGATGCTCGACTACGACTGCCCCAAGCACCTGCTCGAGCAGGCCGTCGAGGTCACCCCGGGCCTCGAGTCGCCGACCATCTCCCCGCTGGCGAACGATTCGTCCGTGGCGGTGCGGGCGATGGTGCCGCGCAAGGGCCACAACGCGGTGATGGATCGTCTCGCCGAGATCGGGGCGCACGCGATCCTGGCGTCGAACATCCGCTCGTGCCGGGCGATGCGCGCCGCCGAGTAGCTCGGTCACCCGAACTACCGGCGGGACACATCCCGTCTTCTCGTCTCAGGTGCGGTCCCGCAATCAGCGGGGCCGCACCTGCACGTTCTGGGCGATGCGGCCCAGTGCGCCGGCTTCGTCGTAGAGCACCCCGGCGGTCATCCCCACCCCGTCGGGGCCGACGGACGTCTCCGCGGAGATCCCCACCCAGGTCGGATCCGGTGCCCGGAACAGGTGCACGGTCAGTTCGGTGTTCAGGAACAGCCACTCGGTCGGGTCGAGCTTGGATCCGACCCCATTGGCGACGTCGGCGACGGTCATCAGCCGGTCGAGGCCGGTCGGGGTTTCGCCCTCCACCAGCGGCAGGGCCGAGCACACCCACGCTGCGGACGGGCCCGGCACCCCGAATTCGGTGACGACACGCCATTCGAGGGTGGAGATGAACCCGCCCGACCAGGCCGGATGCCCGACCGAACCCGCGGGCACGGTGTCGACCGGCGGCAGCGGTGGTTCGGAGGTGCGCGCCACGTTCGGCAGATCGACGGTTTCGAGCCGCCATCCGCTGCCGCGGGCGACAGCGCGAGAGGTGCCGTCGGCGGTGGTCGCCCACAGTTCGGCGACGAGCAGTTCGATTTTGCGGCCGGGTCGCTCGATGCGGGTGCGGACCTCGATGTCGGTGAGCGGCACCGGGCCGAGCAGGTCGACGGTGACGCGGGTCAGCCGGGTGCCCGGGCGGGGGCGGTGCCGTTCGAGGGCGCGGGCGAGGAGCGCGGACGGAGGTGCGCCGTGCTGCAGGTCCGGTCCCCAGGTGCTGACGGTGTGTTCCGTCGGCCGGAATCGTTCGATGCTCACGGCGGGGTCGGCGCCGGGGTCGTGGGGGACGGGGACGGGCACGTAATACGCGGCGCTCACTGCGGGGACTCCTCGAGATGACGGGACGAAACGACGCCCGGTGCGAAAACCGGACGCCGGACTCGATGATGGCAGTCGCGGTGCCGCGCGCCACACGGCGGGTGTGTCGCCGTGGCTCGGGGTGCGGTCGGCGGCGGCAGTCGATGGGGGGCGTGTCGGCCCCCGGGCCCCGACCTGGCACGCTAGAGAGTCGGGACCGGCACGACGCGGGACCTGCGCGCCGAGGCCGGCGCGGTGAACGGACGAAGGTGGACACGGTGATGGCAGAAGGCGGACTCGGGCGCAGCGGACCCTTCCAGGTCGGGGACCGGGTGCAGTTGACCGACGCCAAGGGCCGGAAGTACACCGTGGTGCTCGAAGAGGGCAAGGAGTTCCACACCCATCGCGGCGGAATCGTGCACGACGCGCTGATCGGCACGGACGAAGGCTCGGTGGTGACGTCGACGAACGGCACCCCGTATCTCGCGTTGCGGCCGCTGCTGGTCGATTACGTGCTGTCGATGCCGCGCGGCGCCCAGGTGATCTATCCCAAGGACGCGGCCCAGATCGTGCACGAGGGCGACGTGTTCCCCGGTGCGCGGGTCCTCGAAGCGGGCGCCGGGTCCGGGGCCCTGACGTGTTCGCTGCTGCGCGCGGTCGGCCCCGAGGGCAAGGTGATCTCCTACGAGGTGCGCGACGATCACGCGGTGCATGCGGTGCGCAATGTGGAGACGTTCTTCGGGGAGCGGCCCGCGAACTGGGATCTGACGATCGGGGACGTCGCCGACTACGACCTCGAGGCGCACGGCCCGGTGGACCGGGTGGTGCTGGACATGCTCGCGCCGTGGGATGCGCTGCCGGCGGTGGCGAATGCACTGGTGCCCGGCGGGGTGTTGATCGTGTACGTGGCGACCGTGACGCAGTTGTCGAAGGTGGTCGAGGCGATGCGGGAGCAGACGTGCTGGACCGAACCCCGGTCGTGGGAGTCGATCGTGCGTGGCTGGCACGTGGTGGGGCTGGCGGTGCGGCCGGAGCACCGGATGCAGGGACACACCGCGTTCCTGGTGTCGGCACGCAAGCTCGCCGCGGGCACCGTCACCCCGAAGCCGCAGCGCCGGGCCGGCAAGGGCTGACCCTGCGGCGTCCGGGCGCGGCCGAGCCGACAGCCAGGTCGGCTGCAGCCGTACTCAACGCTCGTCGAGGTGGTGACCGATCCCGAGAGCCCGGGCAACCGCCGTCATCGCCCGGGACATCCGGGACGGCATGGAACCCGGCTCCGGGATGCCGACCGGTCTGACCCGCCCGTTGTGCAGCGCGGCGATCCGCCAGGCGCCGTCCTCCTTCACCGCGACGAGCGTCTGGCGCGAAAGCCGCCGCTTCGGCAAGTGGGCCCGCCAGGGCATGAGCACGGAGCCGGTCGCGTGCAGGAGCGCGACGTCGGGACTCAGGTAACGGATCGACTCGACGCGGCCGACAAGTGCGGAGCCGCTCAGGACGCCCCTGAACAGCCGTCGTGGTTGTCGACCATGTCCTGCCGACCGCGCGCGTGAGTGCCGTCGTAGGAGACGTAGTCGCTGTCCTCGGTGAAGCACGCCCCGTAGGCGACCGCGTCGCCTGCTGTCCAGGCGGCGCACATCCGGTCGAACAGTTCGTTCAGCCTCGCATCCGCAGTTCGGGTGACGACCGTCATCGGGCTTCCTCCTTCGCTTGTCGCGGGTGGGTGGGCCCGGCGCGGCCTGCGCCTCGGAGGAGCGCAAGGCCACGGAGGCGGGTCGTGCGCTCCTCGAGCTCATCGGTCGCCCGGGACAGAAAGGTCAGCACTGCGTCGACCTGGTCCGGGGTCATGCCGTCCGTGAGGCGGCCGAGAGCCGGGCCGTTGTCCTCGAAGACGGCAACGAGCTCCGCGACCCGCTCCGGGACGGGCGTCAGGAGTTGCCGTCGTCCGTCGGTGGGGTCCGGACGGCGGCGCACGAAGCCGGCCGACTCCAATCGGTTGACGACTCCGGTGACGGCGCCCGTGGTGAGCCCGGTCATCGCGGCAAGGCGGCTGCCGGTGAGCTCGCCGTGCTGGAGCAGCAGGTCGAGGCACTTGTGGTCGGAGGGCCCGAGCCCGAGCCGCTCGGCCATCGCATGGTGATACAGCACCGTGGCCGTGCTGTGCCGGCGCGTCAACTGCGCCGGGTCTGCGTCGGTCCGTCGAGCCATCCATCTCACCTATTCGCTTAGAATCTAAGCGAATAGCTTTACTGCCTCCGATCGGTCTGTCAACCCCACAGGCAGCCGTACTCAGCTGCAGGTGATGCGGCCCATTTCCAGGATCGAGCAGGCGGCGTCGTCGTCGAGGACCCAGCGGCCGTCGTCGGTGAGGCTGAACTGAAGGGGCATGGGGGCGCCGCCGTGCGGTCCGGCGACCTCGGTGTCCGCGGTGACGGTGTCATCGTCGACGACGGTGACCTCGCCGACGGTGCCGGTGAGCGGGTAGCCGGCGAGCACGCCGGTGAACTGGTCGAGTTCGGTGCGGTGCTCGTCGCCGTCCTCGACGACGGCGACGCGGTCGTCGGTGCTCGCGGCGGGGTCGAAGAACACGTCCACCGACTGCTGCAGGACCGCGGCGTCGACCGGGGCCGCGGCGGCAGTGGTCGCGGTGGTGGTGCTCGTGCTCGTGGCTGTGGTGGCGGTGGTGTCGGTGGTGTCGGTATCCGACGACGAATCGGAGCAGGCGGGCAGCAGTGCCAGGGCGGCCACGGCAGCGGCGGTCCACAGGGTGCGGGTGGTCACGGGGGAGGGTCCTTTCCGGACACGGGGCAAAAAAAGATAGTTAGGAGAGCCTAACAGCACTGGCTGCGTGTCGGGAGGTACCGGTCGAGCACACCGACACCTGTTCGGTACCCGACGAATTCGTGTCGTCGTACACATTCGGCCAACGCCCGGTAGCGTGGAATAACCACAGTGGAGGGAGTCGCTCATGAACTCACAGAATCCGGATGCGGTTGCGGCGGCACGGGAGATCGAAGAAATGCGCGCGGAGGTTGCCACCCTGCGCCGCATGCGCGCCGAACCGTCCGACCGGGTACGCGACCTCGAAGCCCGGCTCGAGTCCCTCACCGTGCGCAACGGCAAGCTGCTCGAGACGCTCAAGGACGCCCGGCAGCAGCTGATCACGCTGCGGGAGGAAGTCGACCGGCTCGGACAGCCGCCCAGCGGCTACGGGGTGATGCTCGAAACCTACGACGACCACACGGTCGACGTGTTCACCTCGGGCCGCAAGATGCGGGTCGCGGTCTCACCCAACCTCGACCTCGACGAGTTCCGGCCCGGCCAGACCGTCCGGCTCAACGAGGCACTCACCATCGTCGAAGCCGGCGAGTTCGAGCGGGTCGGGGAGATCACCACCCTGCGCGAACTCCTCGACGACGGGCGCCGCGCACTGGTGGTCGGGCACGCCGACGAGGAACGCGTCGTGTGGCTGGCCGCGCCGCTGGCTGCCGCGGCCGCCCGCACCCTCGACCCGGCATCGACCGTCTCCACCGACGAAACCGACGGGCCGGACAACTTCAAGCTGCGGCCCGGCGACTCCCTGCTCGTCGACAGCAAGGCCGGGTACGCGTTCGAACGGGTCCCCAAGGCCGAGGTCGAAGATCTGGTGCTCGAGGAGGTCCCGGACGTCGACTACGGCGACATCGGTGGCCTGGGCCGGCAGATCGAGCAGATCCGCGACGCGGTGGAACTGCCGTTCCTGCACAAGGACCTGTTCCACGAGTACGCGCTGCGACCGCCGAAGGGTGTGCTGCTCTACGGGCCGCCCGGCTGCGGTAAGACGCTCATCGCCAAGGCGGTGGCCAACTCGCTCGCCAAGAAGATCGCCGAGGCCCGTGGCGAGGACTCGAAGGACGCGAAGTCCTTCTTCCTCAACATCAAGGGCCCCGAACTGCTCAACAAGTTCGTCGGTGAAACCGAGCGGCACATCCGGATGATCTTCCAGCGGGCGCGGGAAAAGGCGTCCGAGGGCACCCCGGTGATCGTGTTCTTCGACGAGATGGATTCGATCTTCCGCACCCGTGGGTCGGGGGTGTCCTCCGACGTGGAGACCACCGTCGTGCCGCAGTTGCTCAGCGAGATCGACGGCGTCGAAGGGCTCGAGAACGTCATCGTCATCGGTGCCTCCAACCGTGAGGACATGATCGACCCGGCGATTCTGCGGCCCGGCCGCCTCGACGTAAAAATCAAGATCGAACGGCCCGACGCGGAAGCGGCACTGGACATCTTCTCGAAGTACCTCACCGAGACGCTGCCCGTGCACGCCGACGACATCGCCGAATTCGGCGGCGACCGTGCCGCCTGCATCCGCGCGATGATCGAACGGGTCGTCGACCGCATGTACGCCGAGTCCGAGGAGAACCGTTTCCTCGAAGTCACCTACGCCAACGGCGACAAGGAAGTCCTGTACTTCAAGGACTTCAACTCGGGTGCGATGATCCAGAACATCGTCGACCGCAGCAAGAAGTACGCGATCAAGTCGGTGCTCGAGACCGGCGCGCCCGGTCTGCGGGTGCAGCATCTGCTCGATTCGATCGTCGACGAGTTCGCCGAGAACGAAGACCTTCCCAACACCACCAATCCGGACGACTGGGCCCGGATCTCGGGGAAGAAGGGCGAACGCATCGTCTACATCCGGACGCTGGTCACCGGCAAGAACGCCAGCGCCAGCCGCGCGATCGACACCGAGTCGAACACCGGTCAGTACCTGTAGGAGCAGCCACCGTCCCGATCGGCGCCGAGGGCCGGTGCCCGCCACTCGCGGGGCGCCGGCCCTCGGCCCACCGGATCGGCGTCCCGGCGCCGCGCACACCCGGATCGCCTAGGCTCGACGCTATGCAGCGGATCATCGGTATCGAGGTCGAATACGGGATCTCCTCGCCTCACGACCCCACAGCGAACCCGATTCTCACCTCCACCCAGGCGGTGCTCGCCTACGCGGCCGCCGAGGGCGTGCCCCGCGCCAAGCGAACGCGGTGGGACTACGAGGTCGAATCTCCTCTTCGGGACGCCCGCGGCTTCGATCTGGGCCGGTTCAACGGCCCCGCCCCGGTCATCGACGCCGACGAGGTCGGCGCCGCCAACATGATCCTCACCAACGGGGCGCGGCTGTACGTCGACCACGCCCACCCCGAATACTCCGCTCCCGAAGTCGCCGACCCGCTCGACGCGGTGATCTGGGACAAGGCCGGCGAACGGGTGATGGAGGCCGCCGCGCGACACGCGTCGAGTGTGCCCGGCGCCCCACGGCTCCAGCTGTACAAGAACAACGTCGACGGCAAGGGCGCCTCCTACGGCACCCACGAGAACTACCTGATGGCACGGCAGACCCCGTTCACGTCGATCGTGGCGGGCCTGACCCCGTTCTTCGCCTCCCGGCAGGTGATCTGCGGATCGGGGCGGGTCGGGATCGGGCAGAACGGCGACGAGGCCGGATTCCAGCTATCCCAGCGCTCCGACTACATCGAGGTGGAAGTCGGCCTGGAGACGACCCTCAAGCGCGGCATCATCAACACCCGCGACGAACCCCACGCCGACGCCGACAAATACCGGCGCCTGCACGTCATCCTCGGCGACGCGAACCTCGCCGAGATGTCGACATACCTGAAGGTGGGCACCACGGCCCTGGTCCTCGATCTGATCGAGGCGGGCGTGGACCTGACCGACCTGCAACTCGCCCGCCCGGTCACCGCGGTGCACCACATCAGCCACGATCCGACGCTGCGCAAGACCGTCGCGCTGATTGACGGCCGGGAGCTGACCGGCCTGGCGTTGCAACGGATCTACCACGAACGGGCCGCGCGGTTCCACGACGGCACCGACGACAAGCGGGTCCTCGACATCCTCGAGAAGTGGGCGATGGTGCTCGACCTGCTCGAACGCGACCCGATGGAATGCGCGGACCTGCTGGACTGGCCGGCGAAGCTGCGGCTGCTCGAGGGGTTCCGGCAGCGGGAGAATCTGGCGTGGTCGGCGCCGCGGCTGCACATGGTGGACCTGCAGTATTCGGATGTGCGGCTCGACAAGGGTCTCTACAACCGGTTGGTGGCGCGGGGGTCGATGCAGCGTCTCGTCACCGAACAGCAGGTGCTCGACGCGGTGCACACCCCGCCGTCGGACACCCGGGCCTATTTCCGCGGCGAGTGCCTGCGCCGGTTCGGCGCCGACATCGCCGCCGCCAGCTGGGATTCGGTGATCTTCGATCTCGGTGGGGAATCGCTGGTGCGCATCCCCACCCTGGAACCGCTGCGCGGCAGCCGCGCGCACGTCGGGGAACTGCTCGACAACGCGCAGTCGGCGGCCGAACTGGTCGACCAGCTCACGCACTGAGCAGCGGCGACACCGGCGGCGGCGAACTTGCCTCGTCGTGTCGTCGCCCCGCAGCGGTGTGGCTCGGTAGGGTGGGGTTCTGAAGTAGCGGTGGCCTCACCGATCGTCGACCGGTGACGGGAATCGCACGGATACAGGAGGAGGTCGGCGGCTATGGCGCAAGAGCAGACCACACGCGGTGGCGGCGGAGACGACGACGAGGGCGTCGGCGACGGTGGTGCCGGTCAGGAACGCCGCGAAAAGCTGGCGTCGGAAACCGACGATCTTCTCGACGAGATCGACGATGTGCTCGAGGAGAACGCCGAGGACTTCGTCCGGGCGTATGTGCAGAAGGGTGGCCAGTGACAGCGGACCGGTCGTCGTTTCCTTCACGCGAGGTGCAGCCCCGGCTGCACCTCGCGTCACCTCTGTCGTCGTTTTCCGACCACCTGCGCATCCATGCGCCGGAACTGCTGCCGGAGAACCGGTTCCGATTCGAGGGCGGTGACCGGGTGGACATGGCACCGCACGGCACCACCATCGTCGCGCTCACGTTCGCCGGCGGGGTGCTCATCGCCGGGGATCGGCGCGCCACCATGGGCAACATGATCGCCTCCCGCGACGTGCAGAAGGTGTTCGTCACCGACTCGTACTCGGCGGCGGGCATCGCGGGCACCGCGGGCCTGGCGATCGAACTGGTCCGGCTGTTCGCGGTCGAACTCGAACACTACGAAAAGATCGAGGGCGTGCCGCTGACCTTCGACGGCAAGGCCAACCGGCTCTCGTCGATGGTGCGCGGCAATCTCGGCGCGGCGATGCAGGGCCTCGCGGTGGTGCCGCTGCTCGTCGGGTTCGATCTCGATGCCACCGACGCGGCGCGCGCCGGCCGGATCGTGTCGTACGACGTGGTCGGTGGCCGATACGAAGAACGCGCCGGGTACCACGCGGTGGGGTCCGGGTCGTTGTTCGCCCGCTCGTCGCTCAAGAAGTTGTACCGGGCGGATGCGGACGAAACGGCGGCGTTGCGTGCCGCGGTCGAAGCGTTGTACGACGCGGCCGACGACGACACCGCCACCGGTGGCCCGGACACCACCCGGGGCATCTATCCGACCGCGGTGGTGATCACCGCCGCCGGAGCGGTGGAGGTACCGGAGGAAACCCTGTCGACGCTCGCCCGCGGAATCGTGGCCGACCGCACCGCTGGAGGTGAGCAGTGACGCTTCCCTACTATGCATCCGCCGAGCAGATCATGCGCGATCGCTCGGAACTCGCGCGCAAAGGTATCGCCCGCGGGCGCAGCGTGATCGCGCTGACCTACGCCGACGGGGTGCTGTTCGTCGCGGAAAACCCGTCGAAGGCGCTGCACAAGGTCAGCGAACTGTACGACCGGCTGGGGTTCGCCGCGGTCGGCAAGTACAACGAGTTCGAAAGCCTGCGCCGGTCCGGCATCATGCACGCCGACATGCGCGGGTATTCCTACGACCGGCGCGACGTGACCGGGCGGGCCCTGGCCAACGCGTACGCGCAGACCCTCGGATCGATCTTCACCGACCAGCCGAAACCGTTCGAGGTGGAGATCTGCGTCGCCGAGGTCGGCCGCGCGGAGGGCGACGAGGCACCGCAGCTGTACCGGATCACCTACGACGGCTCGATCGTCGACGAACCGCAGTTCGTGGTGATGGGCGGCAACACCGAACCCATCCTCACCGCGCTGCGGTCGTCGTACAGCCCCGGCTTGTCGCTCGAGGACGCCGTGGGCGTCGCGGTGCGGGCTCTGCAGCAGCCGGTCGGCAACGACGCGACACCGCGAGCGCTGGGTCGCGGTGAACTCGAAGTGGCGGTACTCGAGAAGGCGCGGCCGCGCCGCGCGTTCCGCCGGATCTCCGGGGCTGCCCTCGAGGCACTGCTGCCGGCCGGCACCGGCAGCGCCGCACCGGACGCCGCCGCAGCGGGCGACACCGGCGAGACCGACAGCCCGGCCCCCGAGTCCGGTACCACTCCCGGTCAGGGCACCGACTGATCCACCGGGGGCCGGTACACCAGCATCGCGGACGGTAACGCCCGGAAGTCGAAGACGGTGCCGTCGACGGGGGCTTCCCCGTCGACGGCCAACGCCACCGCGGGCCCGTCGACGCGCACCGACAGGGTGACGCTGTCGTACTGGCGGTACACCGACGACGCCCCCAGCGTCCCGGTCGCCGCAGCGTAGAGCAGGCGCACCCGCGACCAGCGCCGATCCGCGCACAGATACCGCACATCGAGGGTGCCGGAGTCCAGCGCCGCCCGCGACATCGGCACCTGGTCGCGGGGGGTGTACCGGCCGTTGCCGACGAACAGCAGCCACCAGGCGGTCGGGACGCCGCCGAGCGCACCCCGCATCGGTTCGGCGGTGCGCAGCACATCGATCATCGCCAATCCCGCCGCCGGCCACTTCCCGATGCGTGGTTCCCACCGTTCCCGCAGTCGCACCGCGTCGGGGTACCCGCCGATACTGGCGGTGTTCACGAACACGCGGGCGTCGGTGCCGCCCGCGCCGGTAACGGTGACCTCCCCGAGCCCGACGGCGGTGGCGTAGCCGTCGGTCACGGCCCGCATCGTGGCATCGATATCGGCGGCGCCGAGATCCCGCGCGAAGTGGTTGAGGGTGCCGCCGGGGAACACGGCCAGCGGCAACCGGTGCGTCCGCGCCGCCGCAGCGACGGTGGCGACGGTGCCGTCGCCCCCGCACACCCCGATTGCGGTGGGGCGGTCGGCGGTGACCAGGTCGTCGAGCTGAGTTGACAGGTCGGTGTCGGCGTCCGTGTCCAGCGTGACGTACCGGGCGTCGGGCAGTCCCCGGCGCAGCTGTTCGACGATCTCCTCGCTGCTGCCGGCACCCGGGTTGACCACCAGCATCAGACCGTCGCCGCCGCGCAGCGCGGGCGCCGCGACCTCGGTGCGGACCGCAGCGGGCTCGTCGTCGCGCACCGCCCACCAGCGCCGCGTCGACAACGCCACCGCCGCGCCGACCGCGGCCCCGACCAGCACGTCGCTGGGCCAGTGCACCCCGGTGTGCACGCGGGAGTACGCCACGGCGGCCGCGAGCGGGGCGAGCGCCGCCCCCGCGACCGGGGATTCGAGCGCGACGCCGGTCGCGAACGCCGCCGCGGACGCGGCATGCCCGGACGGGAACGACGAGGACCGGGGTGTCGGCACGATCCGGCGGGCGAGATGCGGCGCGGTGCGCGCCGGGGGACGGCGCCTGGGCATCAGCGGTTTGAGGACCCCGTTGGCGAGCGCACTGGCCGCGGCAACCGACAGCAGCCCCCGGACGGCGCCGCGCCGGGCACGGCCCCCGGCGGCACCGCACACCGCGGCACATCCGATCCACAGCACACTGTGGTTCGCGGCGCGTCCGAGATCCCGCAGGACCGGGTCCGCGTGGGAGGGGCGCAGCGCCCCGCTGCGGCGGAACAGGGCCCGGTCGGCGGTTCGTCGTCGCTCGCGAAGAGTCACACCTTGCACCGTAGATGTCGTTGCGACCCATGGTGGTCGGACCGTAGCGGTACTGTCGAAGTGTGCAGCGACGAATCATGGGTATCGAGACGGAATTCGGCGTCACGTGTACCTTTCACGGGCACCGCAGACTCAGTCCGGACGAGGTGGCCCGCTACCTGTTCCGCCGGGTCGTGTCCTGGGGGCGCAGCTCCAACGTGTTCCTGCGCAACGGAGCGCGGTTGTACCTCGACGTCGGGTCGCATCCGGAATACGCGACCGCCGAGTGCGACAACCTCCTCCAGCTCGTCGAACACGATCACGCCGGGGAGCGGGTGCTCGAAGAACTGCTCATCGACGCGGAGCAGCGGCTCGCGGAAGAGGGCATCGGCGGCGACATCTACCTGTTCAAGAACAACACCGATTCGGCGGGCAACTCCTACGGCTGCCACGAGAACTTCCTGGTCGCGCGCGTGGGGGAGTTCTCCCGGATCTCCGATGTGCTGCTGCCGTTCCTGGTGACCCGGCAGCTGATCTGCGGTGCCGGCAAGGTGCTGCAGACCCCGAAGGCCGCGACGTTCTGCCTGTCGCAGCGCGCCGAGCACATCTGGGAAGGCGTCTCCTCGGCGACGACCCGGTCCCGTCCCATCATCAACACCCGCGACGAACCGCACGCCGACGCCGAGAAGTACCGGCGGCTGCACGTGATCGTCGGCGACTCCAACATGTCCGAGACCACCACGATGCTCAAGGTGGGGTCGGCGGCGCTGGTGCTCGAAATGATCGAGGCGAGCGTGCCGTTCCGCGATTTCGCACTGGACAACCCCATTCGCGCGATCCGCGAGGTCAGCCACGACCTGACCGGGCGGCGACCGGTGCGGCTGGCGGGGGGCCGGCAGGCCAGCGCTCTGGACATCCAGCGCGAATACCACGCGCGGGCGGTGGAGTACCTCGACACCCGCACCCCGGACCCGTACGTCTCGCAGGTCGTGGACCTGTGGGGACGGGTGCTCGACGCCGTCGAATCGCAGGATTTCGCGAAGGTCGACACCGAGGTCGACTGGGTGATCAAGCGCAAACTGTTCCAGCGCTACCAGGACCGGTACGACATCGAGTTGTCCGACCCGAAGATCGCCCAGCTCGATCTGGCGTATCACGACATCAAACGCGGCCGCGGCGTGTTCGACCTGCTGCAACGTAAGGGGCTGGCGGCTCGCGCCACCGACGACGAGGCGGTGGAGGCGGCGGTCAACACTCCGCCGCAGACCACCCGCGCGAAACTGCGCGGCGACTTCATCGCCGCAGCGCAGGCCGCGGGCCGCGACTTCACCGTCGACTGGGTCCACCTCAAGCTCAACGATCAGGCGCAGCGCACCGTGTTGTGCAAGGACCCGTTCCGGGCCGTGGACGAACGGGTGGAGCGGCTCATCGCGTCGATGTGAGTGCCGGCCGTCACCGGCTGAGACGTTCCGGGGCGGTGCGCGGGCTGCGGGGCATTAGGGTTGGGCCGTGGCGATCTCGAAAGTCGAACGGCTGGTCAATCTGGTCATCGCGTTGCTGTCCACCCGGCAGTACCTCCCGGCGGAGAAGATCCGCACGTCGGTGGCCGGATACTCGGAATGCGCGAGCGACGAGGCGTTCAGCCGGATGTTCGAACGCGACAAGAACGAACTGCGGGATCTCGGGGTGCCGCTGGAAACGGGAATGCCGTCCCGGTTCTCCACCGTCGAGGGCTACCGCATCAACCGCGACGCCTACGAACTGCCCGACATCGACCTGACTCAGGAGGAAACCGCCGCGGTCGCGGTGGCATCCGCACTGTGGGAGTCGCCCGAACTGACGTCCGCGGCCCAGGGCGCGTTGCTGAAACTACGGGCAGCAGGGGTGCAGGTCGACGTCGATCCCGGGACGGTCGCCCCGATCCCGGCGCGCGCCCGCGGCTCGGAACCGGCCCTGCAGGAACTGCTCGCCGCGATCGATGCCGGGCGCGCCGTGCGATTCTCGCACCGCAGTTCTCCCACCGAACCGTGGACCGAACGCACCGTGGATCCGTGGGGTGTGGTGACCGTACACGGCCGCTGGTACCTGGTGGGCCACGACCGCGACCGGGATGCGCCGCGCACCTTCCGGCTCTCCCGCATCGGCGACGATGTCACCGCGATCGGCCCGGCCGGGGCGGTGCAGATCCCGGAGGGGGTGGACCTGCGGGCCCGGGTCCTGGCCGCCACCAGCCAGCGCGATGTTTCCGGCTCGGCTCGGGTGTGGGTGGCGGCGGGTAAGGCCTACGAGCTGCGCCGGCTCGGCGAGGAACTCGAGTCGCGGCAGATCGGGGGACGCGACGGCAGTGTGCTCGAGGTGCCGGTGCGGTCGTGGGAATGGATCGAACGGATCATCGCCGGTCAGGGCGCCGACGCGCTGGTACTGGAACCGGCAGAATTGCGGGCCGAGGTGCAACGCATCCTCGCCCGGGTGGTCGGCGACCCGGTCGCCGCGGAGGGGGACGACGAACGATGAGTGCACGACTGTCCAGCCGGTTGGCGCGGTTGCTGAACCTGGTGCCCTATTTCCAGGCGCACCCCGGGATCAGCGCAGCGGAGGCGGCCCGCGATCTGGGGGTGACCCCCAAGCAGATCATGGACGATCTGAACCAGTTGTGGGTGTGCGGACTGCCCGGGTACGGGCCCGGCGACCTGATCGACCTGTCGTTCTCCGAGGACAGCATCGCCGTGACGTTCACCGCGGGCATCGACCGTCCGCTGCGGCTGACCTCCACCGAGGCGACCGCCCTGCTCGTCGCGTTGCGGTCGCTGCTGGAGATGCCCGGCGTGGTGGAACCGGCGGCGGCGCAGTCGGCGATCGCGAAGATCGAGGCGGCGGCCGGCACCGCCGCGACGGCGAACTCCCCGGAAAGCACCGGTCCTGCGGTAATGGAGAATCCGGTCGCGGGACGGGTGCGGGACGCGGTGCGCCGCGGCCGGGCCCTGCACCTGACCTACTATTCGGCGTCGCGCGACACCGTCTCGGAACGGGTCGTCGACCCCATCCGCATCGTGCTCATCGACGAGCACACCTATCTGCAGGCGTGGTGCCGTACCGCCGAGGGCGTGCGGTTGTTCCGGTTCGACCGGATCGACGACGCGACCGTGCTGGACGAGGCGGCCCAGCCGCCGCAGCGGGCCCTGACCGGCGACGACCACCTCGAATTGTTCGAAGGTGACCCGGCGTTGCCCGCCGCTCGGCTGCGTCTGGAACCGGGATACACCTGGCTGCTCGATTACTATCCGCTCACCGACGTCGAGGTGTTCCCGGACGGCAGTTGCGAGGCGGTGTTGCGGTATGCGTCGCGGGACTGGATGGTGCGGTTGCTGGTGGGTCTCGGCAGCGGCGTGACGGTCCTCGCACCCGCCGACCTGGTCTCCGCGGTGCGGGCTCGGGCGGGCGAAGCCCTCGCCGCCTACGCCGCTCTGGACGCCGCGGAACCGCTCACCTGAATCGACGCGCAGGAAACGGTTGTGTGAACCCCGTGCAAACTCCCTGCGGATTCGCTTCGGCATGCGAATCAGCCGGGCCCTGGTCCGGTAGCATCGACACCAGCCGATTTGTGGAGGTTGTAAATGGGTGCAATGAGCCCGTGGCACTGGGCCATCGTCGCGTTGGTCGTCGTGATCCTGTTCGGGTCGAAGAAGCTTCCCGACGCCGCACGCGGCCTGGGTCGTTCGCTGCGCATCTTCAAGAGTGAAGTCAAGGAGATGCAGAACGACGATGCGCGTCCGGCCGGGACCCAGCAGCCGCTGCCGCCCGCGCCGACGCCGGCACCGCCGGTCGAGCCGACCGTCGTCCCGCCGCAGCAGCAGCAGAACGCCCCTCACAGCGAACCGCGGTCTCACTGACCGTGCTCTCCCCTCCGGGGCACCCACACGGGTGTCCCGGTTCCGCTGATGCCGACGGGCCCGGACTCCGAACCCCGGCGGCCATTGTCAGGAGCTGAGAACCGCACCGTGCGCATCCCGTTCGATCCCCGCCGCAGTCGGCGCAAGACCAACCCCGACGGCACCATGTCGCTGGTCGAGCATCTGTACGAACTGCGCACACGGCTGCTCATCGCGGTCGCTGCGGTGTTTCTCACCACCATCCTCGGATTCTTCTGGTACAGCCGCGGGGTGTTCGGGCTCGACAGCCTCGGCGAAATCCTGCGCGGCCCCTACTGTGAGCTGCCGCCGTCCGCGCGCGCCGACCTGAGCACCGACGGCGCCTGCCGACTGCTCGCAACCGGCCCGTTCGAACAGTTCATGTTGCGATTGAAGGTCGCGCTGACCGCGGGCATCGTGATGGCCTGCCCGGTGTGGCTCTACCAGCTGTGGGCGTTCGTCACCCCCGGCCTGTACAGCAAGGAACGGCGCTACGCGATCGGCTTCGTCGTCTCCGGCGCGGTGCTGTTCGTCTCCGGCGCGGTGCTGGCCTACCTGGTCGTCTCGCACGCCTTGTCGTTCCTGCTCACCATCGGTAACGATGTGCAGGTCACGGCCCTGTCGGGCTCCGAATACTTCGGGTTCATCATCAATCTGCTGGTGATCTTCGGAGTGTCCTTCGAGATCCCGCTGGTGGTCGTCGCGCTCAACGCGGTGGGCGTCCTGCCGTACGAGAAACTCAAGGCGTGGCGCCGCGGCCTGATCATGGCGATGTTCGTCTTCGCCGCGATCGCCACCCCCGGCCAGGACCCGTTCTCGATGATCGCCCTCGCGATGGCGTTGACGCTGCTGCTCGAAGTGGCCATCCAGATCTCCCGGATCACCGACCGGCGCCGCGCGCGCCGCCGCAAGGAGGAGGGCTGGGGCGACCTCGACGACGACGAGGGCTCCTCGATCCCCACCCCGGCACCCGTCGAACCCGCCGCGCCTACCCGCCCCGACTACTCCGACACCCTGTGAGCGAGCACCCCCACGCCCCGTCGGCCGTCCCTGAGGTGTCCGGCCCCCGCCTCACCGACTTCGCCGCCGACCTCGCCTTCCCGCTCGACCCGTTCCAGAAGGATGCGTGTCGTGCGCTCGAGGACGGGCACTCGGTGCTGGTGTGCGCCCCCACCGGCGCCGGAAAGACGGTGGTCGGTGAATTCGCGGTGTACCTGGCGTTGCAGGCCGGCACCAAATGCTTCTACACCACCCCGATCAAGGCGCTGAGCAACCAGAAGTACGCCGATCTGTGCGCCCGGCACGGCAAAGCGTCGGTGGGGTTGCTCACCGGCGACCAGTCCATCAACGCGGACGCGCCGGTGGTCGTGATGACCACCGAGGTGCTGCGCAACATGATCTACGCGTCGTCGTCCTCGCTGATCGGGTTGACGCACGTGGTGATGGACGAGGTGCATTTCCTCGCCGACCGGTTCCGCGGCGCCGTGTGGGAAGAGGTCATCCTGCATCTCCCCGAGGACGTGCGGTTGGCGAGCCTGTCCGCGACGGTCTCCAACGCCGAGGAGTTCGGTGAATGGATGACCACCGTGCGCGGCGACACCACCGTTGTCGTCGACGAGGTGCGGCCCATCCCGCTGCACCAGCACATGATGGTCGGTCCGCAGATCTACGACCTGTTCGACGCCCGCGCCGAACCGGCGGATTTGCCGCGGCGGGAACGTCGCCGCGGTGTGGTCGTCAACCCGGAACTGCTCGCCGCGGTGCGGCGCCGGCTCGCCGCCGACGGCGGGGACCGGTGGCAGGGCCGCGGCGGCCGCGGTTTCGGCAGCCGCAACCACCGGCCGTTGCCCCGGCCCGATGTGATCACCCGCCTGGACCGCGACGGGTTGCTGCCGGCGATCACCTTCGTGTTCAGCCGTGCCGGGTGTGACGCCGCGGTGCAGCAGTGCCTGCGATCGGGGTTGCATCTGACCACCGATCAGGAGGCCGCCGAGATCGGCCGGATCATCGACGAACACACCCGTGAATTGCCGCGCGCGGACCTGGAGGTACTCGGCTACAGCACCTGGCGCACCGCCCTCGAACGCGGTATCGCCGCCCACCACGCGGGCATGCTGCCGGCGTTCCGGCACACCGTCGAGCAGTTGTTCGTGCGCGGTCTGGTGCGGGCGGTGTTCGCCACCGAAACCCTCGCGCTGGGCATCAACATGCCGGCCCGCTCCGTGGTGCTCGAAAAGCTGGTCAAGTTCAACGGCGAAACCCACGCCGAACTGACCCCCGGCGAATACACCCAGCTCACCGGCCGGGCCGGACGTCGCGGCATCGACATCGAGGGGCACGCGGTGGTGCTATGGCAGCCGGGTGTGGAACCGGCCACCGTCGCCGGGCTCGCGTCGACCCGCACCTTCCCGCTGCGCAGTTCGTTCCGTCCGTCGTACAACATGGCGGTCAATCTCATCGACGCCGTCGGGGTGGACCGTTCCCGCGCCCTGCTGGAGATGTCGTTCGCCCAGTTCCAGGCGGACAAATCGGTGGTCGGGCTGACCCGCGCGATCGAGCGCAACGAGGCGACGCTGGCGAAGCTGCGCGACGAACTGGGCGGCGCCGACAGCGAAATCCTCGACTACCTGACGCTGCGATCGGACCTGACCGCCGCCGAGCGCGAACACGAACGGCGTGGCCGGCAGGACCGCAGACAGGAGGCGGTGGCGTCGCTGGTGACGTTGCGGGCGGGCGACATCGTTGCGGTGCCGGCCGGCAAGCACTCCGGGCTGGCCGTCGTCGTCGTGGCCGATCAGGACGCCGTGGACCCGCGGCCGCAGGTCGTCACCCCGGACGGATGGTCCGGGCGGTTGTCGGCGGGAGATTTCCCCTCACCGGCGCAGGTACTCGGGCGACTTCGGCTGCCGCGGCACGTCGACCATCGCACCGGTCGCGGCCGCCGCGACATCGCCTCGGCGTTGCGGTCGAAGGGGTACTCGGCGCCGCGACGACCGAAACGCGGCAAGAGCAAAGCGCACAGCCGGGAGATCGACACGTTGCGGCGCCGGTTGCGCAGCCACCCGGCGCACGACCGTCCCGACCTCGACTCGCTGGCGCGGGTAGGGGAGCGGTACCACCGGTTGCTGCGGGAAACGCAGCAGCAACGGCGCCGCGCCGAGGCCACCACCGATTCGCTGGCCCGTACCTTCGAGCGGATCGTGGCGTTGCTGACCGAACGCGGATACCTCACCGGGGGTGACGATCCGGAGACCACCGACGCCGGTGACCGGCTGGCGCGGGTGTACGCCGAGGCGGATCTTCTGGTCGCGGAGTGCCTGCGGCACCGGATCTGGGCGGGCCTGTCCCCGGCCGAGTTGGCGGCGGTGGCGTCGTCGGTGATCTACGAGTCACGCACCGACGATGTGATCAGCGTGCGCGGCCCGACCGGGCCGATCCGCACGGCACTCGTGGACACGATCCGGATGTGCGACACGTTGCGCGCCGACGAGGTGCGACATCGGTTGCCGCCCACCCGCGAACCCGATCTGGGCTTCGTGACCGCCGCGTTCACCTGGGCCAATTCCGGTTCGCTCACCGATGCGCTGATCGCGGCCGACACTGCGGGCCGCGAGCTGTCTCCCGGCGATTTCGTGCGGTGGTGCCGGCAGTTGATCGACCTGCTCGACCAGGTGCGGACCTGCGCGGACGACCCGGAACTGGCGCGCACGGCCGGTCGGGCCGTCGGGGCGATCCGGCGCGGTGTGGTGGCCATCGATCCGGCGGCGGAGTGAGCAGCGGCGGGGTGACCCTCCGGGGACACGACCGGACCGGAAGGTGTGGTTTGATACGCGCTGCCGTACCGATGCCCAGTGGTGGACGGGCTACGGTGAACCAACCGATGTGACGGGCAGCTGGAGGCGACGATGACCGGGCCGAACGAACCTCAGGACCCGGGCGGGCAGCGACCCTCCCGTCCCGCCGATCCGTGGGCGAACCCGGCATCCGGCTCGCAGTGGGAGGCCACGCCCGACGACCGGGCCTGGGCGCCGCCGCACTCCGGGTGGGGACAGCCCGCACAGCCGAACCCCGGTCCTCCGCCGTGGCAGCAGCAGGGCGGCGGCGCGCAGCAGCCCGGCGCCGCGGGCGGGCAATGGGCACCGGGCGGGGGTGCGCCCCAGCAACAACCCTGGGGTCCGCCACCGCAGCAGCCGTCCGCGCCGCAACCCGGCCCGCAGGGCTGGGGGCAACCTGCCGCAGGGCCGGGGTGGGGCGGACCGCAGCAACCCGGCCCGGCCGCCGAACCCGGCTGGGGTCCACCGCCCGGGGCGCAGCAGTGGGGTCAGCCCGGACCGCACCCGGGACAACAGCAGCCCGGACAGCCGTGGGGACCGCCGTCCGCCGGCGCCCAGCCCTGGGGCCAGCCTCCTGCGCCGCCGAAGAAGTCGAAGCTGCCGCTGATCATCGGCGCGGTGGTGGCACTGGTGTTCGTCGTCGGCGGTGTGATCGCGATCGCGACCCTCGGCGCCACGACCACCCTCGACGCGGAAGCCGCCGAGGCGGGTGTGGCGAAGGTGCTCACCGAGTCGTACGGCGCCACCGAGGTCGGGGACGTCTCCTGCCCGACCGGTCAGGAAGTGGCCGCGGGCAACAGTTTCGCGTGCACCGTCACCGTCGACGGCCAGTACCGCTCGGTGACGTTGACCTTCACCGACGACGCGGGCACCTACGAGGTCAGCCGCCCCAACTGAGGCCGACGATCGGCCTCGCAATCGGTCACTGCCCGGCGAGCGCCGCGACGAGCGAGGTCACTGGCCGTTCCACACCCCACCGGCGCGCCAGGTCGTCGAGTCGGGCGGGGTCGGCGGGGACCTGCGGCAGCACATCAGGCCGCGACATCTGCACCTGCGCGTCGGTGGCGACCCGCACCACCGGCAGCGCCGCATCGAGATACTCGGCGGCCGCGGCCAGCTTCGCGCGCATGCCCTGCGACAACCGCGAGCTGTCGTCGGTGACGGCCGCGCGGACCGCCGCGAGCGAGCCGTACTGCAGCAGCAACCCGGACGCGGTCTTCTCCCCGACACCCTTGACGCCGGGCAACCCGTCCGACGGGTCGCCGCGCAGCGCCGCCAGTTCGGCGTAGGCGACACCGGCACGGTCGGCCGGCACCCCGTAGCGGTCCGCAACCTCCGCGGGACCGAACAGTTCGGCCTTGGCCAGGCCGCGACCGACGTAGAGCACCCGCACCGGGACCGGGGTGTCGGCGACGACCTGCAGCAGATCGCGGTCGCCGCTGACCACAACCACCGGATCGGTGCGCTCTCGGGCGGCGAGGGTGCCCAGCACGTCGTCGGCCTCGAAGCCGGCGGCCCCGCCGGTGGCGATCCCCGCAGCCGCGAGCACCTCGAGGATCACCGGGACCTGCGGCAGCAGCGCCGGGGGGACTTCTTCGACGGTGCCGCCCGATCCGGCCGCGACCCGGTGTGCCTTGTAGCTGGGGACCGCGGCGACCCGGAACGCCGGACGCCAGTCCAGATCCAGGCACACCACCAGCCGGGTCGGCCGGTGCCGGCGGATCAGCGACGCCACCATGTCCACGAAACCGCGGACCGCGTTGACGGGCGTGCCGTCGGGTGCGGTCATCGACTCCGGCAACGCGTGGAAGGCGCGGAACCACAGGCTGGCGCCGTCGAGCAGCAGGAGCGTCGGCTGCGGAACGGTCGGCGGGGACGTCTCGGGTGCGGTCACGGACCACATCCTGCCATTCGGGTCGGACCGATACGCTGGGGATCATGAGCACCGCCGAATCCCGATTTCCCGCCGCCCGCTACGGAACCCGCCTCGCTCGCGCCGCCGAACTGGGCGCCGCCGCCGGGCTCGACGCGTTGCTGATCACCCCGGGTCCCGACCTGCGGTACCTGATCGGGTCGCGCGCCGAGTCGTTCGAGCGGCTGACCTGCCTGGTGATCCCAACCGACGGGTCCCCGGCGACCGTGGTGGTGCCGCGCCTCGAGTTGGCGTCGCTGAACGGGTCGGCGGTCGCCGACCTCACGCTGCCGATCCGCGACTGGGTGGACGGGCAGGACCCGTATGCGCTGGTCGCGGAGTTGCTGCCGGGCGCGCGCAACGTCGCGGTGGCCGAGGCCATGCCGGCACTGCATCTGGTGCCGCTCGCGGCCCGGTTCGACGGCACCCCGGTGCTGGCGACCCCGGTGATCCGGCAACTGCGGATGCTCAAGGACGACGACGAGATCGACGCGCTGCGCCGCGCCGGAGCCGCCATCGACCGCGTGCACGCCCGCATGGGGGAGTGGCTACGCGCCGGTCGCACCGAGGCGCAGGTCGCCGCGGACATCAGCGCCGCGATCCTCGCCGAGGGTCACACCGAGGCGGCGTTCGTGATCGTCGGGTCCGGTCCGCACGGCGCCGACCCGCACCACGAGGTGTCCGACCGGGTCATCGAAGCCGGAGACATCGTGGTGATCGACATCGGCGGACCCGTGGAACCGGGCTACAACTCCGATTCCACCCGTACCTACAGCATCGGCGAGCCCGACCCGGAGATCGCCCGTAAGATCGCGGTGCTCGAAGCGGCGCAGCAGGCCGCGGTGGACGCGGTGCGCCCCGGGATCACCGCCGAAGCGGTCGATGCCGCGGCGCGCGATCTGCTCACCGCCGAAGGTTTCGGGGAGGTGTTCGTGCACCGCACCGGGCACGGCATCGGCCTGTCGGTCCACGAGGAGCCGTACATCGTCGGCGGCAACACCGAGACGCTCGAGGCGGGCATGGCGTTCAGCATCGAACCGGGTATTTATTTCCGGGGACAGTGGGGTGCGCGCATCGAAGACATCGTGGTGGTCACCGCGGACGGCTGCGAGTCGATGAATCTGCGGCCGCACGGGTTGACGGTGCTGCCCGCCTGAGCGTCCCGGCCGGTCAGTCCAGCACCGAGCCCATCACCCGGGCCACCGCGATCTCCACGACCACGCGGGTCGGGTTCTCCCGTGGCTGCCGGTACCGGCGGGCGTAACGGGCGACCCCTTCGGCGACGGCGTCGGCGTCGTCGCGGACCCGGGCGGGACCTTCCAAGGTGAGCCAGCGGCCCCCGTCGACCTGGCTCACCGCGCCGTAGCCGCCGCGGGCGGCGTTGCGGGCCTTCTGCGACCCGGCGTTGGTGATCACCCGCGCCACCTGCGCGTCGGGATCCCAGGTGAACCCCACCGCCACCACGTGCGGGGTGCCGTCGGCCCGCAACGTCGTCAGGGTGCCGAGATGGTATTCGGACAGGAACTGCAAGGCACGGTCGCCGAGCGCCTCGGGGGTGTGAACCATGCCCGGAAGCCTAGAGCGCCCGCGACCGCCGCGGCGGCGGCACAAGGGGACCCGGCGGCACCGATGCACCCCCGGAGGCGCGAGACTGACGGGCATGAACAGCGCACCGGGAACTGTCGTCGTATTCGGAGGCCGCAGCGAGATCGGGATCGAAGTAGCCCGTCGGCTCGCGCCCGGCCGCACCGTGATCCTCGCCGCGCGGCGTGCCGACGACCTCGCCGCGGAGAAGGACGCAGTGGTCGCGGCGGGTGCGACTGCGGTGCACACTGCCGAGTTCGACGCCGACGCGCTCGACACGCACCAGCAGGTGCTCGACGACCTGGTGGCTACGTACGGGCCGATCGATGTGGCGGTCCTGGCGTTCGGGATCCTCGGTGACCAGGCCCGCGCCGAAACCGATGCTGCGCACGCGGTGGCGATCGTGCACACCGACTACGTGGCGCAGGTCGCGTTGGCGACGCGGCTGGCGTCGTTGCTGCGCGGGCAGGGCTCGGGACGGATCGTGGTGTTCTCGTCGGTGGCGGGAGTGCGGGTGCGGCGCGCCAACTACGTGTACGGGTCGGCGAAGGCCGGTCTGGACGGATTCGCGTCCGGGCTCGCGGATGCGCTGCACGGCAGCGGAGTGTCGTTGTTGCTGGTGCGGCCCGGATTCGTGATCGGGCGGATGACCGACGGAATGAAGCCGGCACCGTTCTCGAGCACCCCTCCGCAGGTCGCGGACGCGGTGGTGCGCGCCCTGGGTCGCGGTCGCAGCGAGGTATGGGTGCCGGGACTGCTGCGGCCGGTGTTCTTCGGGATGCGGTTGCTGCCGCGGGCGATCTGGCGGCGACTGCCGCGTTGACCGGTGGCGTCGAGCTTTCGGGTTCTGCTCGATTCGGTGGGGATCCGCGTCGGGGGCCGGGCAGCCGCTTCAGGCGCGCACCAGTTCTTTGCGCGACTCGGTGATTGCCGTCGTGCGCGGTCGTCCACGCGGACGTTTGCGGGCGACGATCACACCGTGATCGATGATCTCGCCGCCCCACACCCCCCACGGCTCTTCGCGGGCCAATGCCGCCGTAAGGCAGCGCGCACGCACGGGACACCCGGTGCACAGGGATTTCGCAAGTTCGAGATCTCCAGGCGCCTCGGCAAACCACAGATCGGGGTCGTCACCGTGACACGGAAGCCCGTCGACGTCCGCGCTGACGACACGGTCACCCACACGCGATGCGGTCCAAAGGTTTTCGGTCGACACGAGGGCTCCTGACGGTTCGATCGATGAGGGAACGCGCGGGCGCGTCGTCGGGGCTCGCGCGAGGTATGGAGTGCGGAGACCGGTGCGGCCGGTGTCCTTCGGGACTCGGCTGCTGCCCCGGACGAACCCGCGGCACCCTGCCGCGCTAGCCGACGGCGTCGACCCGGAACACCGGATACCGATCCGCGATCCGCTCGAATTCGGCGACGGGGGCGTGCCGGTCGATCGGGAAATGAGGTCGCGCGCCGGGCGCGAGCTCGAGGTAGCGGCGCAGGATCGGGGCACGTTCGCCCGGGTCGACCTCCGCGAGGTGCACCGTGTCGCTGCCATGACGGTGCAGGACAGCGCGGCCCCGGGCGGCGCGCACGTTGCGCACCCAATTGGCCTCGCCGAGCATCGACACGAGATACCGCTGCCCGTTGAAGTCGGCTACCACCACGGGCAGAGTCACCGGCTGGCCACTGCGCCGCCCGGTCACTTCGAGGGTCATCGCATAGCTGGGGGACAGCAGCCCTGCCGCGTACTGGCGGCTCGCGAACCCGTTCATCGCGCGAGCCACCGACCCCGGTCGGCCGCCCTGGTACATCCGTCGGGTGAGGCCACCGAAGCCCCGCGCGAGCGTCCGCTGCAGTGCATTCATCGGATCCACCCTCCTAGCGTGCTCGGTGACACGGTGCCGGCGCATCCCCCGACCGTCCACCATCCGTCAACCGATCGGACGATGAAGTCGGGTTCCGAAAGCTCGGTTGCATATTGCCCGCTGTGCGGGCACTGAACCACCACCGATGACCACACGCACCGGTCGTGCCGAAGGTATCGCAGTAGAAATCGATCGCGGATGCTGCGCCCTCCACGACGAGGAAAGGCGTGAGGGCGGTGTAACCCTCGGGTACGGGAGTCACTTTGTCGGTCATGTGTCCCACGGTCGGACATCAGGTACCCACCTGTCTTGTACAAACCCGACGAACCGCCGTCAGGAGCGGCGGGCTTCGAGCAGCCGCAGCCACACCTCGCTGACCGTCGGGTACGACGGCACGGCATGCCACAGCGTGTCGAGCGGTACCCGCCCGACGAGAGCGATCGTCGCGGCGTGCACGAGTTCGCTCACGTCGGTGCCGACGAAGGTCGCCCCGACCAGGGTGTCGGTGGCGCGGTCGACGACCAGCGCGGCGTGGCCGGTGAAGTCGTCCCGGGACAGCGCAGCGCCGGCCACATCGATGTCCGCCTCGAGCACCTCGACGTCGACACCGTCGGCGCGGGCCTGCTCGGCGGTGCGTCCCACGGCGGCGATCTCGGGGTCGGTGAAGATCACCTGGGGGACCTGCCCGTGGTCGGCGCTCGCCCGGTACCGCGATCCGTCGAGGGGGCGGCCTTCCGCGCGGGCGGCGATCACGTCCCCGCACACCCGCGCCTGGTACTTGCCCATGTGGGTCAGGGCGGCGCGGCCGGCGACATCGCCGACGGCGTAGAGCCAGTCGCCGTCCACGCCCTCGACGGTGAGATGGTCGTCGACGGTGATCGCCGCGTCGGCGGCCAGGCCGACCGTGTCGAGACCCAGAGTGCTGGTGGTCGGGCGTCGGCCGGTCGCGACCACGATCTCGTCGACCTCGAGGCGGGTGCCGTCGTCGAGTTCGACGGTGACCGGACCGCCGTGGATCCGGCCGATTCCGGTTTCACGCACGTCGGGGCGCTCGACCTGCCGGATCGTGGCGTGGTGCCGGACCGTGATGCCGTGAGTCCTCAGCGCGTCGGTGACGGCGTCGGCGGCGAACGGTTCGACGCGGGGAAGCAGCCGTGATCCGCGTACCACCATCGTCAATTCCTCGACGCCGAGTTGCCGCAGCCAGGTGGCGGTTTCGCAGGCGACCACACCGCCGCCGACGACGAGCACGCGCCGCGGGATCTCCAGCAGATTGGTCGCATCGCGGGAAATCCACGGCAACGCCGCGCGCAGACCAGGGGTGTCGGGAACGACGGCGACGGTGCCGGTGGCGAGGACCACCGCGTGCCGAGCGCGGAGGACGCGGGGCCGATCGGGATGGGCGCCGGTGACGGCGACGGTGCGTTCCCCGGCCAGCGCCGCGCGTCCGCGCACCACGTCGATGCCCGCCGAGCGGGCCCAGTCCACCTGTGAGCTGTCGTCCCGGTCGTGAGTGAACCCGTCGCGGCGGGCGAGCACGGCGGGCACGTCGACGCCATGGGCGCTGACCTTGTCGCCGACGCCGGGCATGTGCCGCGCCGTCGCCAGCACCTGGCTGGGTCGCAACAGTGCCTTCGACGGCATGCACGCCCAGTAGGAGCATTCGCCGCCGACCAGTTCGTGTTCCACCAGGGCGACGGTGCGCTCGCTCCCCGATACGGCGTACTGCGCGGCGTTCTCTCCGGCGGGACCCCCGCCGAGCACTATCACGTCGTAGGTGTCGTCGGTGGTACCGGGATCGCGGGGCCCGGGGGAACTGTCGGCGCGGGTCACCCGATTCACGGTAGGCGGCGTGCACCGCTCGCGGACCCGTTCTGTGGGATCGGCCCAGCGCCCGAGCGGTGAATCAGTCCCGGTCGGTGCGTGCGTCCAACTCCGAGGAACCGGCGTCGAACACCAGACCCATCGGGGCGAGCACCCGCACGATCTGCTCGGCGGTCCACTCGTCGAGGTCGCACAACAGCACCGACCGCCACGGGGTGATCACGACGGGGCGTTCCACCGCGGCGAGGAACTCGGCGAGTCGCGACGGCAGCACTCCACCGGGGAGACCACCGGCGAGGGTGACCCCGCCGTCGCTCTGGTCGAGCCACCCGATCGGGGCGGGGGGCGGCGAGGGCAGCGGCTCCGCCGCATCAGGGGTCCCGTCCGGTGGGGTCTCGGCGAACAGGATGTCGACGGCAGCCTCCGGATCGATGCGCAAACCGGTGTCGGCACCGTCGCGCACCACCGCCATCCGGCCGTCGGGGCGGGCGAGCACCGCGATGTGCGGGGCCAGCGCCACGATGTCGCCGGTACCGTCGTCGATGCCGTAGATCCGGGCACCGCGCTCCGGGGTCTCGTGCAGGCGGGCGGCGACGGCACGAAGCAGTGGGCGGATGTCGCGGTGCCCCTCGAGACGGCCGCTCAAAGGCGACGCGAGCACCCGGGAACGAGTCGGCGCATCGGCGCTGAGCCCGATCGCGCCGAGTCGCTCGGTGATCTGTTCGGTGTCGCCGTGCAGCCGGACCTGCGCCCGACCGGTCAGGTGCAGACTGCCGCCGCCGTGAGCGTCGGCGAGTTCGGCGAGGGCGCGCAACTGCGCTGCGGTGAGCACGCCGCCGGACAAGTGGATTTCGACAGCGGTGTCGGGCATGCACACAGGCTAGAGCGTCGGGCGGGCGACGACCAAGGCTTCACCGCGTAGGTGCGGCGTCGATACGCGACCGAGCCGGAACAGACCGTAGGGTGTCCGCATGTCCGAAACTCGCTCCGGCCGACCCTCCTTCGCCGAGCTCTCCGCAGCCAAGTACGTCCTGCTGACCACGTTCCGGAAGGACGGGTCGCCGGTGGGCACCCCTGTGTGGGCCGCGCCCGACGGGGATCGCCTGCTGGTGTGGACGGAAGCCGATGCCTACAAGGTGCGCCGGTTGCGGCGCGACCCGCGGCTGACGCTGGCGGTGTGCGACCCACGCGGCAACGCGAAGTCGGCTGCGGTCCCCGGTACCGGGGTGATCCTCGATGCCGAACAGACCGCCCATGCGCGGTCGGTGATCGCCCGGAAGTACGGTCTGCTCGGCCGGCTCATCGTCGGCGCGAGCGTGCTGCGCCGCGGCCGCACCGGGACGGTAGGGCTGGCGTGCTCCCTCGACCCCGGTACCGGTACGGACACCGGCACCACCGCGCCGCAGTAACCGAACGGCACGGGGAAACGATGCGGCGTACCCACTACTCAGGCACGATCGCGTGATATCGGCCACAGCGTCGACGTGATCGCGGTGACGTAGTTTTGCTGTGACACCCATCTCGTCCGACCCGAATCGCCATTTCCGGCAGGAGACCGCATGACCGTGCACGACTTCACCGTTCGTACCGCCCAGGGAGAGACCGCCTCGCTCGGTGAGTACGCGGGTTCGTATCTGCTCATCGTCAACGTCGCCAGCAAGTGCGGGCTGACGCCGCAGTACGAAGGCCTGGAGAAGTTGCATCGCGACACCGCCGACCAGGGCGTGCAGATCATCGGGTTCCCCTGTAACCAGTTCGGGGAGCAGGAGCCGGGCACCGACGCGGAGATCCAGGAGTTCTGCAGCCTGACCTACGACGTGACGTTCCCGGTGTTCGGCAAGGTTGAGGTCAACGGCGACGACGCCGACCCGCTGTACCGGTGTCTGCGCAGCGCCGCGCCCGGCGACTTCGGTCCCGAGCACGGGTTCCTGTTCGATCACGTCAGCAAGACCCGGCCCGAGGCCATCGGGACCGACGAGGTGAAGTGGAACTTCACCAAGTTCCTCGTCGACCCCGACGGTGAGGTGGTCACCCGGTTCGAACCGACCGTCGGGCCCGACGAGATCGGCACCCGACTCGACGCCCTGCTGTAGCGCCGGGAAGTCGTCAGCGTGCGGCGCTGACCGACGACATGTGGAAGTCCGGGATGCGCATCGGCGGCATCGCGGTGCGGGTGAACCAGTCCTTCCACTCCCGCGGCAGGGTCCGTTCGGTGGCCCCGACCTCGGTGGCGCGGCCCAGCAGCGTCACCGGGGACTCGTTGAACCGGAAGTTGCCGACCGCGCCCCGGACCTGCCCGTCCTCGATCAGGTAAACCCCGTCGCGGGTCAGCCCGGTCAGCAGCAACGTGGCCGGGTCGACATCGCGCAGGTACCACAGCGTGGTGAGCAGCAGTCCGCGTTCGGTGCCGGCGATCATGTCGTCGAGCGACGCGCCGGTTCCGCCGGTGAGCAGCAGATTGTGGCCGGGCGCGGTGGGTGTTGCTGCGAACTCGGCGGCCGCGGCGCGCGGATAGGTCAACGCGTGGACCGCGCCGTCCCGGATCCAGTCGACCCGCCCGGCCGGTAATCCGTTGTCGAACACCGACACCGCGTCGGACGAGGCGGTGGCCGTGACGAACGGGGCGTACTGCAGGCCCGGGGCCGCCGGATCGGAAGTCAACGTCAGCGGCAGGTCGGTGAGGGTGTCGCCGATACGGGTGCCGCGCGGACCCGACCACACCGTGTGGCCCTCGTGTGCGCTCCGGCCCTCCATCGACCACATCAGGTAGATCATCAGGTCGGCCACCGCGGACGGCGGCAACACCGTCTCGTACCGGCCCGCCGGCAACGTCACCGAGGTGGCGGCCCAGTCCAGGCGACGGGCCAGATCCTCGAGCAGCCGATCGGTCCGCACATCGGTGAAATCGGTGGTGCCGGCACCGACCCACGCGCTGGCCCCGTCGAGTCCGCCGCGTTTGCCGGTGATCTCGATCGAGCCGTCACGTTGGGTCCAGCGCCGCCGCAGCCCGGTCGACGTGCCCAGCCAGGTGCTGTGCACCTGGTGTTCCGCGAAGCCGTACAACACGTCGGACCCGCCGAATCCTTCTGCGAGAGAACCGATCACCGGATCGAACACGTCGATGCCGGTGCGCCCGACGGGATCGTCCCAATCGTGCGGCGTCCCGTCGCCGGCCACCAGGTCCGTCGCGTCCGCAGCGGGTGGGGCGGTACGGGCCGCGGCGTCGGCGGCCCCGACCACCGCCGCGGTCTCGCGGTGGTCCAGCAGCGGGGCGGTGACGATGCCGCACCGGGCACCGGCGGCGGTGCGCCGCACCGCGATCACCGTCACCGACCGGGACCGGGTCGAGCCGTTGGTGGTCATCGAGTTGCCCGCCCACCGCAGGGCCGCTTCCTCGGTGTCGGTGACCACCACCATCGTCTCGTCGGCGGTCGACGCGGCCAGAGCCGCCTCGACGAGGTCCGGTCCGGGGATCATCGGCCACCCTCCTGCGCGGTGTTGAGCACGGAGATGCCACGCACCAGCACCGACGGGCAGCCGTGACTGACCGCGGCAACCTGCCCCGGTTGCGCCTTTCCGCAGTTCATGGCGCCGCCGAGGCGCCACGTCGACGATCCGCCGACCGCCTCGAGCGCACCCCAGAAGTCGGGGGTGGAGGCCTGGTACGCCACGTCGCGGACCTGCCCGACCAGCCGACCTCCGCGGATGCGGTGGAATTGCTGGCCGGTGAACTGGAAGTTGTACCGCTGCATGTCGATCGACCAGCTGCGGTCCCCGACAATGTACAGCCCGTCCTCGACCCCGGCGATCAGGTCGGCGGTGCTGCGATCGACCACCGGATCCGGCTGCAGCGACACGTTCGCCATCCGCTGGATCGGCACGTGGTGGGCGGAGTCGGCGTAGGCGCAACCGTTGGACCGCGGCACACCGAGCTTCGGTGCGAACGCCCGGTCGAGCTGGTAGCCGACGAGCACCCCCTCACGCACCAGATCCCACGACTGCGCGGCCACGCCGTCATCGTCGTATCCGGTGGTGGCGAGCCCGTGTGGGGTGGTGCGATCGGCGGTCACGTGCATCGCGGTGCTGCCGTAGCGGAGTGTGCCCAGCCGGTCCGGGGTGGCGAACGAGGTGCCGGCGTACGCGGCTTCGTAGCCGATCGCCCGGTCGTATTCGGTGGCGTGCCCGACCGATTCGTGGATCGTCAACCACAGGTTGGTGGGGTCGATCACCAGATCCGTGGGGCCCGGTGTCACCGACGGTGCCCGCGACTTCTCGGCCAGCAGGCCGGGCAGCCGGTCCAGCTCTCCCGTCCAGTCCCAGTGCGCGTCGCTGTCGAGGTACTCCCAGCCGCGCCCGACCGGCGGAGCCAGGGTGCGCATCGATTCGAAGCTGCCGGCCCGCCGATCCACGGTGATCGCCTCGAGATGGGGTTGCACCCGGATGCGTTGCTGGGTGATCGACGAGCCCGCCAGGTCGGCGTAGAAGGTCTGCTCCTTGACCTGTTCGAGTCCGGCGGTGACGTGGTCGATCCCGTCGGCGTCGAGCAGTCGCCGGGAGAACGCGCCGAGCACCGCGATCTTGTCGGCTGTGGGCACGGTGAACGGGTCGATCTCGTACGCGGAGGTCCACATCGCGTCGGGATACACCGGTTCGTCCGCCCACTGCACACGGTCCCGGTTCAGCGGCCGCACCGCCCGCGCGACCGCCACCGCCCGCGCTGCCGCCTCCGCCGCCCCGTCGGGTCCCGGCTCGGGATGCGACGCGAACCCCCAGGTGCCGTCGAGAAGCACCCGCACCGCGAGCCCGCTGTCGGTGCCGTCCACCGCGGCCTGCAGCGCCCCGTCGCGCAGCGTCAGCGAATGCGTCCGCACCCGCTGCACCCGTACGTCGGCGTGGGTGGCGCCGGCAGCGCGGGCCACCGACAACGCGGCGTCGGCTGCGGCCCGCAGCGGCAGGGCAAGAAAGTCGTCGTCCACACCGGTCACCGGCCTACCGTAGCGACCGGCTCACCCGAACTGCTGGAAACCCAGCCGAACCGCCATCGCGACCACCACGATCAGCAGCACCACCCGTACGAATCCCGCCCCGCGCCGCAGCGCCATCCGCGACCCGAGCACCGATCCGGCGACGTTGCACACCGCCATGGTCAACCCGAGGGTCCACCACACGTGCCCGCCGATCGCGAACACCGTCAGCGCGCCCACATTCGAGCCCAGGTTGATCACCTTCGCCATCGCGGCCGACTTGACGAACTCGCTGCCGAGCATCGCGGCGAACATGAGGATCAGGAAGGTGCCGGTGCCCGGGCCGAGGATGCCGTCGTAGAACCCGATCACCGCGGCCGCGCCGACCACCACTGTCACCATGCGCGTCGCGCTCGGGCGGTGCTGCCCTGCCCCGGAACCGAGCGTGGGCCGCGCCGCGACGAACACCGCCACCGCGACGAGCACCACGATGACGATCGGGATGAACACGTCCCGGTCGATCAGCGACACCGCGGCCGCACCCGCCCCCGCGAAGACCGCCGCCACCAGCGCCGCCGGTCCCAGCACCGACCACGGCAACGGGATCCGCCGCGCGAAGGTCCACACCGCCGCCCCGGTCCCGAAGATCGCGGTGAGCTTGTTGGTGCCCAGCGCCACCTGCGGCGCCAAATGCGGGGCGACCAGCAGCAACGCCGGCAGCAGGATCAGCCCGCCGCCGCCGACGACCGCATCGACCCAGCCCGCAGCCGTCGCCGCGGTCAGGAGCACCGCCCAGTCGGCCATAGTCATGAGCGCCATTCGATCATGGGCCGCAGCGGGGGAGCGGAGCGGCCACCGCACCGCCCGCAGGGGCCGGGAGCAAACTCGGCGTCTCGTACGTTGAACAGACGAGTCCCTCACCCGAGCGACCCTCGCGCCGGACCCGGCGTACGGAAGGACCCCGCGTGTACCTCTTGCTGTTCGTCGTCTACGTCGCTGCGGAGATCGCTGTGCTGGCCTGGCTCGGCTCGACCGTCGGCGCCCTCGCCACCGTGCTGATCTTCCTCGCCGTCAACGTCGCCGGGTACATGGTGCTCGGCGCCCAGGGCCGCCGCGCGTTGCGCGGCCTCGGCAAGCTCCGCAGCGGCCCGCTCCCACCCGCCGGTTCCCCCGACAAGATGCTCACCGACGGCGCGCTCATCGGCGCCGGCGCCGGTCTCGTCCTGGTCCCCGGCGTGATCACCACGATCCTGGGCATCGTGCTGCTGCTGCCGAGCCGCGCCCTGCTCCGGCCGGTGGTGCGTGCCCTCGCTGCCCGCACCGCCCGAACCCACGCCGCGACCTGGCGCGGACAACGCCTGGTGGTCGTCGACGGTCAGGTCGTCGACAACACCGTGGTCGGGGCGGCGCCCCATCTGCCCGGCGGCACCGACGGCGCCGGTCGCGGTCCGGCCGGACCTGCCCGGCCGGACATCGTGGACGGCGAGATCCTCGAAGGGGAGATCGTCGATACCCCGCAGCGCCCCCGCCGACCGTGACGGGGCAGACTGGGCAGTTGTGAGTCCAGCACCGCACACCCAGCTCTTCGTCGGCGGCCGCATCTACAGTGCGAGCGCACCCGACGCCACCGCGATGGCCGTCTCCGACGGACACGTCGTGTGGGTCGGGCAGGACCGCACCGGACGCGTCCTGCACCCCGATGCCGAGATCGTCGACCTCGACGGCGCCTTCGTCGCACCCGCTTTCGTCGACACCCATGTGCACACGACGGCACACGGTCTCGCCCTGTCCGGACTGGATCTGACCGGCGCCGCGACCCGCGAGGACGCGCTCCGCCGCGTCGCGGAGTTCGCCGCCGGCTGCGACGACGCGGTGATCTGGGGTCACGGCTGGGACGAGACCCGCTGGCCGGATCCCACCCCGCCCACCACCGACGAACTCGACGCCGCCGCCCCCGGCCGGCTCGTCTACCTGGGCCGGATCGACGCTCACTCCGCGGCCGCCTCCTCGGCGCTGCGCGTCGCGGCAGGTTCACTCGACACGCTCGGCGGTTACCACCCGCAGCGCCCGGTCACCGCAGCAGCCCACCACGCGGTGCGAGCGGCGGCACGCACCGGGCTCACCGCGGCCCAGCGCGCCCGCGCCCGCGCAGCGGCCCTCGACGATTTCGCCGCACACGGCATCGTCGCCGTGCACGAATGCGGCGGTCCCGACATCTCCGGGCGCGACGACTTCACCGAACTGCTCGCCACCGACCATCCCGTGGAGGTGCGCGGCTACTGGGGTGAGGCGGTGCGCACCGCCTACGAGGCCACCGCCCTGCTCGCCGAGACCGGCGCGCACGCCCTCGGCGGCGACCTGTTCGTCGACGGTGCGTTCGGTTCGCACACCGCGTGGCTCGCCGACCCCTACGCGGACCGGCCCGACTGCCACGGCACCGCCTACCTGAGCGTCGAGGACATCACCGACCACGTGCGGGTCTGCACCGAGGTCGGCATCCAGGCCGGATTCCATGTGATCGGGGACGCCGCCGTCACCGCCACCGTCGCCGCATTCGACGCCGTCGCCACCGAACTGGGCGGCCCGTCGGTCGGGGCGCGCGGACACCGCCTCGAACACGTCGAGTCGATCACCGCAGCGCAGGCCGAACGGCTGGCCCGGTACGGAGTCATCGCCAGCATGCAGCCGATGTTCGACGCGCTGTGGGGCGGACCCGACGCGATGTACGCGCAGCGTCTCGGGGCGCCGCGCGCCGCGGCACTCAACGCCTTCGCCGCCATCGCTGCGACCGGCATGTCCCTCGCGTTCGGTTCCGACGCGCCGGTGACCGCGCCGCGGCCCTGGCAGATGTTGCGCGCCGCGGTGCATCACCGCACTCCCGGCAGCGGCATCTCGCCGCGCGCCGCGTTCGCCGCGGCGACCCGGGGTGCGTGGCGCGCCGGCGGTGTCCGCGACGGGATGGCCGGCACCTTGGATCCGGGCGCACCGGCGTCGTATGCCCTGTGGGAGGCGGGGGACCTGGTGATCCGGGCCCCGAAGGACAGCGTGCAACGGTGGTCGACGGACCCGCGCTCGCGGGTCGCGCCGCTACCCGACCTCGCCGACGGCACCGACGACCCGGTGCTGGTGCGCAGCGTGCACCGCGGCCGCGTCGTGTACGCACGGTGACCGCGCCCGACACCGGCACCCGGCGGCGGGTCGCCACGACGATCGCGGTGCGGTCGGCCGCGGCGATCCTCGCCGGGCTGCTGCTGTTCGCCAGTTTCCCGCCCCGCCCGCTGTGGTTCCTCGCGCCCGTCGGCATCGCCCTGCTCACCGCGGTGCTCACGGCGCAGCCGATGCGGCGCCGCGCCGGGTTCGGGTACGGCTACCTCGCCGGACTCGGCTTCCTGGTGCCGCTGCTGCCGTGGGTCGGGGTGTACGTCGGACCGCTGCCGTGGCTTGCGCTCGCCGCCGCCGAAGCGGTGTTCATCGGCCTGTTCGGGGCATTGGCAGTGCATCTGCGGTCACTGCCCGCGGCGCCGCTGTGGATCGCTGCGGCGTGGAGTGCCACCGAATTCGCGCGCTCGTCGGTGCCGTTCGGCGGATTCCCGTGGGGCCGGCTCGCATTCGGCCAGCCCGACGGGGTGTTCGTCTCCCTCGCCGCGGTCGGCGGTGCCCCGCTGGTGTCGTTCGCGGTCGCGCTGACCGGCACCGGGCTGGCGGCACTGGCGCTTTCCCTCGTGCGCCGCGACGGTCCCCGTCTCGACCGGGGCCGCGCGGTGCGCGCCGCCGCGTGGACGGCGCTCGCGCCGCTGGTCGCGCTGGCGGTGTGGCCGCTGCTGCGGACCGACCGCGCCGACTCGCCGGTGGTGACCGTCGCCGCGATCCAGGGCAGCGTGCCCCGCCTCGGCCTCGACTTCAACGCACAACGCAAAGCAGTGCTCGACAACCACGTGGCGCGGACCCTGGAACTGGCCGCGGACGTGCGGTCGGGTGCGGTACCGCAACCCGACGTGGTGATCTGGCCGGAGAACGCCTCCGACATCGACCCGCTGCGCAACGCCGACGCCGCCCGCGACATCACCGCCGCCGCGACTGCCGTCGGCGCCCCGATTCTCGTCGGCGCGGTCCTGCTCAACGGGGACGGCACCACCAGCAACTCGGTGATCGTGTGGGACCCGCAGACCGGGCCGGGCGAGCAGCACGACAAGCGGATCATCCAGCCGTTCGGGGAGTATCTGCCGTACCGCTCGTTCTTCCGGTTGTTCTCCGAGTACGCCGACCGCGCGGGCAACTTCGTGCCCGGTGACGGGGACGGGGCAGTCACCGCCGGGAATCTCACCGTCGGGGTGGCGACCTGCTACGAGGTCGCCTTCGATCGGGCGTTCGCGGACTCGATCGACGCGGGCGCCCAACTGCTCGCGGTGCCCACCAACAACGCCACGTTCGGCGACACCGAGATGACCTACCAGCAGCTGGCGATGTCGCGGGTGCGGGCGGTGGAACACGGCCGCACCGTGGTGGTCGCCGCCACGAGCGGGGTCAGCGCGATCGTGGATCCGGACGGATCGGTGCAGCAACGCACCCCGTTGTTCGCGCCGGCGGCCCTGGTGGCGCAGGTGCCGTTGCGCACAGACGTTACGCTGGCTAGTCGGCTCGGCCCGATCCCGGAGCTCGTGCTCTGTGTCGGTGCCGTCGTCGCCGCCGGTCTCGCTTTGGTGCGGAGCCGACGTGAGAAGGCCGGCCGGGGCACGCAGCCCCGCCCCGGCACCGCAGGAGCACCGGCCCCCGGCCGGTTCGACAGGGAGGACCTTTGATGGCATCGGCGACGCCGGCCGGGAACGACAGCGCACCCAGCGCCCGCACCCTGGTGATCATTCCGACGTACAACGAGCGCGACAACATCGGTCGGATCGTCGAGCGACTGCACGCCGCCCTGCCCCGCACCGACGTGCTGATCGTCGACGACGGCAGCCCCGACGGCACCGGCGCGATCGCCGACGGCCTCGCCGAGGCGGACAACCGCATCCACGTGATGCACCGCACCGAGAAGAACGGGCTCGGCGCCGCCTACATCGCCGGGTTCCGGTGGGGCCTGGACCGCGACTACACCGTGCTGGTCGAAATGGACGCCGACGGCAGCCACGCCCCCGAACAGCTGCACCTGCTGCTCGAGCGCGTCGACGCGGGCGCCGATCTGGTGCTCGGCTCCCGGTACGTGCCCGGCGGCACCGTGGTGAACTGGCCGTGGCACCGCGAGGTGCTCTCCCGCGGCGGCAACATCTATTCACGGCTCGCGCTCGGTGTGAAGGTCAACGACATCACCGGCGGGTACCGCGCTTACCGGCGCACGGTCCTCGAAGCCCTCGATCTCGACGCGATCGCCTCGCACGGCTACTGCTTCCAGGTGGATCTGGCGTGGCGGACGCTGCAGGCCGGTTTCACCGTCGCCGAGGTACCGATCACGTTCACCGAACGGGAGATCGGCGAGTCGAAGATGAGCGGCAACATCGTGCAGGAAGCGCTGCTGCGGGTCACCCTGTGGGGGCTGCGCAGCCGATACGACCGGCTGCGGACACTGCTGCAGCGCCGCTGAGCCGACGCCTGACCGGCTCGGGCGCCGAGCCCGGTCAGGCGCGGAGCCGACGGGCGCGGTGGGCGTCGAAGTCGTCGCCCGCCCCCACCGACACGCACAATCGCCGGATCGCGCTGGTGTCCTGCACCACCGGCTGGTCGGCGGTCGCCGCGGCGGTGTCGGCGAGCATCTCCCGGCCACCGGGGATACCTTCGTGCGCGAGGATCGCCGCCCACGTCGTCATGTCGCCGCCGGTGAAGGCGTCGATGCCGGCGGCGAGCGCCTCGAACAGACGCTCCCGGTCGGCGACGCCGAGTTCGGTGAACACCGTGGCGAACAGTTCACCCGTGAGAGTCGCGTGGCACAGTTCGTCGCGCCGGTGCACCGCGACGGTGGCCCGGTTGACCGGCTGCACCGTTTCGTCCCCGGTGAACAACGCGAGGTAGGCACTGATCGACGTTTCTGCGACGGTCGTGAACGCCAGCTGCACCAGCGCCTCGTGCCGCGGATCGGTGCTTTGCTGCACCGCCGCGCGATGCGCGCGCAGGGTGCGGCAGGGAGGCAGCACCGCGTCGGGCAGCGCCCAGCCCCGTCGGCGCCGGGTGAGCGCATTGCCGTTCTGGTGCATGAGGGTGTGGTACTGCTCGTCGACCATCGCCTGCATCACCCCGACGACCACGGTGTCCGGCGGAGCGAGACCGAACACGTCGGAGGTGATCAGCCCGAAACCGGGATTGACCACGTACTGCTCGATGTCGATGACGTTCTTGTTGTAGGCGATCCACCCCCACGCCCGCAGCCGCGCGCGGGCGGGCTCGTCGAGTGCGAGGTACCGGGGATGGGTGTGGAACGGCAGCAGGGTGTCGGGGAAATCGTCGCGCGCGGGTTCGAACAGCGCATCCAGGTCGGGTTCGGATTTCTTCACTGCGGCGCGCCGCGGCCACGACCGGGTCAGGCCGCGAATCACCGCGGCGGCGACCGGGTCGCCGGTGTCGTTGCCGGGAAGCTCCGGGGGCCGCAGCCGGGCCCGCAGCTTCGCTGCCTCGCGATCGGTCACGGCGACACCCCGTTTCGCACGGCGTCCGGTTCGTGCAGGTCCGACGGGAGCAGGCCGAACAGTTCTCCGCACAGTGCCCGGTACTGCTCGCGGTCGTCGCCGAGGGCGCGGTAGCCGCGTGCGGTCAGCGCCGCGAACCGGTCGGGGTCCTCGGCCGCGTCGAGGTCGTCCAGGGCGGCGCGCAGGGCGCGGCGGGCGTCCGCGGCGTACGGGTTGGCGACTTGGATGTCGTGGTAGACCGCCGGGGTGCCGGACGCGATGCGGGCGAGCAGTGCCCGCAGCAGCACGTGCGGCGGGGGTGCGGCCATGGCCGTGGCAGGCGGTGGGTCCAATCGGTCCAGCGCGCCGCCGAAGGCGAGAACCACCGCATGGGTCAGTGCCTGGCTGGTGGCGGTCGCGCGGTCGTGCTCGGCGGCATCGACTTCCACGACCCGCATGCCCCAGCGGTGGAGCGCGTCGACGAACGCCTCGACCGCGGCGCCGTCCCGGTGCCGCACCGCGAGCACCGGACGGCCCGCCGCGCCCAGCGCCGGAGCGAACATCGGGTTGATCCCGAGCGCCGACCGGTCCGGCAGGTGCGCGTGCAACGCCGCCGCGAACGGTGTCTTCACCGACAGGGTTTCCACCAGCAGCGCCTCGGGTGACAGCAACCTCGCCAGGGCCGGGACCGCGGCGGTCGCGGTCGCGTCCGGCACGGCGAGGATCACCGTCGCCGCCGACCGCAGCACGTCCGCGACCTGCGGGGTGGGGTTGACGATGTCGCCGGGCAGCACCTGTGGGCCGGGACGGGTCGCCGCGGGGTCGACGAGCACCACGTGGTGCCCGTCGCCGCGCAGCGCCGCGGCCAGCATGGCGCCGACCGCGCCGCACCCGCCCGCCACGACGACCGAACCGGACTCGTGGGTGGTCACGGTGAGCCGTCGGGTCGGTCGGGTCGGGCGCGCAGCGCGGCGTTGGCGTTGGCGTCGAGCGGCGCGGCGTCCGTTTCGGTCAGGCACCGCCGCATCACGAGCGATTTGACGAGGGTTTCCTCGAGTTCGTCGTCGGGGTCGGACAACGCGACGATCGCGCCGCCGATCCCGAAGGTGATCTGATGGTCGGTGGCGACCATGGTGCGGATGACGATCGACAGGTCGGCGGTGCCGGTGGGGGACAGGTAGCCGATGGCGCCGGAGTACACCCCGCGCGGGCCGTCCTCGAGTTTGTCGATGATCTCCATGGTGCGCAGTTTCGGGGCGCCGGTCATGGACCCGCCGGGAAACGAGGCGCGCACACAGTCCACCGCAGTCACGTCGGGGCGCAGTGTGCCGCGCACCGTGGAGACGAGTTGGTGCACCGCCGAATACGTTTCGACGTCGAAGAGTTTCGGCACGTGCACCGAACCCGGCTCACAGACCCGGGACAGATCGTTGCGCACCAGATCGACGATCATCAGGTTCTCGGAGCGGTCCTTCTCGCTGGTGCGCAGCCCGTCGCGCAAGGCGGCGTCCTCGGCGGCGGTGCTGCCCCGCGGCCGCGTGCCCTTGATCGGTTTGGACTCCACGGTGCCGTCCGCCCCGATCCGCAGGAACCGCTCCGGGGAGGCGCTGAGCACCGCCACCTCCGGGAAGTGCAGCAACGCGCTGTACGGGGTGGGGCTGATCTCCCGCATCGTCCGGTAGGTGCGCAGCGGGTCGATGCGACCGTCGACGGTCGCGGTGTTGGTCAGGCACACCTCGTATGTCTCGCCGCTGCGGATCTCCGCCTGACACTGCTCGATCATGTCGAGGTACCGCGCCGGAGTGTGCCGCAACCGGATCTGCAGGTCGTGTTCGTCGCGCAACAACGGCACCGGTGTCGGCGCGGTGACGTCGGTGTCGGCGAGGGTGGCCAGCGCCGCGGCGGTGCTGTCGAACCACGCGACGGTCTCCGGGTCGTCGGCGCGATCCGACAATGCCAGCAGATAACAGCGCCCCGCCTCGTGATCGAGGACGACCGCACGGTCGGCGAACACCATCGACGCATCGGCGATCGGGGAGGTGTGCACCAACTGCCCACCGGCGTCGGCTTTGAGTTCGTAGCCGAGATAGCCGACGTAGCCGAGCGCGAACGCGAACGGCAGATCGTCGCGGCGGGCGATGCGCCGTTCGGCGAGGCGCGTGTCGAGATGGTCGAAGAAGGTGCGGTGATATTCGGCGACGGGGGCGCCGGCACGGTATTCGCGCACCACCGTTTCGGCGACGCTGTAGGTGACGAACTCGGCCCGCGGACCGGAACTGTCGCCCATCACGGTGAACCGGGAGCCGGGTTCGGTGGTCACGGACCCGTCGAGCCAGAAACTGTGCGGACCGTCGGCGAAGAGGGTCTCGTAGACGGCATGCGGATCCGGATGCAGATCCAGGACGCGGGTGTCGAGCACGTACCGCGGCGGGGGCGGAGTCGCGGCCGACGCGGGGCCGGTCACGGTGATCGGGGACCGGGCGGGGGTGGCGGCACGGAAGTTGGTGAGCAGGTCGGCGCCGTAGTCGGTGCAGATCGATTCGGGATGGAACTGCACCCCCCACAGAGGGCGGTGCCGGTGTGCGACAGCCATCAGCAGGCCGCTGTCGGTGTAGGCGGTGCCGACCAGTTCGTCGGGGACGCGGTCGGCGATCAGCGAGTGGTAGCGGACCGCGTCGAACGGGGACGGGATGCCGTCGAACAGGCCGGTGGCGCTGTGCACGATCCGGGCGATCCGGCCGTGTACCGGCTCGGGCGCGGGGACCACGGCGCTGCCGAACAGATGACACAGTCCCTGATGGCCGAGGCAGACACCGAGGACCGGTAACCCGGACTCGGCGAGGATGCGGTCGCTGATCCCGAAGTCGCGGACGCGATCCGGTCGCCCGGGTCCGGGGGAGACGACGATGTTGTCGAACCGATGCAGCCCCAACTCGTCCCAGGCGGCGTCGTGGGTGACGACCACCGGGGGGATCCCGTTGACGCGGGAGAGCAGGCTGTAAAGGTTGTAGGTGAAGGAGTCGTAGTTGTCGACCAGCAGGGTTCGGGTCGGTGGCGGCGCAGACATGGCGGCCTCAGATCTGGGGGTCCCCGGAGCGTGCCCGGCGTCGCGGACCGGCGCCGTCACCCGAACCGGCGACGATGTCGTCCTCGAGCCTGCAGGCCTCCCCGATGAGCAGCGTGAACAATTCTTCGACGAAATCGCCGGACAGCCCGTTGCTGCGGGCATAGTCCTGGGCGCGGCGGTGCACCACCTGCATCCGATCCGGTTGCAGCACGGCGATGTCGTGGCGTCGTTTGAGTTCAGCGACGCGGACACACAGGGCCAGCCGCTCTCGGACGCCGTCGAGCAACGCGCGGTCGAGTCGGTCGAGGTGGGCGCGCAGGGCGTCCAGTTGGGTTTCCGGTGTCGGTGCGGTCGTCGTGTCCGCCGCGGTGCTGTTCCTGTCGTTCACGTGCGCTCACCCCTACAGCCCCCGGGGGTGGGGGTCGGATCGTGAAGTGTTCGACGGTGCCCGACTCGTCGGTTGGTATTCGCTCATGATTGCATGTGGCCGAACCGAAGTGCCGACGATTGATGGATTTGTGCCACTCCGGAAACTCTGGTGATCTCCGGTCTCGAAATGGTGTCGGAGGACTCGCCCGGAAAATGCAAAATGCCGTTGCGGGAAACAATTCCCGCAACGGCATTCTTTGCGTCGGTGCAGCCTCGGTCAGGCTCCGCGGCGCTTCGCCTTGATCAAATCGAGGCGTTCCTGCAGCAGAACCTCGAGTTCCTCGATCGAGCGGCGCTCGAGCAGCATGTCCCAGTGGGTGCGCGGCGGCTTGACCTTCTTCGGCTCCGGTGCGGCGCCCTCGACGAGGGTGCCCTCCAGGCCGTTCTTGCACATCCAGGTGCCGGGGATCTCCGCTTCGTCGGCGAACGGCACATCGAACTCTTCGCCGTTGTCGCAGCGGTAACGGGCGATCCGCCGTGGCGCCAGATCGTGGTCACGGTCGGTTTCGTAGCTCACCGCGCCGAGCCGGCTGCCTCGCAGTACACGATCTGCCATGGTGGTGTCCTCTCCTTGTGCTCCACCCGGGGGTGGGCTCGCCGGTACCGGCGAGCGCCCACGCGGGATCAACGTTCACCTCATGTCAACGCCGACGGGGCCGATTCCGTTCCCGCGGCCCGCGTCAGGGCCGGATACACCACATTACCGGCCGCCTCCGCGACGGCAGTAAGGTGTCCGGTCATGACCGAACGGACCCGCCCGCCGGGCAACTGCCTGTGGTGTGGGCGACCTGTCCCGGAGATCGGGACGGGGCGGCGCCGACAGTACTGCCGGCAGTCGTGCCGGCAACGCGCCTACGAGCAGCGCCACACCACCCGGGAGGCCGGTCTGCCCGAGGACGCGGTGGTGCTCACCGCCGCCGAGGTCGAGTCCCTGGCGGACCGCGCCTATCTGGTGCGCTGCGCCGCCGAGGACGTGACGACCGCGGTGGCGGAGGGCGCCGACACCGAGGAACTGGGCCGGTTGTGCGCCGAACTGGTGACGCTCGCCCGCGACGCCGAGCGGATCCGCTGAGCGCTCCGCCCGGCCGTCCGGTCAGGCGAAGAACCCGCCCATCGTGTACACCACCTGGCAGAACGCGCCGTTGGTGTAGTTGATCGACCCGAACAGGGCGGCGAGCACCGGGCCGGTCCCGGTGTTGACGGTCTTCGACAGTTGCGGAACCCCGCCGATCGAGTCGTCGAGCGTCTCGATGCCGCCGCGGAAGGTCTCCATGTTGAGCCAGACGAACTTCAGGTCCGCTGCGGCGGGCGTGACCGGGATGGTGGGCGCGACGAAGATCTTCAACTGCCCGATCTGCACGTCCGGGTTCACGTTGGGGCCGGGTTGCACCCATCCCGTGGTCATCGCGTACGGCACCAGGCCGCCGCCGCACCCGGGCCCGAGCGTGGGTGCGGGCTGCATGAACGGCTGCGGGGTGTTGCGCGGCGGCGGCGCGAACAGCGCCGACCCCGTTCCGCCGCCCATCATGTCGTCGACGGCGCGCAGCGCGCCGGGGTCGGGTGCGGCGGCCGCCCGCAACTGCTCGAGCGGCAGGCCCGGCGGCGCGGGTTCGGCGGAGGCGTGGGCGGGCAGGGCGACGGCGAGTGCGGTGGCGAACAGTACGCCGAGAGTGCGGATGGTCCGGCGACGCGGCATCGGGTGCTCCTTCGAGTCGGCTGTGCAAGTCGGATGTGGAAGCAAGTCGTATGTGGGAAGCAGGTCGTGCGGGAACGCGGACGAGCGGTCGCGCGCCGAGGCGAGGCGTCCCGGGGCGACGGTGAGGCGACGTGCGTGACGCGGGGGTGCGCGGCACCCTGAATTCCTGACGCGTACGGGGGTACCAGAACCCGAGGATAAAGAGGCGAGCATCCCTCCGGGCGAAATTGGCACACATGTCCGAGCATTTCCGACATTTGCCGCGTACCGCAGCACTGTTTAAACGGAAGTGCGCATCTACGCAGTACTCGTAATTGCCGGCATACGACGCGGTAAACGGTCGGTAAAGACTATTCGGGCGGAAATCCAAGATCGAATTCGGCGTCGCCGGGAAATCGGCGTTCCTGTTTCCGGAATTCGGACGCCTCCGATAATTGTGAGCTAACTTGGGGAAGTGCTCCCGGTCACAACCGGGAGCTCGAACGGGGGCCGAACTCGGCGAGACACGATCGGCGAGGATCGGCCCCGACGCGATGTCGGGGGCGCGCCGTTTCACGCCAACATCGCTTCCGGAGGGGACATGTCGTTGCGACAGCGTCGTCTGCAGCTACCACCCGATGCTTTTCCACTCTCGTCCGCACAACGCTCCATCTGGTTCGCGCAGCAACTGGCACCCGAGGTGCCGATCTGCATCGCCCAGTACGTCGACCTGCCCGGTGACCTCGACATCGATCGGGTGCGTCAGGCCGGCTACGTCGCCGGCGGCGAGTTCCAATCCGCCTGCCTGCGGGTCGTGGAGGTCGACGGCGAGCCCTACCAGTACGTCGACCCCACATTGGCCGCGAAACCGATCGAGGTGGTCGACTTCCGGGCCGAACCCGACCCGCTCGAGGCGGCGCACCGCTGGATGACCGCGGACTACTCGCGCCCCGTCGATCTCGCGCACGACCCGCTGATGAACATGACCCTGCTGCGGATCGACGACGCCCGCTACCTCTGGTACGGCCGCATCCACCACGTCGCGCTCGACGGCTACGCCGCGATGACCATGGTCAACCGCATCGCCGCGCTCTACACCGCCGCCGTCGAGAACCGCGATCCCGAACCGGCGCGCGCCGCCGACCTCCGCACCCTCTACGACTGGGACCGCGACTACCGGCAGTCGACCCGGTACGTCACCGACCGGGACTACTGGCTCGAACGGGTCGCCGGGCTCGAGGACGGCTCGACCCTGGCCACCCGCGCCGGCCCGCTCGCCCCGGTGTCGTTGCTGTCGAGCATCCCCTTGCCCGACGATCTCGTCGCCGCTCTGACCGCCATCGACGAGGACGCCGGGTCGTCGTCCACCGCCGCCGTGGTCGCGGCATTCGGCTGCTACCTGGCGCGGATGACCGGCACCGACGACGTCGTGGTGAACCTGCCGGTCTCCGCCCGCACCACCGCCTCGGCCCGGCGCTCGGGCGGCATGCTCGTCAACACCGCCCCACTGCACCTGCACATCGACCCGGACGACACCCGCACCGCGCTGGTGCGGCGCGTGCAACTGGAACTGACCGGCGCGCTGCGCCACCAGCGATGCAGCATCGAAGACATCCGCCGGGAATCGGGGACCACCGCGCCGCACGCCTACGCCGGTCCCACCATCAACGTGATGCTCTTCCGGCAGGAGATCACCCTCGGCGACCTGCGCGGCGAATTCCACATCATGACGTCCGGGCCGGTCGAGGATCTGCTCGTCAACATCTATCAAAGCGGTACCCCGGCAAGGACATTCCTCGATTTCCGGGGCAATCCGTACCGGTACGACGACGCCGAGATGCGGGATCACCATCACCGGTTCGTGGAGGTGCTCACCGCGTTCCTGCAGGCCGACGGCGACACGCCGGTCGGCGTGATCGACCCGCCGACCGCCGCGATCGGGGCGCAGCGCGCCCGCACCGCCGCCGCCGCCGCGTACTGGCGGGCCGTCCTCGCCGACGCGCCGGACCATCTCGAGTTGCCCCGGCCCGCCGACTCCGACGTCGCGGACGCCGGGGTCGCGGAATTCGACACCGATCTGCCCGTCTCGCGCAGCGTCGCCCAGGTGCTCCGGGACCCGGCTGCCGACCCGCGGCACCTGCTCTACGCGGCCACCGCCGTGGTCACCTCGGTGCTCACCGGCAGCCGTGACACCGTCGTCGGCGCCCCGGCGGCCACCACCGTCCTACCGATCCGCAGCGACGTCGACCCCACCGCACCGTTCGCGCAGTTCCTCGAGAAGGTGCGGCAGCGCGCCCAGGACGCGGCGACGCACAGCGACGTCGACGGATCGGTGCTCGCCGGCGTGTCGGTGCCCGTGGTCGTCGACATGCAGACTCCTTCCGCCGACCCCCGGTCCTCCGACGATCCGGCACACGGTCCCGGACATTCCGGCGGCCCGGCGCTGACGTTGGAGGTCACCCCCACGGACGACGGGTTGTGCGTGCACGGCCGGTACCGGCCCGACACCCTCGACGAGGACACCGCCAGAACTTTCGTCACCCGACTGGGCCGCGTCCTCGACACGGCGGTCACCGACCCCACAACCACCCTCGGTGATCTGCCGGTCGTCGGGAAAGACGAACTCGCCGGACTCCTGCCGGCACGCGGACTCCCGGCGACCTCCCCACAGACCCTGCCCGAGATGCTGTCCGCGGTCGCCGCGATCGTGCCCGACGCAGTCGCCCTGTCCTGCGGCGACGATGCACGCACCTACCGGGAACTCGACGAATGGTCCAACCGGCTCGCGCGGATCCTCATCGACGCCGGCGCCGGCCCCGAACGGTATGTCGCGCTGGGTATCGGCCGGTCCCTCGAGTCGGTCGAGGCGATCTGGGCGGTCGCCAAATCCGGGGCGGCGTTCGTGCCCGTCGACCCCGCCTACCCGCGCGATCGGATCGAGTACATGCTCGCCGACTCCGGCGCGGCACTCGGGCTGACCACCGCCGCCCACCGCGCCGATCTGCCCGACACCGTGGACTGGCTCGTCCTCGACGACCCGGCGGTGCGGACCCGCATCGCCGAGACCGACGCGACCGGGCTGACCGACACCGATCGCCTTGCGCCCCTGCACACCGCGCACCCCGCCTACCTGATCTACACCTCCGGATCCACCGGCCGCCCCAAAGGTGTGGTGGTGCCGCACCTGGGTCTGGCGAACCTGTCCGCGACGCTGCACTCGCGGCTCGAACCGCAGCCCACCTCCCGCGTCTCGCACTTCTCGTCCCCGAGTTTCGACGCCTCGGTGTTCGAGTACATCACCGCCTTCGGTATCGGCGCGACCCTGGTCGTCATTCCCGCCCACGTGTACGGCGGCGACGAACTGGCCCGGCTGTTGCGCGAGGAACGGATCACCCACGCGTTCTCCACCCCCGCCGCGCTGGCCTCCGTCGACCCCACCGGCGTCGACTGCCAAGCGGTGACGGTGGCGGGGGAGGCCTGCCCACCGGAACTGGTCGCCCGCTGGGCGCCCGGGCGGCGCATGTTCAATGCCTACGGCCCGACCGAAACCACCATCGTCGTCAACGTCACCGATCCGCTCGTGCCGGGAGAGCCGATCACCATCGGCACCCCGGTGTGCGGCGTCGACGAGGTGATCCTCGACGCCCGGCTGCGGCCGGTGCCCGCCGGTGTGACCGGCGAACTGTACGTCGGCGGAGACGGAGTGACCCGCGGCTATCACGGGCAGCCGGGACTGACCGCCACCCGGTTCGTCGCCGACCCGCACGGCCCGGCCGGCAGCCGCATGTACCGCACCGGCGACGTGGTGCGCTGGCAGTCCACCCCCGACGGCGCCCCGACCGCCGAATACCTCGGCCGCTCCGACTTCCAGGTCAAGATCCGCGGTTTCCGCATCGAACTCGGCGAGATCGACACCGCGCTCACCGACCATCCCGACATCGCGTTCGCCGCGACCCTCGGTCACACCGCCCCCTCCGGCGACACGGTGCTCGTCTCCTACGCGCTGCCCGGACCCGGCCGCGCCGTCGACCACGACGCGCTCCTCGCGCACCTCGCGAACCGGCTGCCCGCGCACATGGTGCCCGCCGCGCTCGTCGCACTCGACGAGATCCCGCTGACCGCCGTCGGCAAACTCGACCGCCGCGCCCTCCCGGAGCCGATGTTCGGCACGACCGGCACGACCGGCACCGCACCGGCGTCCGCCGCCGAGGCCACCATCACCCGGGTGTTCACCGAGCAACTCGGCGTTCCCGACATCGGCGTGCACGACAGCTTCTTCGATCTCGGCGGCAACTCCCTGATCGCCACCCGCGTGGTTTCCCGCCTCAACGACGCGCTCGGCACCGACCTGGGGGTGCGGACGCTGTTCGAAGCACCCACCGCACGCACCCTCGCCGCGCAACTGACCGACGCGCCCACCGATCGGGTGCCGCTGATCGCCGGTCCCCGCCCGGACCGGGTCCCGGTCTCCGCCGCCCAGCAGCGCTTGTGGTTCGTCAACCAGCTCGACCCGCAGTCCGCGTCCTACAACCTCCCGATGGCCCTGCACCTGACCGGACCGCTCGACACCGCCGCGCTCGCCGCCGCCGTCGCCGACCTGCTCGACCGGCACGAAGCGCTGCGCACCGTCTTCCCCGGCACCGCCGACGGACCCGTTCAGCAGGTCGTGCCCACCGCCGACCCGGACCTGACCGCCGTGCCGATCGACCCCGCCGACCTCGACGCCGCCGTCGCCGAATTCACCACCGCCGGTTTCGATGTCACCACCGACCTGCCGGTGCGGATCCGGCTGTTCACCACCGCCGACGACGACCACACCCTCGCGGTGGTGGTGCACCACATCGCGGCGGACGGTGCCTCTCTCGCCCCGCTGGCCCGCGACCTGATCTCCGCCTACGCGGCCCGCACCCACGGCACCGCCCCCATGTGGACGCCGCTGCCCGTCCAGTACGCCGACTACACCCTGTGGTTCGACGAGGTGCTCGGCGACCTCACCGACCCCGACTCGCGGGCCGCGACCCAACTCGCCTTCTGGCGCGACCGGCTCGCCGGTGCCCCCGAGGTGACGGCGCTGCCCACCGACCGGCCGCGACCCCCACGGCAGTCGTTCCGCGGTGACACCGTCCGCTTCGACCTCGACCCCGAGTTGTACCGGGGGATCGGAGAACTCGCCCGCGCCCACGGCGCCACCACCTTCATGGTCGTGCACGCCGCGCTCGCGGTGCTGCTCGCACGCCTGTCGGGCAGCGACGACATCACCGTCGGCACCCCCGTCTCCGGCCGCGGGGACCCCGCCCTCGACGACCTCGTCGGCATGTTCGTCAACACCGTCGTGCTGCGCAGCACGCTGCGCGGCGACAGGAAGTTCACGGACCTGCTCGCGACGACCCGCGACGACGACCTCGACGCCTTCGCGCACGCCGATCTGCCGTTCGACCGGCTCGCAGACACCCTTGTCACGGCCCGGTCGGAGGCGTACTCGCCGCTGTTCCAGGTCATGCTCGCCTTCCAGAACAACGAGTCCGCGCATCTCGAGTTGCCGGGCCTGACCGTCGACATCGCCGAGATCGACACCGGCACCACCAAGTCCGACCTGCACCTGCTGCTCAGCGACGTGCCCGGCGACGACGGCACCACCGTCACCTCCACCGGAGCGCTGTCCTACGCGACCGACCTGTTCGACCGTGCCACCGCCGCCGCGTTCGCCGACAGTTTCGTGCGGATGCTCACCGCGCTCGTCGCCGACCCCACCACCGCGATCGGGGACGTCGACCTGCTCACCTCCGCCGAACGCACCCGCATCCTCGAGGACTGGAACGCCACCACCGCCCCCCGCACCGACGCCACCCTCGGCGACCTGTTCGCCGCACAGGTCGCCGCCGCCCCCGACGCCCCGGCGGTCACCGCGGGGGAGACCACCCTGAGCTACGCCGAATTCGACGCCGCCGCCAACCGTCTCGCCCACGTGCTGCTCGACGCCGGCGCCGGGCCCGAACGGGTCGTCGCGCTGGCCGTGCCCCGCTCCCTCGACCTGCTGGTCGGCATGTACGCGATCGTCAAGACCAGGGCCGCGTACCTACCGCTCGACCCGGAGCACCCGGCCGACCGGATGGCCTACGTCCTCGACACCGCCCACCCGGTGACGGTGCTGGTGCGCGGCCGCGACCACCTCACGCTGCCCGCCGGCACCCCGACCGTCGACCTGGACACCCTCGACCTGGACACCGCCGACACCAGCGGTGTGCCCGCGACCGCGCCCACCACCGCCGCCGACCGGCCCGACCCGACCGGCGACACCCTCGCCTACGTGCTGTTCACCTCCGGCTCGACCGGACGGCCCAAAGGCGTCGCCGTCGGGCACGCCGCCATCGTCAACCGGTTGCGCTGGATGCAGCACACCTACCCGCTCACCGCCGCCGACACCGTCGTCCAGAAAACCCCCGCCACCTTCGACGTGTCGGTGTGGGAGTTCTTCTGGCCCTTGCAGGTCGGCGCGCATCTCGTCCTCGCCGACCCCGGCGGCCACCGCGACCCCGCCTACCTGCTGCGGCTGATCGACGACCGGCAGGTCACCGTCGCCCACTTCGTGCCCTCGATGCTCGAGGTGTTCGTCGACGCCGTCACCGCCGGTCGCGGCGCCTCGCTGCGCCTGCTGTTCGCATCCGGGGAAGCACTACCGGCGGCGACGGCCGCCGCCACCCGCGCCGCGCTCCCGGGGACCGCACTGCACAACCTGTACGGACCCACCGAAGCCGCCGTGGACGTCACCGCGTGGCCCACCGGCGACACCGACACCGGCGCCGTGCCCATCGGCACCCCGGTGTGGAACACCCGCACCTACGTGCTGGACGCGCGGCTGCATCCCGTCCCGCCCGGCGCGGCCGGCGAACTGTATCTGGCCGGCATCCAACTCGCCCGCGGCTACCTCGACCGCCCGGCCGCCACCGCGGACCGGTTCGTCCCCGACCCGTACGGTTCGCCCGGGTCCCGCATGTACCGCACCGGCGACCTCGCCACGTGGCGGCGCGACGGCGCCCTGATGTACTTGGGCCGCACCGACTTCCAGGTCAAGATCCGCGGCCTGCGCATCGAACTCGGCGAAATCGAACAGGTGCTGCGCAGCCACCCCGACGTCGCACAAGCCGTCGTGCTGGTCTACGAGCGGGGCGACACCCACCTCGCCGGGTACGTCGTCCCGCGACCCGACCGCGCCGTCGACACCGCCGCACTGACCGCGTTCGCCGCCGCCCGCCTCCCGGACTACATGGTGCCCACCGCACTGGTGGTGCTCGACCGGCTCCCCGTCGGACCCAACGGCAAACTCGACCGCCGGGCGCTGCCCGAACCCGACCACACCGGCACCGCCGCGTACCGGCCACCGAGCACCCCGCACGAAGAGCAGGTCGCCGCGGCGTTCACCGACCTGCTCGGCACCGCCACCGTCGGCCTCGACGACAACTTCCTCGACCTGGGCGGCACCTCACTGCTCGCGATGCGCCTGGCCGCCCGGCTCGCCGCGATCCTCGGGATCGATGTCGGGATCCGGGATCTGTTCGACCATCCCACCGTCGGTGACCTCGCCGCGCACCTGAGCCGGGCCGACCGCGACAGCACCGCTCGCCCCGCGCCGGTCGCCGGACCCCGCCCCGACGCGATTCCCCTCTCGCCCGCCCAGCAGCGCATCTGGTTCATCAACCAGTTCGACACCACCTCCCCGGCCTACAACATCGCTGTGGCCCTGCACCTGTCCGGCGATCTCGACCCGGCCGCGATGCGCCTCGCGGTCGCCGACGTCGTCGCGCGCCACGAATCGCTGCGCACCCGATATCCGTTCACCGACGACGGCCCGGTGCAGGTCGTGGTGCCCGCCGCGGCGGCCCCGCCCGAATTCGCGGTCGTTCCGCTCGACGCCGCCACCGATCCCGACGCGCAGATCGCCCGCATCGTCGGGGCCGGATTCGACGTCGCCACCGAGATCCCCACCCGCATCCGGGTCCTGAGCATCTCCGAGACCGAACACGTCCTGGTGCTGGTCGTGCACCATGTCACCGCCGACGGTTTCTCGATGGGCCCGCTGGCCCGCGACATCATCACCGCGTACACCGCCCGCCGCACCGGACACGCCCCGCAGTGGGACGCCCTGCCCGTCCAATACGCCGACTACGCGCTGTGGCAGCACCGGGTCCTCGGCGACGAGGACGACCCCACCTCCATCGCCGCTCGGCAACTACAGTTCTGGCGCACCACCCTCGACGGTGCCCCCGAACTGCTCGAACTGCCCCTCGATCGACCCCGGCCGGTCCAGCAGAGCCTCCGCGGCGCGCAGGTGCCGTTCACCATCGACGCCGACACCCACCGGCGACTCGTGGCGGTGGCCCGCCGGCACGACGCGTCGGTGTTCATGGTCGTGCACGCCGCCCTGTCGGTGCTGCTCGCCCGCCTCGCCGCCACCAACGACATCGTCGTCGGCACGCCCGTCGCCGGACGCGGTCACCGCAACCTCGACGACCTCGTCGGCATGTTCGTCAACACCGTCGTGCTGCGCAACCACGTCGACGAGAACGCCACGTTCACCGCGCTGCTCGACGACCTCCGCAACGCCGATCTCGCCGCGTTCGGACACACCGACGTTCCCTTCGAACGACTCGTCGAAGTCCTCGATCCGCCCCGATCGACGGCGTATTCCCCACTGTTCCAGGTGCTGCTCGAATTCCAGGACACCGAACGCCCCGACATCCACCTGCCGGGACTGACCGCGTCGGTGCTCGACCTGCAACCGGAACTGTCGCACTTCGACCTGCAACTGTCGATCGCCGAGGACACCGACGACGACGGACCCGCCGGGATCCGCGCCGCCTTCACCTACGCGACCGACCTGTTCGACGAGACCACCGTGCGGTCGTTCGCCGACCGGTTCGTGCGGATCGTCGACACCGTCGGCAGCACTCCCACCGTCACGGTCGGGGACATCGACATCGTCACCGGCCGGGAACTCACCGCACTGGCACCGGCCCGCGGCCTGCCGCCCGTCTCGTCCCAGTCGTGGCCCGAACTGCTCTCGTCGATCGCGGCGATCGTGCCGGACGCGGTCGCCCTCTCCTTCCGCGACCGCGAGGTGACCTACGGCGAACTCGACCGCTGGTCCACCCGCCTGGCGCGCCTGCTCATCGACGAGGCCGGTATCGGACCGGAATCGGTGGTCGCGCTGGGTCTCTCACGATCAGTCGAATCCGCGGCCGCGGTGTGGGCGGTGACGAAAACCGGCGCGGCGTTCGTCCCCGTCGACCCCGCCTACCCACCCGACCGCATCACCTACATGCTCACCGACTGCGCCGCCGCCGTCGGCCTGACCACCAGCGCGCACCGCGACGCGCTGCCCGACACGGTGCCGTGGCTGATCCTCGACGACCCGGCGGTACGCCGCCGCATCGACGACACCTCCGACACCCCCGTCACCGACCTCGACCGCACCGCCCCATTGCACCTCGATCACCCCGCCTACCTGATCTACACGTCCGGATCGACGGGCCGCCCCAAAGGCGTGGTGGCCACCCACCGCGGCATGGCCAACCTGCACGCCGAGGTGCGCAGCCACTTCGCGCTCACCCACACCGCCCGCGTGTCCCACCTGGCATCGCCCAGCTTCGACGCGTCGATCTTCGAATACACCAAGGCGTTCTGCGCCGGCGCCACCCTGGTCATCGTCCCGCCCGACATCTACGGCGGCGACGAACTCGCCCGGCTGCTGCGCGACGAGCGGGTCACCCACGCCTTCATCACGCCCACCGCGCTCGCCTCACTCGACCCCGCCGGTCTCGATACCCTGCAGGTGCTCGTCGTAGCGGGGGAGGCATGCCCCCCGGACCTGGTCTCCCGCTGGGCGCCGGGTCGGCAGATGTTCAACGGCTACGGCCCGTCCGAAGCCACCATCGAAACCAGCGTCAGCGCACCCCTGCAGCCCGGGCACACCGTCACCGTCGGCAGCCCCGCCATCGGCTTCCACCAGGTGGTGCTCGACGACCGGCTCCGGCCCGTCCCCACCGGCGTGGCCGGCGAACTGTACATCGCCGGCGCCGGGGTGGCGCGCGGCTACCACCGCCGACCCGACCTCACGGCCGCCCGCTTCGTCGCCGACCCGTACGGCGCGCCGGGGGAGCGGATGTACCGCACCGGCGACATCGTGCGGTGGCGTTCCGACGGCACCGTCGAATACCTCGGCCGCTCCGACTTCCAGGTCAAGGTCCGCGGATTCCGCATCGAACTCGGCGAGATCGACGAGGCACTGACCGCCCACCCGGACGTGGTGTTCGCCCACACCCTCGGCCACACCGCCCCCAGTGGCGACACCGTGCTGGTGTCCTACGTGCTGCCCGACCCCGCAGCCGCGCCCGACCCGCAGGCCCTGCGCACCCACCTCGGCGCGTCCCTGCCGGCGCACATGGTGCCCGCCACCGTCGTCGTGCTCGACGACATCCCGCTCACCCCGGTCGGCAAACTCGACCGGCGCGCCCTGCCCGTCCCCGACCTCGCCGCGACCGGCGACGACTACCAGGCACCGACCTCCGACCTCGAACGGGTCCTCGCCGGCATCGTCGCCGAGGTCCTCGGCCACCCGCAGATCTCCATCGACGACAACTTCTTCGACCTGGGCGGCAACTCCCTGGTCGCGACCCGGGTCGTCGCCCGCATCAACACCACGCTCGGCACCGACGCCGGTGTGCGGGTGCTGTTCGAGGCCCCCACCGTGCGGACCCTGGCGGTGCGGGTGCTCGACGACCACGGCGGGCACGGGCGGGTGCCGCTCACCGCCGCGGAACGCCCCGACCGCCTCCCACTGTCCCCGGCGCAGCAGCGGATGTGGTTCGTCAACCAGTTCGACACCACCTCCGCCGCCTACAACATCCCACTGGCGATCCGGCTGACCGGCCGACTGGATCTGCCCGCGCTGATCAGCGCGGTCGGCGATGTCCTGGACCGGCACGAAATCCTGCGCACCTGGTATCCCGACGACGGACACGGCCCCCACCAGGTCGTCACCGACACCGGCCGGGTCCTCGCCGACCCCACCCCGGTGCCCGTCGCCGCACCCGACCTGCCCGCCGCGCTGCTCGAATTCCTCTCCGCCGGGTTCGACGTCGCAGCCGCCGTGCCCGTGCGGATCCGGGTGATGCGCGTCGTCCCCGACGACCCTGCCGGTCCGGACTCCGACCGGCCCGACGAGCACATCCTCGCCGTGGTCGTCCACCACATCGCCGCGGACGGGGCGTCGATGGCGCCGCTCGCCCGCGATCTGATGACCGCCTACCTGGACCGCACCCGCGGCGCCGAACCGTCCGCGGCGCCCCTGACCGTGCAGTACGCCGACTACGCGCTGTGGCAGCAGCAACTGCTCGGCGACCCCGACGATCCCGACTCCCTGGCTGCCGGCCAACTGCGGTACTGGCGCGAAACCCTCGCCGACCTCCCCGAGGTGCTGCCGCTGCCCACCGACCGGCCGCGCCCGGCACACCGCACCTTCCGCGGCGACATGGTGCGGTTCACCGTCGACGCCGACCTGCACCGCCGCGTCACCGCCCTCGCCGCCGAGCACGGCGCCACCGTGTTCATGACCGTGCATGCCGCGCTCGCGGTGTTGCTCGCCCGCCTGTCGGGCACGGACGACATCGCCGTCGGTACCCCTGTCGCGGGCCGCGGGCACCGCGCGCTCGACGACCTCGTCGGCATGTTCGTCGACACCGTGGTGCTCCGCACCCCCGTCTCCGGCGATCTGTCGTTCTCCGATCACCTCGACCGCACCCGCGAGATCGACCTGTCCGCGTTCGGGCACACCGAACTGCCCTTCGAGAAGCTCGTGGACGTGCTCGCCCCGACCCGCGCCACCGACCATTCCCCGCTGTTCCAGGTGGTGCTCGAGTTCGAGAACAACGAACGCGCGCACCTCGACCTGCCGGAACTGACCGTCGAGGCGCTCGAGACCGATCTGCCCGTCACCAAATTCGACCTGCAACTGAACCTGCAGGAAGCACCCGACGGCACCGGCATGTCCGGGGCGTTCACCTACGCCACCGACCTGTTCGACGCCGACACCGTCGCCGACTTCACCGACCGGTTCGTGCGGGTGCTCGACGCGGTCACCGCCGACCCGCAGCGCCCCGTCGGCGACGTGGACGTGCTCGCCCCCGGTGAGCATCCCCACCGGCCCGCATCACCGCGCGTCCCCGCCGCCGACACCCTCGTCGACCTGTTCCGGCGCGGCGCCGACCGCGACCCCGACGCCGTCGCCGTCACCGCCGAGGACGGCACCCTGACCTACCGGGACCTCGACGAGCGGGTGCACCGGCTTGCCCGGTTGCTCGTCGACCACGGCGCCGGGCCCGGCGAACTCGTCGCCGTCGCCCTGCCGCGCACCTGCGACCTGGTCGTCACCCTGCTCGCGGTGCTCGACACCGGCGCCGGATATCTGCCCATCGACGTGACCTACCCCGCGGACCGGCTCGCCCACATGTTCGCCGACGCCCGCCCAGTGTGCACCGTGACCAGCGGCGACCACGCCGCACCGCTACCCGAGTCGGGCCCGCCGGCGCTCCACCTCGACGATCCCGACGTCCGCGCACGACTCGCGACGCTGCCCGCCACCGCACTGACCGACGCGGACCGTCGCGGGCCGTTGCACCCGGACGCCACCGCCTACGTCATCTACACCTCCGGCTCCACCGGACGGCCCAAAGGCGTTGTCGTGCCCCACCGCACCGTCGTCACCCTGATGTCCGACACCCGCGAGATGTTCGGGTTCGATCACCGCGACGTGTGGACAATGTTCCACTCCTACGCCTTCGACTTCTCGGTGTGGGAACTGTGGGGGGCGCTCGCCCACGGCGGCCGCCTCGTCGTCGTCGACTACCACACCGCCCGCGCCCCGCAGGACTTCCTGCAGTTGCTGCGCCGCGAACACGTCACCGTCCTCAACCAGACCCCGACGGCGTTCTACCAACTCATCGAAGCCGACCGCGCCGCCGGGGGAGAACCTCTCGCGCTGCGACGGGTGTTCTTCGGCGGTGAAGCTCTCGACCTGGCCCAACTCGGCCGCTGGTATCGCCGACACGACGACACCGCACCGGCCCTGGTGAACATGTACGGCATCACCGAGACCACCGTGCACGTCACCGCGCTGCCGCTGGACCGGCACCTCGCCGACACCGCCACCGCCAGCCTCATCGGTGAACCGTTGCCCGCGCTGCGGTCCCATCTGCTCGACGCACGACTGCATCCGGTCCCCACCGGTGTGGCGGGGGAGTTGTACATCTCCGGAGAGCAACTGACCCACGGCTATCTCGGACGCCCCGACCTGACCGCCTCCCGGTTCGTCGCCGACCCGTACGGCCCACCCGGGGCCCGGCTGTACCGCACCGGCGACCGGGCGCGTCGCACCCGCCGCGGCGACCTCGAATACCTGGGGCGCAGCGACTTCCAGGTCCAGATGCGCGGATTCCGCATCGAACTCGGCGAAATCGAGACGGTGCTGCTGCGCTGTCCCGGAGTCGCGCGGGCCATCGCCGTCGTGCACACCGACGCACGGTCCGGTGCCGATCGGATCGTCGGCTACGTCGTCCCCGAAACCGGCACCGACCTGGACGTGACCGCTACCCTCGACCGCGCCGCCGCCGACCTCGCCGGTTACATGGTGCCCGCGACCCTCGTGGTGCTCGACGCCCTGCCCGTCACCGCCACCGGCAAACTCGACCGGCGGGCGTTGCCCGCCCCGGACTTCGCCGCCCGCACGACTGGGGGCCGCGCCCCCACCGACGGCGCCGAACAGGCCCTCGTCGACCTGTTCGCGCAGGTGCTCGGTCTCGACACCGTCGGTGTGGACGATTCGTTCTTCGCCCTCGGCGGCGACTCGATCATGTCCATCCAACTGGTCTCCCGCGCCAAAGCTTTGGGCCTGGACCTCACACCCCGCGCGGTGTTCGAGCACAAGAGCCCCGCCGGTCTCGCCGCGGTCGCCGGAACCACCACCGCGCCTGCGGAACTGGCCGAACTGCCCGGTGGGGGTGTCGGTGCCGTCCCGATCCCACCGATCGTGCACTGGATGCTCGACCGCGGCGGACACTTCGACCGGTACTCCCAGTCGGTGCTGCTGCGTCTGCCCACCGGCCTCGACCACACCACACTCACCGCCATCGTCGACGCCGTCGTGGACCGGCACGACATGCTCCGGGCGCGTCTCGTTCCCGACCCGGCAGCGCCCGCCGGATACGGTCTGCACGTCGACCCGCCCGGCAGCGTCACCGCCGACACCGTCGTGCACCGCGTCCCGGTCACCAGTGCCGCGGACACCGACGACTTCTTCGCCCTCGCCGCCACCGAACTCGACGCCGCCGCCGACCGCCTCGACCCGACCGCCGGGCGCGTCGTGCAGATCGTGTGGTTCGACGCCGCCAGCGGCGCCGGCCGACTGCTGATCGTCATCCACCACCTCGCCGTGGACGGCGTGTCGTGGCGCATCCTGGTACCCGACCTCGCCGCCGCGTGGGGCACCGCCGCACACGGCGACCCGACCGGGTCGCTGCTACCCCCACCGGCCGGCACCTCGGTGCGCCGCTGGGCGCACGCCCTCGTCGACGCCGCCCGCGACCCGGACCGCCGCGCCGAAGCCGAGTACTGGCGCGACATGCTCACCGGCGCCGAACCGCCGCTCGGACGCCGCCCGTTCGATCCGGCCCGCGACACCAACGACACCGTCACCACCGTCATCGGCAACCTGCCCACCGCAGTCACCGACGCGATGCTCACCACCGTGCCCACCGCGTTCCACGGCAAGGTCGACCACGCCCTGCTCACCGCTGTCGCACTCGCCGTGCAGGCATGGCGCCGGGACCGCGGCGACGACACCACCAGCGTGCTGCTCAACCTCGAAGGCCACGGCCGCGACACCGCCGCCGTTCCCGGCGCGGATCTGTCCGGCACCGTCGGCTGGTTCACCACCATCCACCCGCTGCGCCTCGACCTGACGGGCATCGACCTCGACGACGCGCTGGCCGCCGGTCCCGCCGCCGGCCGCGCCGTCAAGACCGTCAAGGAACACCTCGCCACCGTCCCCGACCACGGCATCGGGTACGGGCTGCTGCGCTACCTCGACCCCGGCATCGGCGAAGACCTCGCCGCCCGCCCCACCCCACAGATCAGCTTCAACTATCTCGGCCGTCCCACCGCCGGCACCGGCAGCGCCACCGACACCCCGTGGCTGCCCATCGCCGGATTCCCGCACGGCGGCGCCCAGAACCCCGACATGCCCGCCGCCGCCGTCATCGACATCAACGCCGTCACCGTCGACACCCCCGACGGGCCGGTGCTGCGCACCCACTGGTCCGCACCGGCCGGACTGCTCGACACCACCGACCTGGCCCGGCTCGACGCCACATTCACCGCCGCGGCCACCGCGCTGACCCGCCACACCCGCACCCCCCACACCGGTGGACTGACCCCGTCCGACCTGCCGCTGGTCCGGCTGCCTCAGGACAGCATCGAGGACCTCGAACAGCGATACGGGCCGCTCGAGACGGTCTGGCCCACCGCACCGCTGCACAGCGGCCTGCTGTTCCACGCGCTGCTCGCCGGGGACGACCCCGACGCCTACATCGTCCAACTCGTCCTCGACCTGCGCGGCCCCCTCGACCCGGCCCGGCTGCGACGGGCACTCGAACTGCTGCTCGACCGGCACCCCAACCTGCGGACCGCGTTCACACCCGGCCCCGACGGCCACCTCCAGGTCGTCCCGTCCCACGTCGACCTGCCGTTCACCGTCGTCGACACCACCGACGAACCCGACCCCGACGCCGCCGCCGCGCACCTGCTCGACACCGACCGGCACACCCGGTTCGACACCGCGCACCCACCGCTGCTGCGCGTTACGGTCGTGAGCACCGCCCCGGACCGCCACCTCGTGGCCCTGACCAACCATCACCTGCTGCTCGACGGCTGGTCCACACCTGTCCTGATCCGCGAACTGCTCGTGCTCTACGCCACCGACGGCGACCCCGCCGTCCTGGACCGCCCGCACAACTACGGGACGTACCTCCAATGGCTCGCCGACCGCGACCCCGCAGCATCGATCGACGCCTACCGGGACGCCCTCGACGGTCTCGACGAACCCACCCTGCTGGCGCCGCAACACCGGTCGTCGCGCAGCACCGGCATCTCCGAAGACCTCGACATCGACCTCGACCCGACGCTGTCCACACGCCTCGACGAGATCGCCGCGGCCCGCGGCGTCACCGTCAACACCCTCGTGCAGACCGCCTGGGGACTCGTCCTCGGGGCGCTGACCGGCCGCACCGACGTGGTGTTCGGCGCCACCGTCTCCGGCCGGCCGCCGCAGGTGCCGGGCATCGAATCGATGGTGGGACTGTTCATCAACACCGTTCCCGTCCGGATCTCCCTGCGGCCCGGGGACACCGTGGGCGGCCTCGTCGACCGGGTCCGCGCCGAACAAACCGCGCTGCTCGACCACCACCACCTCGACCTGGGCACCCTCGACCGGCACCTCGGCGCCGCCACCCGTTTCGACACCCTCACCGTGTTCGAGTCGTACCCGGTCGAACGCGCCGGGCTCACCTCCGACACCGACATCGGCGGGATCCGGGTCGCCGACATCACCGGCCACGACGCCGCGCACTACCCGCTGAGCGTGGTGGTGCACACCGACACCGCGGTGCACCTGCGGATGAAGTACCTGCCCGACGTGTTCGACCGAACCGAGGTCACCGGCATCGCCGAACGCATCGCCCGCGCCCTCGACGCCCTCGCCGGCGACCCCACCGTGCCCGTCACCAGCGTCGAGATGCTCACACCCACCGAACGCCGCACCCTCGCCCCCGTGCACGGGCCGATCGGCGGCAGCGTCGCCACGATGCCCGACCTGTTCACCGCCACCGCCGCCGCACACCCGGACCTCCCCGCGGTGCTCGACCCCGCTTCCGGTGCGACCGCCCGCACCGTCACCTACGGCGACCTCGACGAGCGGTCCACCCGGCTGGCCCGGATCCTGCTCGCGCGCGGAGTGGGGCCGGAGACCTTCGTGGCGCTCGGCATCGCCCGGTCCGTGGAGTCCCTCGTCGCGCTGTGGGCGATCACCAAGACCGGGGCGGCGTTCGTACCGGTCGATCCCCGCTATCCGGCCGACCGGGTCGCGTTCATGCTCGACGACTGTGGCGCGACTGTCGGGGTGACCGCCGAAGCGCACGTCGCCGGCCTGCCCGGCACCGTGCAGTGGCTCGTGCTCGACGACCCGGAGACGACCACCGCGCTCGCGGCCGCCGATCCTGCGCCGATCACCGACCGGGACCGCACCGTCCCGCTGCGACTCGACCACGCCGCCTACCTGATCTACACCTCCGGATCCACCGGCCGTCCCAAGGGAGTACTCACCACCCACCGCAGCCTCGACAACTTCGCGCACACCCAGCAGGACCGGTTCGGTGCCGGACCCGGCTCCCGGGTCATGCACTTCTCGTCGCCGAGTTTCGACGCGTCCATCTTCGAATACCTGCTGGCATTCGCCTCCGGCGCAAGCCTCGTGGTGGTGCCCCCGCACGTGTACGGCGGCGCCGAACTCGGCCGCCTGCTCCGCGACACCGCCGTCACCCACGGGTTCATCACCCCCGCCGCGTTGGCGTCGCTCGACCCGGCGGACCTGACCGCCTTCACCGACCTGTCCGTCGGCGGCGAAGCCTGGCCCCCCGAACTGCGCGACACCTGGGCGCCGCACCGCCGCCTGGTCAACGGGTACGGCCCCACCGAAACCACAGTGATGGCGACGATCAGCGATCCGATCGGCCCCGGCGACCCACTCGTCCTCGGCGGACCGCTACAAGGCGTGCACGCCGTCGTGCTCGACCCGGCGCTGCGGCCCGTCCCGCTCGGTGTTGCCGGTGAGCTGTACCTCGCCGGACTCGGACTCGCCCGCGGCTACCACGACCGGCCGACGCTGACCGCCTCCCGGTTCGTCGCCGACCCGTACGGCACGCCGGGGGAGCGGATGTACCGCACCGGAGACATCGTCCGGTGGACCGGCGACCCCGACGACAGCCTGCAACTCGACTACCTCGGCCGCGCCGACTTCCAGGTCAAGATCCGCGGATTCCGGGTCGAACTCGGCGAGATCGACGCCGCCCTGACCACGCACCCGGCGGTGTCCTTCGCGGTGACCGTCGCGCACACCGCACCGAGCGGCGATCCGGTGCTGGTCGGGTACGTCCGTCCCGCCGGCGACACTCCTGTCGACCCGGATGACGTCAAAGAGCATCTGGCGCAACTGCTTCCGGAACACATGGTGCCCGCCGCGATCACCGTCCTGGACACGATCCCGCTCACCCCGGTCGGCAAACTCGACCGCCGCGCCCTGCCCGTCCCCGACCTGACCGGCACCGGCGCTTACGAACCCCCGAACGGCGACCTCGAAACCGCCGTCGCCGCCGAATTCGCCGACGTGCTCGGCCTCGACCGGGTCTCGGTCACCGACAACTTCTTCGACATCGGCGGCAACTCCCTGGTCGCCACCCGCGCCGCGGCCCGCCTCGGCGACCGGCTCGGCCGTGACATCGCGGTGCGCACCCTGTTCGAAGCGCCCACCGTCCGGATGCTCGCCACCCATCTCGACGCCGAGACGAGTACCGGCCGCGACACCGCAGGACCCACCCCGGTGCCGCGCCCCAGCCACATCCCGTTGTCCCCGGCGCAGCAACGCCTGTGGTTCCTCAACCAGTTCGACCCCGGCAGCGGCGCCTACAACATTCCGCTCGCGATCCGGCTCGGCGGCCACCTGTCCGCCACCGCCCTCGGCGACGCGCTACACGACGTGGTCGCCCGGCACGAGAGCCTGCGCACGGTCTACCCGGCGTCCGCCGCCGGACCGCGCCAGCGCATCCTCGACGCCGACGACGTGGCATTGACCCTCGACGTGGTGCCCGCCGACAACGACACCGTCTACACCGCGGTCGCCGACTTCATCACCACCGGATTCGATGTCACCGTCGACATCCCGCTCCGGGCGCGGGTGTTCACCCTCGGCCGCGACGAACACCTCGCGGTGCTGGTGGTGCACCACATCGCCGCCGACGGCGCCTCCACCGGCCCGCTCGCGCGTGATCTGCTCGGCGCCTACCAGGCCCGCAGCCGCGGCGACGTCCCCGCGTGGACGCCGCTGCCGGTGCAGTATCCGGACTACACGCTGTGGCAACTCGACCGGCTCGGCGAGCCCACCGACGCGGCATCGCTCGCCGCCGCGCAGGCCGAGTACTGGCGCACCACCCTCGCCGGACTCCCCGACGTGCTCACCCTGCCCACCGACCGGCCCCGCCCCCCGCAGCAGTCGTTCCGCGGCGACATCGTGCGGTTCCCCATCGGTTCCGACCTGCACACCCGCCTCACCCGCCTGGCGTCCGCGCACGGCACCACGCTGTTCATGACCGTGCACACCGCTCTCGCCGTGCTGCTGGCCCGCCTGTCAGGCAGTGACGACATCGCCATCGGATCCCCGATCGCCGGACGCGGCCACCGCGCCCTCGACGACCTGATCGGCATGTTCGTCAACACCGTCGTGCTGCGCAGCCGTGTCCCCGGCGACGCACCGTTCACCGACCTGCTGGGCACCGTCACCCACGACGACCTCGAGGCGTTCGCCCACACCGATCTGCCGTTCGAACGTGTCGTCGAGGCGGTCGAACCGGCCCGCTCGACCGCCCATTCGCCGCTGTTCCAGGTGTCCCTCGAGTTCCACAACACCGAACGCCCCACCCTGGAACTGCCGCACCTGACCGAAGAGGGCGTCCAACTCGACCCGCAGGTGTGCAACTTCGACCTCGAACTGCTCCTCGGCGAGGACCCCGCCGGAGGCATGGACGCCGCCTTCGTCTACGCCACCGACCTGTTCGACCGGGACACCGTCGCCGGGTTCGCCGACCGGTTCGTCCGGCTCCTCCGCGCCGTCACCGCCGACCCCGCCGTCCCCGTCGGCGACGTCGACCTGCTCACCGACTCCGAACGCGCGGCGCTGGTGCCCGCCACCGGCCCGGCGGGCGGCCCCGCCCGAGTGTGGCCGCAGTTGCTCGACGACGCCGTCGCCACCGACCCGGACGGTCTCGCCGTCATCGACGGAGACACCACCCTGACCTACCGGGATCTCGACGCCCGCTCCACCGCGCTGGCCCGCCTGCTGCTCGCCCGGGGAGCCGCCCCGGACACCGTCATCGCGCTCGCGCTGCCCCGGTCCGTCGACGAGATCACCGCGGTGTGGGCCACCACCCGCACCGGCGCCGTATTCGTCCCCGTGGACCCGACCTACCCTCCGGACCGGATCGAATACATGCTCGGTGACAGCGGCGCCGGCCTCGGGATCACCGTCGCCGACCACCTCGAACACCTGCCCGGCTCGATCACCTGGATCGTGCTCGACGACACCGAGATCCGCGACGACCTCGAGCACCGGGACACCCGCCCGGTCACCGACGCCGATCGCGCCGCCCCGCTGCGCCCGGACCATCCGGCCTACCTGATCTACACCTCCGGCTCGACCGGACGGCCCAAGGGCGTGACCGTCACCCATCGCGGTCTCGGCGATCTCGCCGCCGCCGAGCGGGAGCATCTGCAAGTCGAACCCGGCAGCCGCGTCTCCCACCTGGCGTCCCCGAGCTTCGATGCGTCGATCTTCGAACAGCTGATGGCGATCTGCGCCGGCGCCACCCTGGTGGTCGTGCCGCCCGACGTGTACGGCGGGGAAGACCTCGCCGCGGTGCTGCGTCACCACCGGGTCTCCCACGCGTTCGTCACGCCGACCACGCTGGCGTCCCTCGATCCCACCGAGGTGCCGGACCTGCGGGTACTGCTCGTCGCGGGGGAGGCCCTGCCCCCGGCGCTGGTGACACGCTGGGCCGACGGCCACCGCATGATCGACGCGTACGGACCCACCGAAGCCACCGTCATGAGCTCACTCGGTGACCCGCTCACCGCCGGTGAGCACGTCACCATCGGCCGGCCCACCCGCGGCGCCGCCGCCGTCGTCCTCGACACTCGACTCCGGCCCGTGCCGGTCGGGGTGCCCGGCGAACTCTATGTCGCCGGTGCAGGTCTGGCCCGCGGCTACCACCGACGCCCCGATCTGACCGCCGCCCGGTTCGTCGCCGACCCGTACGGCGACCGCCCCGGCGCCCGGATGTACCGCACCGGCGACGTCGTGCGCTGGACCGCCGATCACCGACTCGACTTCGTGGGCCGCTCCGACTTCCAGATCAAGGTCCGCGGCTTCCGCATCGAACCGGAAGAAGTCGACGCCGTCCTCACCGGCCACCCCGACGTCGACTTCGCGCACACTGTCGGATATCCCGCACCCTCGGGGGAGACGGTGCTGGTCAGCTACGTGCGCACCACCGCGGTGCCCGCCCCGGATCCGGGCGCGCTCCGCGACCGTGCCGCCGCCCACCTGCCCGCGCACATGGTGCCCACCGCCGTGATTCCGCTCGCCGACATCCCGCTCACCGCCGCCGGCAAACTCGACCGCGGCGCGCTCCCGGCCCCCGAATTCGCCGGAGCGGGCGGGCAGCACCGCGATCCGGCCGACGACCTCGAACGCACCGTCGCCGCGGTGTTCGCCACACATCTCGGTCTCGAGACGGTGTCGGTCGACGACAGTTTCTTCGCCCTCGGCGGCACCTCCTTGCTCGCCACCCGGCTGGTACCGGACCTGTCGCGCCGCCTCGACCGGCGGATCCCGATCCAGGTGCTGTTCACCCATCCCACCGTCGCCGACCTGGCCGCACGCCTGCGGGAACCGGGGGAGGACGAGACGATCGACGACGCGCTGCGGGTGCTCGTGCCGCTGCGCGCGGGCAGCGGACCGGCGCTGTTCTGTGTGCATCCGGCCGCGGGGCTGGCCTGGGCCTATGCCGGCCTGACCGAACGGCTCGGCGGGCGCGGCGTCTACGGTCTGCAACTGCCCGCCCTGAGCACCGGAGAGATCGTCAAATCGGTCCCCGCGCTCGCGCGCCGCTACGCCGACGAGATCCGCCGTGCCCAACCCGACGGGCCGTATCACCTGCTGGGCTGGTCGCTCGGTGGAGTCGTCGCGCACGCCGTCGCCGTGGAACTGCAGCGCGGCGGAGCCGCGGTGGACACCCTCGCGCTGATCGACAGTCACCTCTCCGTTCCCGGCGGTGCGACCCCGATCGCGGTCAACGACATGCTCCGCGACCTCGGGGTTGCCACCAACGGCGGACCGGACCCCAGCTACGCCGACGCACTGGACCTGCTCGAGCGCAGCCTGGGCGGTCCCACCGGGCTGACACCGCGGCATCTCGAGCGGTTGCACGCAGGTTCGGCCGCCGCGACCCGCGCGGTGCGGCGGCACTCACCGGACACCTTCATCGGCGATGCCCTGTTCTTCAGCGCTCGACGGTCGTCGACCTCGGTGCCGGCAGTCACCGCGTGGCACGACCTGATCGACGGGATGCTGCACCAGTACCGCCTCGACGTCGAACACCACGAGATGGTGGCGCCGCCCGCGGTGGACACCATCGCCACGGTGTTGCGGGCCCGACTCGAGGACAGCGACGCGAACCTGCGGCGCGGACGCCGGTACCGGCGCATCGGCAGCGGATCCGGGCGGTGAACCGGGCCCGCTCGCATACGGTCAGCCCGAGACGGTGGGTGCGCCGGTCAATGCCGCGGGCGTCCACGCGGGCCACGCGACCTCGCCGACCGCATCACCGTCGACGAACCGGGCCGCGATCCGGGTGACGTCCGCGGCGGTGTTGTCGTAGACGGTCGCGTGGTCGGCCCGCCCGATCGCGTCCGCCACCAGCGGCCACAGCCGGTCGAAGCGGGAGTGGATCTTCTCTTCGGGGACGCGATGGCCGCCTTCCACGACGCGTTCGGCGACACGGGCCACGGACAACTCCACGGGCACGAGCACCACATGCAGCACCACCACGTACCCGGCGCGCTGCGCCCGGTCGATCAGATCGAGTTTCGACGGATGCGAGAACACCGTCTCGGCGATGAACGACTCACCCTGCTCGATCAGCAGGTCACGGATGGTCGCGGCGATCTGCGCGGCCTCGTAGGAGTGTTCCTCCGGGCTGTCGGGCCACCGCTGCTTGGCGATCACGTCGGCGTTGACGAACGCGCTGCCGGGGAGCAGGGGAGCGAGGCGCTGCTCGACGAAGGTCGATTTTCCGGATCCGTTGGGTCCGACGACGAGATCGAGTCGCCTCACAGAACGATCTGGGTGCCGTCAGGCAGATGCTTGACGACGCGGCCCTGCTCGTCGAGCACCACCGAGGCGAGGCCCCGGGCGGCACGGTCGGTGACGTGATGGCCGGTGGCGAGGGATTCCTCGAGTGCTGCGGCGATCTCGGCGTTGAACACGACGCCTTCTTCGTCGGAGAGTTCGCGCAGCGGCAGGCGTCCGGCGAGCGCGGCCTCGACGCGGCGCCGCGCGACCTGCCGCTGGTTGGACACCTCGCGGCCCACTCGCGCCCAGTGTTCGAGTTGCTGGCGGGCCGAGCGGTTCTCCCGTTCGCCTTCGGACGCGGCGGCGTCGACGAGCTCCGACGAGAACCTGGTCACCTTGTCGACGACGTTCGTCATGACGTACTCCTTCGCGCGACGGTCACACCGTTCCCTCCAGTGTAGCAATCTGCTACAGCAATGGCGCGGGATCGTCGGAGGCGACTCGGAAGAGCGCGGCGAGCGCGTCCAGGATGCGCTCGCGCCCGAACTCCCAAGCCGCGTCGGGACTGTACGAGGTGTTCAGCGCCTCGCCGGCCGCAGCGCCGACCCGCCGGGCGAGGGGGAAGTCGTCGCCGACATAGGACGCCAGTCGCTCACTCCACGCGGACCACACCTCCGCCATGTCCGCGGCATGGGGGTCCGGCCGGCGGGCGCGCGCCGCGCTGCGGGTGAAGTCCGAGACGAACGTCAGCGCCGCGTCGCGCTCGAGGTCGCTCGGGCCGGTGTGGTCGAACGCGTGCAGATCGTGATCGTACTTCGCAATCGTCCCCGGCCCCAACGACATTCGCTGGTCCGCGATATCGAGGAGCCAGTCGTGTTCGCCGTAGAGGGCCAGGTCGGCGTCGGTGACCTGACGCACCCGCGTCCGCCAGTCCTCGGGGGGATACGGCGCGCGCGGTTGCCGGTCGTGCGCGGCGTCGGCCATGAGCACCAGCAGGTCGTCGCGGGAGCCGACGTGGGTGTAGAGCGCCATTCCGGAGATGCCGAGTTCGGTGGCCAGTCGGCGCACGGTGACCTGCCCGAGACCCTCTCGGTCGGCGAGGGCGATCGCGGCGTCGACGGCCTGAGAGGTGGTGACCTTCGCCCGGGGGCCGCGCGCACCGCCTCGAGGTGCCGCAGGGTGGTCCCGCCACAACAGGTCGAGCAGTTCGCGCGCCATCGAAATCTCTCCTCCGCATATCCGGGATGCGAGCTACACTCTATACACTGCACAGGGTTTTGGTTTCACTTCCCGAACGCCCACCGCCTCTCTGCCACCTGGAGGTTCCCGTGAAGATCACCGACACCGCACTGTCCCTGAACGTGGCCGACCCCGCAGCGTCCGCCGCATTCTCCACCACCCACTTCGGCTTCACCGAAGCGATGTCCGCCGACGGCTTCGTATCCCTGAACCACCCCGACGCCGGATTCAACGTCGTGTTCCTGCGCACCGGACTCGGCACCTTCAAACCCGCCTCGATCGCCGGTCCCGCCGGCCAAGGCATGCTGATCGCCTTCGTCGTCGACGACCTCGACACCGAATACGCCCGCATCGCCGCCGCCGGTGCCACCGTCGTCACCGCACCCGAGACCGAACCCTGGGGCGAGCGGTTCTGCCAGTTCGCCGACCCCAACGGTCTCGTGTGGCAACTCGTGCAGTGGGTCTGAGCGACACCACCGAGGAGAAGCCGAGGAAAGGCACCCAATGAGCCTTTAACTTGCCAGCGACCACGGCCAGGATCAGGCTGGCCTACGTGGACACCGAGAACCCCGCGTCTACACCTACGTCGCGAACGTCGGCTTCTTCGTCTTCCACAAGCCGCTCGGCCCGGACTTCTACTGGGACCGCGAACTCGACCGGACGCCCGTCGGTCTCGCGGCTGCTCGCACAATCACCGAGGGAATCTTCGACCAGCTCGACCGCCGCCACGGCGGGTAGTAGCCACGATTGACGGCTCGGGCGGCTTGGACGAGCATTTGATGACCAGACCTTCGGGCCGTGCCACGTACTCGCCCTCGTCGTAGTCGTCTCTAATGATGCAGGCGAGGAGTCGTTCTGGTCGCCGCCCAGCCGTGGTGCGACGGCAACGTCGGCATGATCGGCATCTCCTACTTCGGGTCGATGCAGGTCCTCGCCGCCGCGGAACGGCCCCCGCACCTCAAGGCGATCTTCGTCAGCGGCGGACACTACGACTTCTACGAGACCACCTATCACGGCGGCATCATGTGGTTCATGCCGCGTGCCGCGCGCGAAGGCCGCGGCGGCGACTCCGGGTGGGCATTCACCGACGGTGTCAAGTCCCGGATGCTCGAGACCTACTCTCCGAGGAAATCGCCGAACGCGTCGCGCAGCGCCTGAAAGACCCCGATGTCGCCGCATGGCCGAACCTGGTCCACGTGCTGAACTACCCCAAGCACCACGAAGCCTGGTTCGACATCGTGATGAACGAACTCGACGGTGAGTGGTACGAGGAACGTAACCCCATCACGCTCGCCCCCAACATCGACATTCCCGTCTACCTGCAGATCGACCAGGGACGCGGGTGGACGATGGACGGCACGATCGAACTCTTCGATGCGCTCCGCGGACCGAAGAAACTCGATATCGGTCCGTACCCGCCCATGCAGTCGCGGCCCTTCATCGAAGAACACGACAAGATGTTCCGGTGGTACGACTACTGGATCAAGGGCATCGACAACGGAATCATGGACGAACCCGCGGTCCAGGTCTTCGTCGAGGGCTCCCGCGAACGGGTCGCCGGTGACCAGTGGCCCCCGAAGGACGTCGAATACCGGTCGCTGTACCTGCGTCCGCGCGGCAAACTGTTCACCGAACCCGAACCGATGGGCGTGCAGTACGCCGCACCGGACGGTTTCTACCAGGCACCGCTGACAGTCACCGACAAGGTCGAGATCCTGAAATGGGAAACCCCCGTCTTCGAGGAACCGACGGAGATGATCGGCACCGGCGCGGCGCACATCTTCGCCGAACTCGATCAACCGGACTCGAATTTCATTGTGCGCCTCTGGGATTACGCTCCCAACGGGAAACGTCAGCTGATCACCACCGGCTACCTGAAGGCGTCGCACCGCGAACTCGACGCTGAGCGCACCACCGAGGGCAACCCATACCACCCGCACACCCGCGCGGTGCCGGTCGAGCCCGGTGCAATCGAGGAGTACGTGTTGCGTTTGTATCCGTTCGCGAACACCTTCCTGCCCGGCCGCAAGCTGACGGTGGAACTGTCCAACGGGGAACCGGCTCGCCGACGAGCACAACGCGTTGCTCCCGCCGGACGCCTTCCACCTGCCGGTCGGCCACCCGGTGACCCACAAGATCTACCGGGACGCCGCGCACCACTCCCGGCTCGTGCTGCCGTTCACGACACGCACGACAGGGGAGTAGGAGCGGGAACGAACCGCTGCGGCCGGGCGCTCCGACGAGCACCCGGCCGCAGCGGGTTCGACCGGTCAACCCACGATCAACGTTTCAGAGGGCTGTAGAACACCAGTCCGTTGCCCTTGTTGTCGTACACCACCGCGCGTCGCTCATGCGCGTCGTCGTACGGCCCCTGCACGATGCCGCCGCCGGCCGCTTCGGTCGCGCGCGCGGCGGCATCCACGTCGTCGGTCTTGATGCCCACGACGACCTGTCCGTGGATCGGATGATCAACCGATGTCGCGAGTGCGAGCGTGATCCCTCCGCCGTCCAGCGCGGCGAAATGCGTGCCGTCGCGGAACTTCAGGCTCATCCCCAGGCCCTCGCTGTAGAACTTGATCGACTCGTCGAGATCATCGGTCGAGAGGACGATCATCTTCACTTCGTGGCTCACGGCTTCTCCTCGGGTGAAAGTTACCCAAGCTTATGGCCGTCGATCCAGAGCTGACGAGGGCCGATTGTCACTCGCTGCGCCGCTGAACTACTTCCCTTCTTCGTGGCGTCACGTGACATTTCGACCGCGAATTGGATCGGATAGCCATAGGCAGTCGGATCCGAATCGAGTTTCGGTGCATGGAGATTGAGATCCTGTAGAGCGAAACCTCACTGGAGCCCGGAAGGCCCCGCGGCTGGGCATCAAAGCGTCACTGTGACGTTTTGATGCCTACGAGCGGGACAGGGGCGGGGAGGGTCGTCGGGGTTCGAAACGTCTGTTCGAATCGAACAGGCAGGCGGGAGCCGAAACCGGACAGGCAGCCAGACGGCCGCCGAGGCGACCCGAGTAGTTCCGGTCCGATGATCGGTACAGCCCGCCGGCGGCAGGAAGATCGGGTGAGCACCGGCGTACCGAGTTGTGTTGCGGTGCGGACGGCGAGTCAGCTCGCGGTGTTGCCGCAGGAAGCACGTAGCGATACGCAACATGGCTGGCGGCTGCCGCAGGCAGGAACCCCACGTTTTCGCAGGTGGGCGTTTTGCCGATAATCTACATTATGTAAAGTAGCGTGGATTTGACCCGCCCCCGGAGGGAACAGGCGGCCCAGTCGAGCACTTTCGGCCCGCCCACGATGCACTGCCGCGTGTCAGCCGTGATCGGGTCGGCCGACCTCCCGCCCACCCTGCTTCGCGGCCTGGATCCCGGTTCGGGTCACCGTCGGGTTCGCCGCATTGCGCGTGCGAATCGGTGCGGCGCTTCGGCAACGTTGCGGCGCGCACGTCCGTCACTCATCCGTGCACATTTCGGCGACGCGTCCGGCCAAGCGCTGCGGTGCCATCTCGTGCACGACACCCCGTCCCCCGCACGCGCAGGCCGGCCACACCTGCACCACACCCCCGATTCCATTTGATGGATAATCACCGTTATCCACTAACTCTACTGCCTCGCAACGTCTTTCAACTGCAATACGCTTCCAGCTCGCGTCGACACAGTTCGCGCGACGCGCCGCGACACCTCCACACCCGGACGCCGCCGCCCACGCGCCCGACCCGTCGCCAGCGCCCTCCCCGACTCTTCCCGTCTCCCGTCGAGCACCCGCCTTCTGCCTTCACTCCCCCTAGCCCGCCGGATTCGGGCCTGTCCCCCGATGAGTTCGGACGCTCCGCCCGGTCAGTACCTGGTACCGGCCGCGATGATGCAAGGAGAACGACGTGACCCAGCTACTGCGTGTGCAGAACTTCACCGTCTCGAGCGACGGAATCGCAGCAGGAGAGAATCAGACCCTCGACAACCCCTTCGGTCTCGACCACAGCGGCATGTTCGAGTGGGCCGGGGCCACCGCCAGCTGGCCCAACCGAACCGACCCCGGCGGCACTCGCGGCATCGACGACTACTTCACCCGCGACTTCTCCCACAACATCGGCGCCGAGATCATGGGGCGCCACAAGTTCGCTCCCAAGCTGGGAGCGTGGCCCGACGACGAATGGCAGGGATGGTGGGGCGACGAACCGCCCTTCCACACGCCGGTGTTCGTCCTCACCCATCGCCCTCGCCCCTCGCTCACGCTTTCCGACACCACCTTCCACTTCGTCGGCGGTGAGCCGGCCGACGTTCTCGACCGTGCTCGCGACGCCGCAGACGGCAAGGACGTCCGACTCGGTGGCGGTGTCACCACGATCCGGCAATTCCTCGACGCCGACCTGGTCGACACACTGCATATCGCGGTGGCACCGTTCGAGTTCGGGTCTGGCCTGCACCTGTGGGAATCGCCGGACGAACTGGACGACAGGTTCCACCACGAGGTGGTGCCCAGCCCGAGCGGGGTCACCCACCACCTGTTCTGGCGTAAGTAGCCCACACAATCCGCACACCCGCTCCCCTGACATCGCCGCAGGTGCGCCGTTGGCGTGTCAGCCGAGCGCTGCCGTCCCGCCTCATATTTGGGTACTGTGCACCGCAGATCGCCCCGCACGTCATCCGAGTACTGGAAGGGTCCCGATGTCCCCTGCCGTCTGGCTCACCCCCGGCGAGTTGGCCGCGCGCTCGGGTGTAGCTGTGTCGGCGTTGCATTATTACGAGTCGCGAGGGCTCATCGACAGTCGCCGGACGACGGGAAACCAGCGCCGGTACCGCCGAGACACGCTGCGGCGGGTGGCGTTCATCCGGATCGCTCAGGGTGTCGGGGTGTCGCTCGAAGACATCAAGGCAGCACTGGATTCGTTGCCGGACAGTCGCGTACCGACCACAGAGGATTGGGCACGGATGTCCGCGCTGTGGCACGACGAGCTGACCCGCCGTATCGACGCGTTGACCGAATTGCGGGACGATTTCGCGGGATGCATCGGGTGTGGATGCCTGAGTCTGAAGGTCTGTCCGCTGGCGAACCCGGGCGACGTGCTGGCCAAGGAAGGTCCGGGGCCACGGCGGTTGCCGGTGCGCGGCGACTGACGCATTTCCGTCGGGTCGCGACCACGCGCCGCCGTGGGGACTCTCGGTAGGCCGGGCCGGTGATACCGGAAACACCTCCCCTTCCCTGCTGTGTCGGTACCCAACCTGGCCTGCGGTGCCCCCTAGGTTCGGAGGCATGGGGAGTACGGACAGAGGTGATGTAGAGAAATCGGAATCGAGAGTGCCGACGTGGTGGCCGGTGGTCGCCGTGGTCGTTGCTGGGGCAGCCTTCCTTGCGCACGACCGGTTACTCGGGTTCACCGACTACTACGGGTTGTTCGGCAACGGGGTCGATGCGCTGGTGTACCGGCACGGCGGCATGACGGCGCGGAGCCCTGAGCCGCTGTATTCCTTCGTTCTGTTCGAGTCGTTGCCCTTCACGTACCCGCCGTTCGCGGCATTGATGTTCGTGCCCTTGTCGCTGCTGTCCGTTCCGGGGACCGCGCTCGCGGTGAACCTCGTGAATCTGGTGCTGCTGTATCTGGCGGTGCGGCTGAGTTGGCGCGCACTCGGCTACGAGGACTCGGTGCGGATGCGGATCGTCAGCGTCGCCTCGGCAGTCGCGCTCACCTGGATCGAACCGGTGCGCATGACACTGTGGCTCGGGCAGATCAACCTGGTTCTGCTGGTGCTGGTGCTCTGGGATCTGTCCCGTTCGGAACAGAGCCGTCTGCGCGGTCTGGGTGTCGGGCTGGCCGCGGGTCTCAAACTCACCCCGGCGTTCTTCATCGCTTACCTGGTGGTGGTGCGGCAGTGGCGTGCCGCCGTGGTCGCGTCGGTGACGTTCGCCGCGACGATCGCGGTCGGGTTCGTGTTGATCTTCACCGATGCGTGGCAGTTCTGGACCTCGGCGATCATCCGGTCCGACCGGATCGGCTTGGTGTCGTCGCCAGCGAACCAGTCGGTGCGCGGGATGCTGGCGCGGGCGCTGCCCGGAGGGGAACCACCCACCTGGCTGTGGCTGCTCTGCGCCGCGGCGGTCGGCATCGTCGGATTGTGGGCTGCCCGGGCGGCGTATCGGCACGGCCGGGTGTTGATGAGCCTGACGGTGTGCGGGCTGACCGCGCCGATGGTGTCTCCGTTCTCGTGGGGACACCACTGGGTGTGGGTGGTGCCGCTGCTGGTGGTGTGCCTGGACCAGGCCGCACGCTGGGGACGATGGTGGGGTTATCTGCTTCCCGTCGTCGCGGCGGCGCCGCTGTGCGCGTGGTATCGCTCGTACCCGGACGGTGTCGTCGCGATCGGGACCTTCATGATTCCGGGCGAACCGGTGCGCACGCTGTTCCAATGCGCGTACGCCATCGTCTTCGCGGTGCTGGTCGCCGTCGTGCTGATCGCCTACGGACGTCACACGCCGACACGTGCTGCCACGGCGGACGACCACGAGGTCCCCGACGTCGACCGGAGTCCGATCTCGGTGGCGCCGATCGTGATCGAACAGTCCGTCTTCGACGGCGGAACCACCGCGTCCGGGAAGTTTCGCGACGGAAACAAGGACTCCGCCACTCCACGAGTGTGAAGCGCTCGGGTGTCGGCCGGATGCGCGCTGTCCTCGGCGCCCACAAGTCACGTCACCCCCTCCTGTCACACTGGGATCGCACATGCGTACGACAGGGTGACCGAAGGAGGTCGTGGGAATGACGAGCCGGGACGTTCCGGGTCTGCTCGAGTGGGTCGCGTCGTACCTGGAAACGTTGCAGACGGCGAAACGCTCCCCACACACCTTCAAGGCGTACCGGTTGGATCTGCACGGGGTGTGCGCGCATCTCGCGCAGGTGCGGGGTCTACCCGTCGAAGAATTGTCTCTCGACGACATCTCCATCCGGGCGATGCGATCCGCGTTCGCCGGGTTCGCGGCCGAGCGTCAGCCCGCGTCGGTACGCCGCGCGTGGTCGGTGTGGAACAACTTCTGCAACTTCCTGGTGTCCGAAGGGGTGTCGGAAGGCAACCCGATGGCGTCGATCACCCAGCCGAAGAAACCACAGCACACCCCGAAGTCCTTCTCCCCCACTGCAATCAATCAGCTCGTCGAGACCGTCACCGTCGAGGCGCAGAGGCCCGCGGAATCGGCGCGGGACTGGCCGCAGCGCGACCTCGCGCTGATCGCAACGCTGTTGCTCACCGGCATCCGGTCCGACGAGTTGATCCGGCTCGATGTCGGCAGCATTCTCGGCGGTGTCGCCTCCCCGGTACTGCGGGTGCTCGGCAAAGGGGCCATCGAACGTGAGATTCCGCTCGAGAACAGTTGGACGGCGATCGTCTCGGGTTACCTCGAGGAACGCTATGCGCGCTTCCCCGCGCGCCGGCAGGTCCGCGGTGAACGCGACGGCCTGGCGGTCTGGGAGCAGTACCCGGGCACCGACCCGTTGTTCGTCGGCAGCGACGGGCACCGCATCACCCGCGGCACCCTGCAGTACAGGGTGCGCCGTATCTACCGGCGCGCCGGCATCGAATCCGAACGCAAACGCGGAGCACTCGCGCACGCGCTGCGGCACACGTTCGCGACGAGTCTCGCCGACAGCGGCGCCACCATGGTGGAGTTGCAGCAGTTGCTCGGACATCGGTCGTTGCAGACGGTGCAGATCTACACATCGGCGACCGGAGACGCGGTCCGGCACGCCGCGCAGCACAACCCGGTGTACGGCCTGCTCGGCGACGCGGCGTCCGGCCCGCACTGACGCGCCGAGTCCTGGGCGCGATCGTCCTGTGCTGCCGCGTGGCAACTGCAAGACTGGATGCTGTCCCACCCGCGTCGGCGGCCCTCCGTGGGGGTACCCACATCACTGGCCCTGCCGAGAACAGTGAAGGAGCATGCATGAGTGTCCAGTCGGGTGAGTCTCGTCATCGTGTCGTCGTCATCGGATCCGGGTTCGGTGGGTTGTTCAGCACCCAAGCCCTCAAGAAGGCCGACGTCGATGTCACGTTGATCGGGCGCACCACCCATCATCTGTTCCAGCCGCTGCTCTACCAGGTGGCCACAGGCATCCTGTCGGTGGGCGATATCGCACCGGCAACGCGCATGGTGTTGCGCAAGCAGAAGAACGCGCAGGTGCTGCTCGGTGAGGTCGAGACCATCGATCTCGAGAACAAGACCGTGACCTCGCAACTCCTCGAGCGGCGCACCGTGACCCCGTTCGACAGTCTCGTCGTGGCTGCCGGCGCCGGGCAGTCGTACTTCGGCAACGATCACTTCGCGGAGTTCGCTCCGGGAATGAAAACGATCGACGACGCACTCGAATTGCGCGGCCGGATCCTCGGGGCATTCGAGCAGGCGGAGTTGTCGAACGATCCGGAGGAACGAGCACGACTGCTCACCTTCGTGGTCGTGGGCGCCGGTCCGACGGGGGTGGAACTGGCCGGGCAGATCGCCGAACTGTCGCGGCGCACCCTCCGCGACGCCTTCCGGCACATCGACTCCACCGACGCGCGGGTCGTGCTGCTCGACGGCGCCCAGGACGTACTCCCGGTCTACGGGGGCAAACTCAGCCGCAAGACCCGCCAGACCCTCGAGCGCCTGGGCGTGCAGATCCAGCTCAACGCGATGGTGACCGGCGTCGACGCGGAGGGATTGACCGTCAAGGAGAAGGACGGCACCGAGCGGCGCATCGAGTCGCAGTGCAAGGTGTGGTCGGCCGGCGTGGCGGCCAGCCCGCTCGGTAAACAGCTCGCCGAGCAATCCGGTGCGGGGATCGACCGGGCGGGACGGGTCGAGGTACTGCCCGACCTGACGTTGCCGGGCTATCCGAACGTGTTCGTCATCGGCGACATGATGTCGCTCGACAAGTTGCCCGGTCTCGCGCAGGTCGCGATGCAGGGCGGCAAGTACGCGGCCAAGCAGATCGCCGCCACTGTGGAAGGGCAGGATCCGGCGCAACGTCCGCCGTTCCGGTACTTCGACAAGGGCAGCATGGCGACCATCTCGCGGTTCAGCGCGGTCGCGAAGGTCGGCAAACTCGAGATCACCGGGTTCCTCGGTTGGATCGCCTGGTTGTTCGTGCATCTGCTGTACCTGGTGGGGTTCTCGTCGAAGGTGTCGACGCTGCTGTCGTGGGCTCAGGCGTTCTTCTCCACCGGGCGCAATCAGATGGCGGCAACCGAACAGCAGGTGTTCGCGCGCATTGCGCTGGAACGGGTGCGCACCGCCGAGGCGGAGCAGGCACAAGCGCAGGTGGCACAGGCGCAACCACAGCGAGAGGTGGGCTGACCCGGCCCTCCTGCGGGATTCCCTACGGCGTGACGAGTCCCGTCCGGTAGGCGAGAACGACGAGTTGCGCGCGGTCGCGGGCGCCGAGCTTGGCCATGGTGTGGCTGACGTGGGTGCGGGCCGTGGCCGGGCTGAGGAACAGTGCAGCGCCGATCTCGTGGTTGCTCATGCCCTGTCCCACCAGTGCCAGGACTTGTCGTTCGCGCTCGGTAAGGACATCGAGCTGGTCTTCGGCAACCTGATCGGCCTCCCGGCGGGCGGTGAACTGCCCGATGAGACGGCGGGTGATGCGCGGCGCGAGCAGCGCGTCACCCGCCGCTATCACGCGGATCGCGTGCAGGAGTTCGGCTGGGCCGGCGTCCTTGAGCAGAAAACCGCTCGCGCCCGCCTGGAGCGCCTCGAAGACATAGGCGTCGGTGTCGTAGGTCGTCAGAATGAGGATGCGTACATCGGCGAGGCCGGGAGCCCCGGCGATCTGCCGGGTGGCGTCGATGCCGTCCAGGTGTGGCATGCGGATGTCCATGAGCACGACATCCGGGCGCAGCGCGTAGGCCTGCGTGACCGCATCGGTGCCGGTGGTGGCCTCCCCGACCACCGTTATTCCGTCCTCGGTGTCGAGCAGGAGCCGGAACCCCGACCGGACGAGTTGTTCGTCGTCGGCGAGCAGCACCCGGATCGGCGCCTCGGCCTCCGAGGTGCCGCCGTCCGAGGTACCGGTCCCCCCGCTCATACCGTCGTCGCTTCCGTCGGTGCGACCGGCAACCGGGCGGTGACGGCGAAACCGCCCTCCGGGAGCGGGCCCGCGTCGAGATGCCCGCCGAGAAGCTGACAGCGCTCCCGCATCCCGGTGAGACCGTGACCTGCCCTGTTCTTGTCGTCCTGACCGTCGCCCGGCGGGCGCGTGCTGGGCGACGGTGCACTCCCGCCTTCGTCGATGACGCGCACCTCCACGGTGCCGGGGCCGTACTGCAACGTGATCGTCACGCGGGTCGCGCCGACGTGCCGGATGACGTTGGTGATCGACTCCTGCACGATCCGGTACACCGCGTTACCGACCGTCGCGGGCATCGGGCGCGGGGGTTCGGGCGCGTCGAGGGTGACGTCGAGGCCCGCCTCACGGGCCATCGCGGCGAGGTCGTCGAGTTGCGCTACGGCCGCGCGCGGCGCCCCGGAGTCGCGGTCGTCTGCTTCCCCGCCGTCCCCGGGTCTCTCGTCCCGCAGGACGTCCAGGATCGCCCGCATCTCCGCCAAAGCTTGCGCGCTGGTGTGTTCGATGGCTTCGAGGCTCTCGCGGACGTGTTCGGGTCGCTTGTCGAGAACATGTGCGGTGACACCGGATTGGATGTTGATGACGGCGATGGCGTGCGCCACCGTGTCGTGCACCTCGCGGGCGATCCGAAGCCGTTCCGCGTCCACCCGTGCGCGGGCCTCCTCGTCGCGGGCGCGTTCGGCGAGGGCCGCACGTTCGAGCGCCTGCGCCGCGAGGTGTTTTCTCGCGCGCACACTCTCCCCGAGCGCCGCGCTCATCACGGAGGCACCGATGCGGAAGTAGACCCAGCCGACCGCGGCCGGCGGTTCGATGCCGGCGGCGGCTGCCAACCACACCACGGCCAGGACGACGATGCCCCCGGCGGCCAGTTGCAGCGAGCGATGCCCGTCGCCGTACGCGGTGAGGGTGTAGAGGGCGACGAACAGTGCGAGCCAGCCGGGACCGTCCGGGAAATCGAGACCGTAGTAGACGACGCTGGTGAGCGCGGCGACGGCGAACACCGCGATCGGATGACGACGGCGCACCACGAGAGCCGCGCCGGAGACGATCAACAGGATGTAACCGAGGTTGCCGAGGTCGGACAGGGGACGCAGAACGACTTCGGGTTGCCCGCTGTTGCGCACCACGGTGCCCTGGACCTGCATCACGGTGACGAACAGCGCCAACAGCAGGTCCTGAACGCGGGCAGGCAGGCGGAACGACGCAGCGCGATCCTGCATGCAGTGATCATAGGTTTCGCGCGCCCGGAGCACCCGGGGTCTGGGGCGCGGTCGCCTACGTCGGTGGTTGCGGATCGGTGCGCGCGGCGTACGCCGAATGTCGTAGTGGTCGCCGCCCGTCGGCCCATGACGCGCCGGGTTCGGGGCACGACGATCGAAGGTGCCCCATCTGCGACGGAGACCGGGACGCGCAAAGAGCACCCGCGCTCCGTCCGGCCGAAAGGATCGTCATGTCTGTCTTCGAGGTATCCGCCACCTCCGTCATTGCCGCCGGGTACGAACTCGGTGTCGGCCGGACGGTGCCCACCACCGCGGCCCTGCTCGCGCTGGTCGGTGTCGTCGCCGGCGCGGTCGCGCTGAGGCGCTCCCGCCGCTCCGGCCCGCCTCCCGGCCTCTCGTGGATCGTCGTCGCGTTGGCGACGGGAGCGATCGGCATGCTCGTCGGTGGGATGCACGGCGCGAACGCCGCCGGTGGTCCCAACACCGGCAACGGTGCCGTCGGCGCCGTCTTCGCCGTGGTCCTGGGTGTCGTCGCCGTCGTGCTGGGCGGTCTGACTCTGGCCCGCTACCGCCGCACCGAGCGTGCCACTGCGGTGCTGTCCGACTCCTGACCTCGCATGCTGACCTGGGCCACGTCGTGTCGGATGCGCTTGCGGGTGGTCACGACATGGTGAGATCGCGGCGGCGGAACAGCATCACCCCGGCCGCACAGAGCGCGATCGCAATCACGGTGAGGACGACCAGCGGTCCGCTCGTCACCTCGACGGCCGGGACGGCGGGGATGTGGGTGAACGGTGACACGTCGCGGACGGACTCGGGCACGCCGAAGAGGGGTCCGAACAGCCCGATCACGAGGCACACGGCGAGCACCGCCCACGACAACGCGATCGACCACGTGGGCACGCCCCCGACGAAGAAGACCACGGCGCCCGCGACCACCAGGATCGCGGGCACGAACACCAGCGCCGCCCCGGTCAGCCGCACAACCTGTCCGGACACGTCTCCGATGATCACGCCGTACGCCAGGCCCATCGCCGCTCCGGTGAGCACTTGCAGGGCCGCGATTCCTGCGGTGAGGAGACCGACGTGCGCGAGCATCCACCGGGGCCGCGACAAGGCGGTGGCCAGGACCGGTTCGAGTCGGCCGGCGGTTTCCTCCCCGCGCATCCGCAGCAGCGCCTGCACGGCGTAACCCGCGACCGCGATCGCGATCAGCGCGAGGATCGCCGCGAAGTAGGCGCCGACCAGGTCGGTGACACCGCCGCCGAGGTCGGTGAGAATGTCGCCGCCTTGCTCGCCGTCGCCGAGGAGGTCTTCGATCTGGTCGGCGATCGCCCCGTACACCAGGGACAGGATGACGATCCCGAATGCCCACCAGAACCAGATCGTGCGCTGGATCCGCCATGCGGATCCGAGCGCTGTCGGTAGTCCGCGAGATGCGCGAGCGGGGCCGGGGCGGCTCGGGACGAGCCCGGACCCGATGTCCCGGCGTCCGGTGAGCGCGACAGCGGCCGCCCCGCAGGCCAGGGAGAACACGACCGGCAGCAGCAGAACCCACCAGGCATTGTCGTCGTAGGGCCGGACCTGCTCGGCCCACCCGATCGGCGAGAGCGAACTGGGCCAACCGGCCTCCACCCGGGTGCCGTCCCCGGTGACCGTCCCGGTCATGTCCCCGACCGCCCGCAGCAGGAACGCCACACCGAGGGCCGCACCGGCGATACCGTTGGCGGTACGGGCGCCGTCGGTGATCTGGGCAGCGACCGCGGCCACTGCGCCGAAGGCGAGGCCGGCGAACGCGACCGCTGCCCCCAGTGCCACCGACCCGACGACCGGCAATCCCTGCACCACCAGCACGAGCACACTGAGGACACCGAGAACCAGGTTGGCACCGACGGCGACGAGCACCGCGGCGGCGAGCAGCGCCTGCCGGCCGACGACCGCGGCGCCGATCAGTTCGGCGGAGCCGGTTTCCTCGTTCTGGCGGGTGTGCCGCACCACCAGCAGAATGGTCATCAACCCGGCGGCCAGCGCCAGCGGCATGACGATCTGGCTGGCGAGTACCGCTCCCGTGCTGTAGCCGGATACCAGACCGTTGGTAGCCAGCCCGACGGGGGACGCCGCCGACGCGGTCGCGAACGCGCGTAGCTCGGCGGTGGTGGTGTACAGCCCGGCCACGCTCGATGCCGAGACGGCCAGCAACGCGGTGAGGGCGAGCAGCCACACCGGGAGCCGGATCCGGTCGCGGCGCAGCGCGAGCCGTACGAGTCGGCCGGTGCCGGCGAAGCGTTCGGCACGCATGGTTGCCGGTGGTGCAGGGGCGGCCGCGGTGGTCATCGTGGGGCCGCACCGGATTCGGCGCGGCGGTGGCGTTCGGTTTCGCGCACCCGTTCGTCGCCGTAATGACGCAGGAACAGTTCCTCGAGGGTCGGCGGCGTGGAGGTCAGCGAGATGATTCCGAAGGTCAGCAGGTGCCGCAGCACCGCGTCGAGTGCGGTGGTGTCGACCTCGCAACGGGCGTGCACCCCGCCGATGCGGACATCGTGTACTCCGGCCAGTTCGGCCAGTCCGGTGACGGGGCGGGTGGTTTCGGCGGTGATCGACGTGCGGGTGAGGTGCCGCAGTTCGGTGAGCGTGCCGGTCTCGACGGCGCGGCCCTCCCGGATGATGCTGACCCGGTCGCACACCGCTTCGACTTCGGCGAGCAGGTGGCTCGACAACAGCACCGTCTTCCCCGCGTCGGACATCTCACCGAGGCAGTCCTGGAACACCGATTCCATCAGCGGGTCAAGACCCGACGTGGGCTCGTCGAGGATGAACAACTCGACATCCGAGGCGAACGCGGCGACCAGCGCGACTTTCTGACGGTTGCCCTTGGAGTAGGTGCGGGCCTTCTTCGTCGGGTCGAGTTCGAAGCGGTCGAGAAGCTCCGCGCGACGGGTCTCGTCCAGTCCGCCCCGCAACCCGGCGAGCAGGTCGATCGCCTCCCCGCCGGTGAGGGTGGGCCACAGATTCACGTCGCCGGGCACGTAGGCGAGACGCCGGTGCAGCGACACCGAGTCGCGCCACGGATCACCGTCCAGCAACCGGACTTGTCCCGAGTCGGCGCGCAGTAGGCCGAGCAGCACCCGGATGGCCGTCGATTTGCCTGCGCCGTTGGGGCCGAGGAACCCGTGGATCTCCCCTGGCTCCACGGTCAGGTCGAGACCGTCGAGCGCGCGGGTCGACCCGAACGTTTTGACCAGGTGCTCGACCGCGATCACCGCCATGGTTGGGATCGTACGCCGGGCTCGGGGGTCGACAGCTCATCACGTTGCAGTGTGCTACCCGTGTCTCCTGCAGCAACGTCGATCGGATCCGCGGGGCGTGGTTCGCTGTGATGACTGGCGGCGACGGTGTGCAAATATGCTTTCGTGAGCCCGCAGGCCAGAACCGATGCCGAATCGACTGATGCCGCTGCAGCCGCGTAGTCCGCGTTCAGCGATGTCCGGATGCAGATGTTCCCTGGACACGGCGTTCCTGTGCACTCGAGATTCGGGAGTCCGGTTTTGCTCCGCGCCCGGTGATGGGGCAACTGCGCTCTGTTGCTGAGGATCACAACTGACGGTCGAGGAAGTAATCGCGGATCTGGGAAGCGTTGTGGGCGGTCTACCGAATCCGGCATCCGCACGTCGAATTCGACTGCAACCAGTCTGACGAGGGACACCTGTTGGGATGGTCCGCCTGCTTGCTGTGAGTCGACGGGTGCCCGCACCCCCGCAGTGAGCGGCCTCGGCCTCGCGTTCGCCCTGTGGGGCAGCTCCTTCGGAGGCGGACATGTCATCCAGGTCGCCTCCGAAGACACCCGCATCGCGGCAGTCGTAGCTCAGTGCCCCTTCACCGACGGTCCGGCGTCGTTGCGCTCGCGCCTCCGGACCGGCCCACTGAGCGCGATAGCGCTGACAGGGGCGGGCATCCTCGACACGATCGGATCGTGGTTCGGCGCGAAGCCGATCCTGCTGCCGATGGCGGGGACGTCCTGGATGCCCGCGTTCGTGGCCTCACCCGACGCCCTCGCCGGCGCTTCCGCGCTCCTGCCCGCGGGAACCCGACTCTCGCGCCGCACCAGCTCATTGTTGACACGGCTGCCATCCGTGCGGGCCCAGTTGTCGAAGAACATCGAGCTGACCGAGATCGACGGTGGGGAAGAAGCCGAAACCGGTGCCGGCCGCGACAGCATATGGGGTGCACTGCGCGGCCCGGACGGTGAATTCGAGGCCGCCAACGCCCTTGCCGCACGGCTGGTGCTGCGCCTTCCGCTCGATCGGCCCGGTCGCGCGCTGGCTCGCTCGAGCACTCCGACGCTGCTGTGCGTGTGCGACAACGACGCGGCCGCGCCCGCAAAGACCACGAAGCGGCACGCACAGGGCCTGGCGCACGTGCAGGTCCATGCCTACCCGTGCGACCACTTCGATATCTACGTCGGCGAACACTTCGAATGCGCCGTGCGTGACCAACTCAATTTCCTGGAAGAACAATTCGACGACACCGCACGCACCAAACAGTAGGTCACCCCGCGCTCGTGAACGTGCGTAGGCGAGGTGCTCAGCCGGCGGCTGCGGCAAGACTGCGAGCGCTGTTCAGCAACGTCTCGATCACCGCGCGCCGCTGCGCCTGATCCGTCGGATGCATCAGCAAGCCCTCGACAACGAAAACGCCGATCGCGACCAGCGGATCGACTTCGTCAGCGGGCACGCCGAGCTCGATCAGCTCTGCCCGGAACAATCCCTCGGCCAGCACGTGGAACTGCTCGTGCCATTCCTGAACAGACGCGGACTTCTCGGCGCGCGTGTGCACCGTGCTCACCAACCGCCCCAGCTGCTCCAATTCGCCCACCAGCCACAACAGCCGGTCAGCCAGCCCCGATCCCAGCATTTCGCTGTAGGCGGCCATCGAGTCGGCCAGGACCGCATCCAGGACCGCGATCAATATCGAGTCCTTGTCCTGGAAGTACCAGTACAGCGTGTTCGACACGACCCCGGCGTCACGAGCGATGCGCGTCATCGATGCCGCGTCGTACCCTTCTTCGACGAACAACCGCCAGGCAGCTACCACGATCTCCGCACGCTTCTCTTCCCGATCCTGCGGACGTCTGTTGCGAGGCATCTCCAGTCCTGACCTAGTTCCCGCCCCGATGCTATCTTGGTCGGCTCCCAAGAACGGCCTCGGCAAACTCCACGGTCGACCTGCGGCGGGCACGCTCCGGCGTACACGAAAGGACAGTCGCGACCACGGGGCAGTTTTCCTCAGCTGACGACTGAGCGGATGTTGAGCGCCGCAGGGTGGTAGCCAGGTGGATGCGACAGCCGAATCGAGGTTGCTCGGTGCCGGCCCCGGAAAACCGCGTATCCGGCAGTGTTCTCGCCGACACCTCATCGGCTCCGCATCTTGTTGTGCGAGGCCATGATCGGAGGTTCACTCCGGACGGGAGTACGTGGCGCGGACGTCAGATCTAGCCCGGGGCGCAGCAACGCCACTTGTCGATGAATCGCAAGAAGTGCGGATCGAACCGGCGGGGGTCGCTCTCCCGTATTTCGCTCACCGTCCACCACCGCCCACCGCGAAACTCGCTGGGATCGAGGGTGAACCGGGTGTCCGGGCGCGCGGCGACGACGAACCAGAGGCTGACATCGACATGGGTGTCAGGGCCGACGGTTTCCGTGACCGTGAGGAATAGTGGGTCGGTCCCGGTGATCGTGAACTCGGCGTCGATACCGAGTTCTTCCCGTGTCCCCCGCCTGGTTGCAGCAAGAGAGTGTTCGCCGGGCTCGACATGTCCGCCGGTGGGGAGGTGCAACCCGGATTTGATGTGGTCGACGAGAAACACGCTCTCGGGCGGGTCCACGACGACCGAGTAGGACACCAGGTGACGTGGTGGCGTCGCCGGCTTGATACGGCGAAAGATGTCAGAAGTGGTTCCGATCCAGGCGAGCGAATCCGCGATGTGCGCGCGCTCGAGGTCGTCGAGTGGGTCGATGGTGGAGACACGTCGTGGACGGAGCGAACCGCAGGTCTCATTCACCGATCGTTGCAGGAGGCACCGACACGCTCTTCCTCGTCGCTGAACTCGTCGAGGCGGCCCGGATGGAGCAGGCCTTCCGCGCGCCAGTCCCGGGGTACAGGCACCGAGGACGAAAGGGACTCCGCCGCACCGGTATTACGAAACCGGGCGTTCGGCACGGCGAGGGAGGACACAGCACGGTGTCGGAATTGCGTCGGGTCGGTCTCGACGCCCGGACGTGTTAACGCAGACCCACGTCCCTGCGACATCTTCTGAGTCGGGGTTCCCCATCCATTCGGTCACCGAATTGAGGCACCCACCATGCGAGAAGCAACTTCTGTGCAACCTTCATCGGGCAGTTTTCCTGCGGTCACACTGTCGCCGGGCGCGATAGCGGAGCCGATCCCGTCTCCCTCGCTACAGAACGCAGTTCCCGGAACGAGCACCAAGATCGGGCCGGTCACCGGGCCGAACACCTCGTCGACCCAGTTCGGCGTCGGCGGTACGGACCTGGGCATAGCCCGCACCCTCCCCAACGGACGCCAGGCTGTCGTCCTGGGTGACACCTTCGACCAGGCCGGCGTCGGCGGTCCAGGCTGGCGGTCGCCGGTAATGCTGCTCACGGACGAAACGTCTGCGGCGGCATACGCCAACGGGCTGACGTTCCACGGGTCCATCGGCGGCTCGTACGCCCGCCAGTTGTGGCCGTACACCCACGACAGGGCCCCGTGGACCAATGGCGGGTTCGCCACGGTCCTGCCGTCTGACCTCCTGGTCATCGGCTCCCGTATCTACCTTTTCGTGACGATCTGCCGTTCTCTCTCGGAAGTCCTCTGGACGGAGATCCAGTATTCCGACGACAACGGCCAGACCTGGGTTCACGCAGGCCCCGCCGGACAACGCGAGTGGCATCACGAGGGCGCATTCCAGATGGGCATCACCTGGGACCTGGGCACCGACGGCTGGGTCTACATCATGGGCAACAAGTGGTTGGTGGACGGCGGCTCCAACGTCCATCTGTACCGCTGCCGCCCCACCGAAGTAGCCGATCGCTCCAAGTGGTCCGGCTGGGGATGGAACGGGACGGACTGGGGATGGAACCGGGCGTGTTCGGACATCTTCCCGGCGGGAACGAAGGTCCGGGAGATGAATCTGCGCCAGGTCCAGGGCCAATGGCTCCTCACCTACACCCAGACCGCCCCGGACATCCGGGTGAACGTGAAGGGCCTTCGCAACGGGCCGACGTCCCATATCGGGGATGCTCCGACCACGACCGTCGTCCGTCACGTGCCACACGACGACGAGCCCCAGGATCCGAACAACACACTGGCGCAGTGCTACGGCGGGTACGTCCTCGCGGGATCCACGCTGGACGAACTCTATGTTCTTGTCTCCCAGTGGGATACCCGTGACAACTGGCCGTACCGGGTCAATCTCTACCGGCACACGGTGCACGCCGCCATACCGCGTCCCGCGCCGGTACCGACGCTGGATGAGGTTGTGGACCAGAACTACCTCCTGTCGCGAGCCGTTCTCGCCAAGGTGGGCGGGAACGTATCGGACCTCCCCACCACTCCGGCGGCGGCCACCTTGGACGCGGCGCTGCAGACCACCACGGCGTTGCGGCGAGTGGCCACCGCCGTGGGCGCCGGCACGGCGGGGATCTGACATGACCCGGTTCTCCCGCTGACCGGAAAGTCGTTCGCGAACCCGTCGACGCACACCAGCACCGAGCGGATATGAATGCCGGTGGGCCGCACCTTCTCTGGGCGCGACCCACCGGCGTTTTCCGCCATGGGTTCACGCGGATGTCGGCGGAGGCGCGCCGATCTGTCTATCTTCGACACAATTGCTTCCGAATTCCGGCGGTTACCAGGAGTGTCGAAGGGACGGCAGCACATGAGGGTTCTGGTTCTCGGCGGGACGACATTCATCGGCCGGCGCGTCGTGGAACGACTCCATGAGCGCGGCGATCAGGTGCTCGTGGTCCATCGCGGCACCCACGAACCGTCCCCGTGGGTTCCGGTCGATCACCTGCGGGTCGATCGCCTCACCCTGGGTCGCCACACCGACGATGTCCGCCGCTTCGGCCCGGATGCGGTCGTCGACACCTATGCCCTGACAGCCGAGCACGTCGAGGCCGTTCTGCCGGTGCTGCCCGAGGTACCGACTGTCGTGCTCTCCAGCATGGACGTGTACCAGGCGTTCACAGGTTTCAACTCCGGGCGTTGCGAATCTCCGGTGCCGCTGACCGAGGACTCGGAATTGCGCCGGGAACGCTATCCCTATCGTGGGAGCCGGAGGCCGGGCATGCCGGACGCCTACGACAAGCTCGATGTAGAGGAGCGGTGGCTCCCCCGAGGCGCCGTGGTGTTGCGTCTGCCCATGGTCTACGGACCACACGATCAGCAGCGCCGGGAGGAACCGGTGCTGCGCCGTATCCGCGCCGGACGGCAGCACATCCCGGTCGGCGCCGGAAACCTGCTGTGGACCCGCGTGCACGTCGACGACGCTGCCACGGGCGTACTGGCCGCTCTCGATACCCGGGCCGCGGACGGCATGGCAGTGAATCTGGGCGAGCCCACGACCGTGCCGATGATCGCGTGGCTGGAACAGATCATCGAGGCGGCCGGCTCCGCGCTGGAGCCGGTACGGGTACCGGAGTCGGTACTGCCCGCCGATCTGGAGATCATGGGAGCACCGGCGCAGCACTTCCTTGCCTCGGTGAGCCGGGCGGAGAAACTTCTCGCCTGGTCTCCTGGTGATCCACGGCAACGGGTGGCCGAATCGGTGCGGTGGCACCTCGACAATCCACCGGCGAACAGTTGGTCCGCCGAGGACTCACGGGTGGACGAGGATGCGCTCGGCCCCGTCTGACCCGGAGGCGGCACTCACGACGGCCGCAGGTGCTCGATCGTGAAGCCGTGCTCCTCGACGAGCCGCCGCGCGACCAAGGAACGATGGCAGGCTTCGGGATCGCCTTCGACGCAGAACAATGCGGCTGGTCCGGTGCTCGGCAGCACCGACACGATCGCCTCGAGGTCGGCCGGATCGAGGATCTCGGCGGTGTAGCGGCTGACGTACCCGGTGGCGAGTTCGCGGCGGGTGCGTTTGCCGACGCCCTGGCGGGCGTCCTCGGCGTACTGAAGCTGCCGCAGCTCGGTGGTCGGCGCCAGCTCGAGGTGATGCCGATATGCGATCCCGATCGCGGCGAGCGAGGTCTGTAGTCGCAGCGAGTTCGCCCAGGCGTAGTCGGGTCCGCGGACCCCGCGGCGTTGACGCAGGTCGAGCAGCATGCTCACTTCTGCTCGGCGCAGACGTTCCAGGAACGACGTCACGTCGAAGCCGTAGACGCCGATCGTCCACAGATCGGGCATCTGCACTCACCCCTCTCGGTTGCTGCCCGCACCGTCGGTGCCCGGCGCGGGCGGAACCGTGGTTGCGTCAGGCGACAGCGGTACCTTCGAGTTCGATCATCTGGCCGGGTATCGCCAGCCGCACCACGCCGAGCATCGTGGTGGCCGGTGCTGCCTGGGCGGCCGCGAGCCCTGAGGCGAGCACGCCGTAGTGCTGGAAGAGCAGGTCGACGTCGGTGGTGTAGACGTTCAGCCGGACGAGGTCGGAGAGCGACATGCCCGCTTCGGCAAGCACGCCCTCGAGATTGTCCAGACTCAACGCGATCTGTGCCGCCATGTCTCCCTCGTGCTGCGGAGCGCCGTCGGCGTTCATTGCCGTCTGCCCGGAGCAGTACAGCGTCCGTGTGTGCCCGCTGACCACCTCACCCTGATTGAACCCCATCTCCACCGACCACGTCACCGGGTTGAGGACCGTTCGTTCGATTGTCACTTCGGCTCCATTCGGATCCTGCGGGGCGCGTCCCCCGATTCCTCGACACCGCCGACGCGGCGTCGCTCATGGAGCCTTCCGCTGAATCACGACACCTTGTGTCAGGTATTCGGTAACGTCCCGATTCGTGCGGGCCGACCGGTTGGTGTCTCTGGTGCTGCTGCTGCGTCAGCGCGGACGGCTGACGGCAGACGTCCTCGCCGATGAACTCGAGGTGTCGGTCCGCACCGTCCTGCGCGACATCGAGGCGCTCTCCACCGCGGGTGTCCCCGTGTATTCCGAGCGGGGCCGGCACGGCGGGTTCTCGTTGCTTCCCGGGTTCCGGACCCAGCTCACCGGGCTGAACCACGACGAGGCTCTGTCTCTGCTCGCTTCCGGTTCCGGTCAGGGCGGGCAGATTTTCGGACTCGGAACCGCTCGTGCGTCGGCGGTGCGGAAAATCGTCGATGCACTCCCCGAAAGCCACCGGATCGCCGCGAGCAATGCCGCCCGACGATTGCTCGTCGACCCCGAGACCGACCTGCTCTCCCGCCGCACGGCCGGCGACGAGGTTGCGGGCCCCATCCTGGTCGCGGTCCGGAATGCAGTCCTCGGCGGACAGAAACTGCGCCTGCACTACGCCTCCGGGGCCCGGGCACCGCGGTGGCGCACGGTGGACCCGATCGGTCTGGTCACGGTGCGGGACAAGGCCTACCTGCTGGCCACCGAGTCCGGCTCCGACAGGACGCTGTGGATCTCACGGATCCTCGCTGCCCACGAGATGCCGGAACCGGCGGAGCGTCCGGATCGGGTCGACCTGGCACGCATCTGGGCGGAACGCTGCGCCCGGTTCCTGTCCGAAGACCACATCACCGTTGCTGTACGAGTCGACCCGGCGCGACGGGACGACCTGCTGGACATGGCAGAAGCCGTCCGCACCGAGGAAGCCGAAGCCGAGGGCCGGTTGCTCTTGGAAGTCACGTTTCAAGACCTCCGGCACGCGGAGTGGGCGCTGTGGCAACTCGGCACCGGCGCCGAGGCGCTCGCACCGCCGGAACTCCGCGCCTGTTTACGTACCCGCGCACAGTGGGTTGCGGATCGCTACCGGGATCCTGCGTGAACCGGCGCGAGCGACCCGAGCAGGTACCCGGGCCGGCCGGCTGCGTGGTCAGTTGCCGAGATGCGCGGCGTCGGTGATGTTCGCGAGTCGCACCTGGCCCTGAGCGACGAGGCGATCCTGCTCGTCGGAGATGGTGACCTTCCAGAGTTGCTGGGTGCGGCCGCGATGCACGGGGGTACCGGTCGCGGTGAGAACACCCTCGCGGGTGGCACGGAGAAAATCGGTGTTGTTGTTGACACCGACGACGGTGCCGCGGTCGGCGAACCACGCGGAGCCACCCACGCTCGCGAGCGTCTCGATCACCGCGCAGTACACGCCACCGTGGACGATTCCGAACGGCTGGTGCTGGTTCGGAGTGACCGTCCAGCGCGCCGCCACCCGGTCGGGGCCGATCTCGAGGAATTCGAGGCCGAGGGCGGTGCCGAACCCGGTGCCGTTGAGTGCGGTGGCGGCGGCCGGGTCGTGCAGCGAGGTGGGGTCGAGCCGGGGCTGATCGGTCATGCGGTCTCTCCGTTGCGTGCGAGGCCGCGCCCGGGGGATCCGGGCGCCGGTGGCCACCGAGTGATGGTAGGGCATCGCGGTTTTCGGTCACGTTCCGTGTTTCGGTGCGCGGTGCGTCTCGCCGGCAGCCATCCCTGGATATACGCACATTCGAATACGCACAACGGCGGGTCCCACGATGACTCGTGGGACCCGCCGTCGGCTGGACCCGGGAATCACTGCAGCCCTCAGGACTCCGGCGCGGTCCGTTACTGCGCGAACACCCCCACTATAGGCAAGCCTGCCCTTATTTCACAAGACTTCGGACCGGATACCCGGCCGCGACGAACGCGTCGAGAAGAATCTGCCCCCTGCGCGCGGCGACCCGCCGGGATCCGCCACCGAGGAGTGGCAGTTGCGCCGCACCGGTCACCACAGACCGTCCCACCATCGCCCAGAATCGCCGGCCGCCGAGGGGTGCGCACCGGCAGACGGCGCTATGTACCGCCGTCAGGGCAGTGACCGCCCGATGCGCGGTCCACACGGCCATCGCCTCCTCGCACGGCAGCACCACCACTTCGTCCGCCTCGGCGGCGCGGTCGTCCGGAAGGACCCGCAGCGTGTCGTCGGCGACGCCCGCCCAGTCGATGCAGCCGTCGCTGTCCTGATGCAGCCACAGATTGTCCAGTCCCGAATCCCACACGCGGCCTTCCAGTACGTACGGCGCGAGCACGCGTCCGGTCACCGCATGGATGAGCGCCGCGGCAACCTGTTCCGCAGCGATGCGAGAATCCCCGACGTCTTCGAGCGCGCGGGTGTGGAGCAACTCGATGCGGTGCGTGCGCTCCATGCCTCCGAGGTACCACCAGCGTCGCCGCGGTTCCTCGTCCACGCACGCCACCGCGTACACGCGCGGCGTTCCCGGGGTGAGTGATTCGAGTCGGCGGCGCGTGTCGTCGAATGCGCGGACGGGGGTGGGGGTGGCCGCGGGCGACGGCAGCAGCAGGGTCGTCATCCGACCTCCTGATCGACGGGGATGTTTCTTAGGTAAGGCTAACCATGTCACCACGGGGCGACCGGGCGCAACCTCTCCCCGTTCCGATACCGGGCACCCTCCCGCCGCCACATAGGATTCCGTAACCTAACTCCTAGATCCGCAGTCCCACTCGCGATCCCTCCCGAGGAGCACCCCGCGCACGTGACCACTTCCCCCCGTGATGTCGCCGCACCGGCATCACCCACCGCCCCACCCAGCCGGGCACGACGCATCGCCGCCGACCTCCTCGACCTCGCCCTCGTCGCTCTGCCGCTCGCCGTCGGCGCCTTGGTGGTCGACACCCTCGGTGACGCCTACGGAGGAGGGCAGGCCGATCGCCTCGTCTTCGGGACCGCCGCCGTGCTCATCGCCGCGACGGTGCTGTGGTGGAACCGTGGTCTGCGCGAAGGCCGTACCGGACAGAGCCTGGGCAAACAGTGGCTCGGCCTGGTCACCCGCGACGCGGTCACCGCCGCACCGGCCGGCGCGCGGGCCGCACTCCTGCGGCGCGGTACCGAAACCGTCACCGTCAAGGCCGCCATCCACGACGGTTTCGCACCCCGGCCCGCCGACACCAGCCTGCCCGCGATGCGCCGACGACGACTCCTCGGGCTCGCCGTGCTCGCGGTCCTGCTCGTGCTCGTCGTGTTCGCCAGTGTCGCCGTCGGCGCGCGGCCGATGTCCTTCGCCGAGGTGTACCACGCGATAGCCGTCAACGACGGCACCGAAACCGACCTGATCGTGCACTCGCTGCGCATCCCCCGCACCCTGCTGGCGCTGATCGTCGGCATCGCGCTCGGCGTCGCCGGTGCCCTCATCCAGGGCCACACCCGCAACCCCCTCGCCGACGCCGGACTGCTCGGCATCAACGCCGGCGCCGCGTTCATGGTCGTGCTCGCCATCTATCTGTTCGGCGTGACCACTCCCGCCCAATACCTGTGGTTCGCGTTCGCCGGTTCGATGCTCTCGAGCATCGTCGTGTTCGGGTTCGCCTCCATCGGCAACGGCCGCTCGAGCCCCCTGAGCCTGGCCCTCGCCGGCGCCGCCGTCGCCTTCTTCCTGCAGGCGATGATCCAGACCATCGTGCTGCTCGACCAGACCAGCCTCGACGGCTACCGGTTCTGGGTGGTCGGGTCCGTCGCCGGACGCGGCATGGACGTGCTCTGGCAGGTCCTGCCGTTCCTGATCCTCGGCCTGGTCATCGCGATCGCCGGGACACCCGCGCTCAACGCGCTCAGCCTCGGCGACGACGTGGCCCGCTCGCTCGGCACCAACGTCGTGCTCACCCGCGTCGTCGGCATCGTCGCCATCACCATCCTCACCGGCGCCGCCACCGCAGCCTGCGGCCCGATCGCCTTCGTCGGCCTGATCGTCCCGCACATCGCTCGCGCGATCACCGGACCGGACTACCGGTGGCTGCTCCCCTACGCCGGGCTCCTCGGCGGGGTGCTGCTCGTGCTCGCCGACGTGCTCGGCCGCATCGTCGTGCGGCCCGGCGAACTGCAGGTCGGGATCGTGCTCGCCCTCATCGGTGCCCCGTTCTTCATCGCCCTGGTGCGCCGCCGGAAGCTGGTGGCCCTGTGACCTCGACACCGCCCACCACCACCGGCGCCGACACCGCAGCCGACCCGCCGCAGCACCCCGCACCCCGGCGCCGCTCCCCCATCCGGATCTCCACCGCGGTACCCGGCCGGCACGCATTCCGCGTCGGACGTTTCTCGGTGGTCTGGCGTGGCCGCATGGTGCTGGTGTGTGCGCTCATCGCCGCGGTCACCTTTCTGCTCACCTGCGTGTCCCTCGGGCGCGGCGACTACCCGCTGTCCGTTCCGCAGGTCATCGAGGTGCTGTTCGGCGGCGGCGCCCGCCTCGACCGGTTCATCGTCTTCGACCTGCGATTGCCCCGTGCGGTCGGCGCCCTGGTCGTCGGTGCGGCACTCGCCGTCGCCGGCGCGATCACCCAATCGCTCTCCCGCAACGCCCTGGCCAGCCCCGACATCCTCGGCATCACGGCCGGAGCGGGCGCTGCCGCGGTCGCCCTGATCGTCCTCACCGGCGGCGGTTCGGTCGTGGGCCTGCTCGCCGCGCTCGGGTTGCCGCTCGCCGCCCTCGCCGGCGCACTGCTGACCGCCGCGGTCATCTACGTGCTGGCCTGGCGCAACGGCGTCGAAGGATTCCGCCTCGTCCTTATCGGCATCGGCATCAACGCGATGCTGCTCGCCCTCACCAACTGGATGCTGGTCTCCGCCGACATCAACGACGTCTCCCGCGCCCAGGTGTGGCTCACCGGCTCCCTGAACGGCATCTCCTGGAACCAGGTGGTCCCTGCCGCCCTCGTCCTGCTGGTGCTCGGCGCGTGGGCCACCGTCGCCTCGTTCACGGTCGGCGCGATGCGTCTCGGCGACGACACCGCCCGCTCCCTCGGTGTGCCGCTGCAAACCCAGCAGGCCCTGCTGCTGATCATCGCCTGCACCCTCGCGGCTGTGGCGACGGCCGCCGCCGGACCCGTCGGCTTCGTCGCCCTCGCTGCACCCCAGATCGCGGTGCGGCTGGTCAAATCCGCCGGACCACCGATCATCGCCTCCGCGCTGACCGGCGCGCTGCTCGTCGTCGGGGCCGACCTCATCGCCCGTACCATCCTGCCGGTGCCGTTGCCGGTCGGGTTGGTGACCTCCGCGCTCGGCGGCCCGTTCCTGCTGTACCTGCTCGTGCGCTCCAACCGGAAGGTCTCCGCGTGACCGACACCCACACCCCCGCCACCCCGGGCGCCGAACACCCCGAGGCCACCCCGGCGACCCGTCTGGTCGCCGAACACGTCGGGCTCGGCTACGGGGACCGGCTGATCATCGACGATCTCGACCTCGAGATCCCCACCGGCGTCGTGACAACGATCATCGGACCCAACGGCTGCGGCAAATCGACCCTGTTGCGCTCCCTGAGCCGGCTGCTCAAGCCCCGCACCGGGCAGATCCTGCTCGACGGGCACAACATCACCACGATGCGCACCCGCGACGTCGCCCGCGTCCTGGGCATGCTGCCGCAGGCGCCGATCGCACCCGAAGGGCTGACCGTCGCCGACCTCGTCGCCCGCGGCCGGCACCCCCACCAGTCGTGGCTGCGCCAGTGGTCCTCCGACGACGAGGGCGAAGTCGCCACCGCCCTGGCCCAGACCGGCATCGCCGACCTCGCCGACCGGCCGGTCGACGAACTGTCCGGTGGTCAGCGCCAACGCGCCTGGATCTCCATGGCACTCGCGCAGGGCACCGACATCCTGCTGCTCGACGAACCGACCACCTACCTCGACCTCGCCCACTCGGTGGAAGTGCTCGACCTCGTCGACCGGTTGCACAGCGAACTCGGCCGCACCGTCGTGATGGTCCTGCACGACCTGAATCTGGCCGTCCGCTACAGCGACCACCTCGTCGTGATGAAGAACGGGCGCATCGTGCGCTCCGGCCCACCGTCGGAGGTGATCTCCGCCGAACTGCTCGCCGAGGTGTTCGACCTCGACGCGTCGGTGATCGAGGATCCGGTCTCCGGGCGGCCGTTGATCATCCCTATCGGTACCCGGCACGTGTACGGCGCCGTCGGGGGTCCCGTCGCCCCCACCGAAAACCCCTGATCACACCCCACACAGGGCTACGACCACGGGTAGTACGCACAAACGTCGGAGAATTCCGTAGAATCGGACCATGGCAGCACTAGGCGAACTCGAACGAGCAGTGATGGACCACCTGTGGTCCGCCACCGAACCCCAGACGGTCCGGCAGGTCCACGAAGCCCTGTCCACCCGCCGCAACCTGGCATACACCACCGTCATGACCGTGCTGCAACGCCTCGCGAAGAAAAACCTGGTCGTCCAGCAGCGTGACGACCGCGCCCACCGCTACGTGCCCGTCCACGGCCGCGACGAACTCGTCGCCAGCCTCATGGTCGACGCCCTCGACCAGGCCGACGAAACCGCCGGCCGCGCCGCAGCCCTGGTCCACTTCGTCGGCCGCGTCGGCGCCGACGAAGCCGAAGCTCTCCGCGCCGCGCTCGCCGAACTCGAATCCCAGCAGGCGGGAAACGCCGCCGACCTGGGCGAACACGGCGCCGGACGCGCAAGCTGACACACTCGGTGCCGTGAACGCCCTTACCGCGCTGTTCTTCGGAACACTCGCGCTCCTCCTCGTGGGCCCGGTGCCCCGGCTGCTGGCCCGTGCCACGTGGCCGCACCGCAACCCGCGGGCGGCGCTCGTGCTGTGGCAAGCGATCGCGCTGGCGGCCGTCCTGTCCGCGTTCAGTGCCGGTCTGGCGATCGCCAGCCGACTACTCGTTCCCGGAGCCGACGGCCGGCCCACCACCGAACCGCTCCGCGAGATCGAAGCCCTCGGCTTGCCGCTGTGGCTGACCTACGTCGTGGTGCTGGCCCTGACCCTGCTCATCGGCGCGCGGCTGATCTACTCGATGCTGCGCGTCGCGGTGCGCACCCGACGCCGCCGGTCCCGGCACCGGATGCTCGTCGACCTGCTCGACAGCAGCGGCACCCGCGACGTCGTCCGCCGGCACCCGCACATCCGGATCCTCGACTCCGCCGACCCGATCGCGTACTGCCTGCCCGGCCTGCGTCACCGGGTGGTCCTCAGCGCCGGCACCCTCGACAACCTCAGCGACGCCGAACTGCGCGCCGTCCTCTGCCACGAGCACTCCCACCTCCGGGCCCGCCACGACCTCGTCCTCGAAGCCTTCACCGCCGTGTACGAGGCGTTCCCCCGGTGGGTGCGCTCCGGTTCCGCGCTCGGCTCCGTGCAGACCCTGGTCGAAATGCTCGCCGACGACTCCGCCGTCAAGGTCACCGGGCCGACCCCCCTCGCGCGAGCATTGGTGGCCTGCGCCGGCACCAACACTCCCAACGGAGCTCTCGCCGCCGGCGGGCCGAGCACCGTGCTGCGGGTGCGCCGCCTCGCCGATCCGGGACCCGACCTGCACATCGCCGTCGCCGCATACATTGCCGCCGCCGCGATCCTCGTGGTCCCCACCGTCGCGGTCGCCGTGCCGTGGCTGACCGAGCTGAGCCGCCTGCTCACCCACTGACTCGCGCGTCCGATTTCGATCCCACCCCGTTTCGGGGGAAGCTGTAAGCATGACCGTCGAACACACCGCGACAGCCCAAGCCCAGATCGGCGTGACCGGCCTGGCCGTCATGGGGTCGAACATCGCCCGCAACTTCGCCCGCAACGGTTACACCGTCGCCCTGCACAACCGCAGCATCGGGAGAACCGACGCGCTGCTCGCCGAGCACGGCACGGACGGCAACTTCGTGCGCACCGAAACCGTCGAAGAGTTCGTCGCCGCCCTCGAAAAGCCCCGCCGCGTCCTCATCATGGTCAAAGCCGGCGACGCCACCGACGCGGTCATCGGCGAACTCGCCGACGCGATGGAACCGGGCGACATCATCATCGACGGCGGCAACGCCCTCTACACCGACACCATCCGCCGCGAAGCCGCCCTGCGTGAACGCGGCCTGCACTTCATCGGCGCAGGCATCTCCGGCGGTGAAGAAGGCGCCCTCAACGGCCCGTCGATCATGCCCGGCGGCCCCGCCGAGTCCTACGCCGCAGTCGGCCCGATGCTCGAAACGGTCGCCGCCCACGTCGACGGCACCCCCTGCTGCACGCACATCGGCCCGGACGGCGCCGGCCACTTCGTGAAGATGGTGCACAACGGCATCGAATACGCCGACATGCAGCTCATCGGCGAGGCCTACCAACTGCTGCGCGACGCGCTCGGTCACGACGCCGCGGCCATCGCCGACGTGTTCTCCGAATGGAACACCGGCACCCTCGAGTCGTACCTCATCGAGATCACCGCCGAGGTGCTGCGTCAGACCGACGCCGAGACCGGCAAGCCCCTCGTCGATGTCATCGTCGACGCCGCCGAGCAGAAGGGCACCGGCCGCTGGACCGTCAAGTCGGCCCTCGACCTCGGTGTCCCCGTCACCGGCATCGCCGAAGCGGTGTTCGCGCGGGCCCTGTCCGGCTCCCGCGACCAGCGCGCCGCTGCCCGCGGCCTGACCGGCGGCACCCTCGGCGCCGCCCCCACCGACGCCGCCCAGTTCACCGAGGACATCCGCGCGGCACTGTATGCATCGAAGATCGTCGCTTACGCGCAGGGATTCGATCAGATCGCCGCCGGTAGCGCCGAATACGGCTGGAACGTCGACCGCGCCGCACTCGCCACCATCTGGCGCGGCGGCTGCATCATCCGCGCCCAATTCCTCAACCGCATCAAAGAGGCCTACGACGCGGACCCCGACCTGCCCAGCCTGATCCTCGCCCCGTACTTCCGGGACGCGATCGAAGCCGGCATCGACAGCTGGCGCCGGGTGGTGGTCACCGCGACCACGCTGGGTATCCCGATTCCCGCGTTCGCGTCGTCGCTGTCGTACTACGACGGGTTGCGTGCCGAACGGCTCCCCGCCGCCCTGACCCAGGGACAGCGCGACTACTTCGGGGCGCACACCTACGAGCGGATCGACAAGCCGGGCAAGTTCCACACACTGTGGAGCGGCGACCACAGCGAAGTCAGCGCCTGACCTCGCCGTGAACGGCATCGCGGCAGCATCCGTGGCCTGCGCGCTCGGCGCCGCGGTGCTGTTCGCGATCTCCGGAGTCACCCAGCAGCAATCCGCCGCTGCCGTCCCCGAAGGCGGCAATCTCGTCGCCAGGTTGCTGCGCAATCCCCGCTGGTGGGGCGGCGCGGTCAGCGACACCGCCGGCTATGGGCTGCAGATCGCGGCACTCGCCCTCGGCTCGGTGCTCGTCGTGCAACCCCTTCTGGTGAGCTCACTGTTGTTCGCGCTGCCGCTGGCCGCCTACTTCGGGGGGTACCGCCTCACCCGCCGCACCTGGATACTCGCCGCCGCGCTCTGCGTGTCGCTCGCGGTCTTCCTGCTCGTCGGCAATCCCGCCGCGGGCACCGTCGACGCGGCGGCGACCCGTTGGGCGGTGCCCCTCGGCGCCGTCCTCGCCGCCACCGCGGTGGCCGTGGCGCTCGGCTCCACGGCCCGGCTCACCCCCGGTGTGCGCGCCGGCCTGCTCGGCGCTGCCGGCGGTCTCCTGTACGGGGTGGTGGCGGCCTTCACCAGACACGTCACCGACCTGTTCGAGAACGGACTCGGCGCGGTGCTCACCTCCTGGCAGGTCTGGGTGCTCGCCGCCGCCGGGATCGGCGGCTACTACCTCCAGCAACGTGCCTTCCAGGTCGGGCCGCTGTCCGCGTCCCTGCCCGCCCTCACCATCGGTGAACCGCTCGGCGCGGTGTTCCTCGGGATGGTGGTGCTCGGCGAACGACTCCAGGCCGGCGGGCCCGCGCTGATCCTCGTCGGCGCCGCGGTGCTCGTCATGATCGCCACCACCGTCGCACTGTCCCGTGTCGAGGCACCGACGGAGACCGTCACGAAGCCCGCGACAGCACCGCCACCAGAAAATCCGACTCGTCGGTGAACGGACGCAGATCCCACGTCCCCAGCGTCAGATCCACCGCCAGGCCGGCGCGCTCGGCGTCCGCGAAGAACTCCGCGAACTCGTAGTCCCGCCCGGCGCCGAACCCGATCACGACGCGCCCGGCCGGAGCGAGATGCCGGACGAAGCCGGCCAGGACCGCCTCGCGCGTCACCGGCGCCACGAACGTCATCACATTGCCCGCGCACACGATCAGGTCGAACTCGCCTGCCACTCCCCGCGCCGGCAGATCCAGTTCGGCGAGATCGCCGACGAGCCACTGCGGTCCGGGATGGTCCTCTTCCGCCGCGGCGATCAGCACCGGATCCACATCCACCCCGACCACCTGGTGCCCGGCGCGGTGCAGGTATCCGCCCACCCGGCCCGGACCACACCCGGCGTCGAGCACCCGGGCCCCGCGCTCGACCATCGCGTCGACGAGCCGGGCCTCACCGGAGGTGTCGCGCCCCTGCGCCGCCAGGTCCCGGAACCGTTGCACGTACCAGGCCGAATGCGACGGGTCTGCCGCGGTGATTTCTTCCCACTTGCTCGGAATACGTTCACCCGGGGTGCCTGCAGTCATCGTAGATACTCCTTCGTCCGAGAGGGGCGGTACGGATCCGTTCCGCGGTCCTGCCCACACCGTAAGCCGAAGCTCCCCTGAGCGGCGCACCCACCACCGGACGGGTCCCGCTTCGGCGCCGCGGCGACAACACCGCACCCGCTCAGTAGAATGAGGACTTTCATACGACGTCCGGGCACCGAGGTTCGCTGCCCGCCCCGGACCAGACGAAAGGAACCCGGTGCCCGCGGCACCCTCTTCCCGCAGTTCAGAACCCGAAGCCACAGCGGAGCCCGACTCCGCCGGACCGGAGGGCTCCCCTACCGAGCCGGGTGACCACCCCGGCGCAACCCACCACCCACGGGAGCGGATGTGACATCCGTGATCGTGTCCGTCCTCAGCCTGGTCGGCTTTGTCGCCTTGACCGCCGGGACCGCACTGTTCGTCGCGGCCGAATTCTCCCTCACCGCCCTCGAACGCAGCACCGTCGATGCCGAAGCCCGGGACGGCGACCTCCGCGCCCGGCAGGTGCAGCACGCGCACCGCACCCTGTCGTTCCAGCTCTCCGGGGCACAACTCGGCATCACCATCACCACCCTGATCACCGGCTACCTCGCCGAACCCGTCCTCGCCCGGTTCCTCAACCCGGTGATGAACGCGATCGGACTGAGCGAGTCGACCGCCGGGACCGTGTCGCTGATCCTCGCGCTGATCATCGCCACCTCGTTCTCGATGATCTTCGGCGAACTCGTCCCCAAAAACCTCGCTATCGCCCGCCCCCTGGCCACCGCCCGCGCCACCGCCGGGCTGCAAGCCGGGTTCTCCCTCGTCTTCAAGTGGGCCATCAACGGACTCAACGGCAGCGCGAACCGCATCGTGCGGCGCCTGGGCATCGAACCGGCCGACGAACTGCCCTCGGCGCGTTCGCCGCAGGAACTGGGTTCGCTCGTCCGCGCGTCCGCCGTCAGCGGTGCGCTGGACGAAAGCACCGCGCAACTCGTCGACCGGTCGTTGCAGTTCGGTGAGCGCACCGCCGCGGACCTGATGACTCCGCGCGTGACCATCGAGTCGCTCGACCTCGACGACACCGTCCTGGACCTGATCGACCTGTCCGATCGCACCGGATACTCCCGGTTCCCGGTCGTCGACGGCGACCTCGACGACACCGTCGGTGTCGTCCACGTCAAACACGCGTTCACCGTCCCGGCCGCGGCGCGCCCCACCACCGCGGTCCGCGCCCTGGCCCGCAAGGTGCCCATCGTCCCGTCCACGCTCGACGGCGACGCGGTGATGGAACGGGTCCGCTCCGACGGCATGCAGGTCGCGCTCGTCGTCGACGAATACGGCGGCACCGCCGGGCTGGTCACCATGGAGGACCTCATCGAAGAAATCGTCGGCGACGTCCGGGACGAACACGACGAGCCGGAACTGGACGCGCATCTGCACGGCGACGGCTGGTCGTGCGCGGGTCTGCTCCGCACCGACGAACTCGCCCGCCTGACCGGCTACCAGGCCCCCGAGGGGGACTACGAGACGCTGGCCGGACTGTTCCTCACCGAACTGGGACGGATCCCGGACGTGGGCGACGAGATCGTCCTGCCCGCCCGCCCCGGGGAAGAACACCGGCCCTGGTACGCACAGATCCTGGAAATGGACGGCCATCGCATCGACCGGGTGCTGCTCGTCCCCGGCGAACTGTCCGAGGCCACCGACCACGACCCCGACGAACACGACCCCGACGCGACCACGGACCCCGACCGGACGACACCGGACGGAGAAACCCGATGAACGACTGGATCGCCGTCGCCCTCACCGTCGCCCTGCTCGCCGGCAACGCCTTCTTCGTCGGCGCCGAATTCTCCCTCATCAGCGCCCGCCGCGACCGGCTCGAAACACTCGTCGCGCAAGGCAAGCGACGAGCCCAGACCGTCGTCGACGCCGGGGAACACCTGTCGCTGATGCTCGCCGGATCCCAACTCGGCATCACCATCTGCTCGATCCTGCTCGGCCGCATCGGCGAACCGGCGATCGCGCACCTGATCGAATCGCCGCTCCACCTCGTCGGGCTCCCCGACGCGTGGCTGCACCCCATCGCATTCACAATCGCACTGAGCCTGGTGGTGGTACTGCACATCCTGCTCGGCGAGATGGTGCCCAAGAACATCGCCATCGCCGGTCCGGAACGCACCGCCATGCTGCTCGTCCCGATCCACCTGATGTTCATGCGACCCGCCCGGTTGCTCATCGCGTTCTACAACGTGTGTGCCAACGGTGCGCTGCGGTTGATGCGCGTCGAACCCAAGGACGAACTCGAAGTCACCGTCACTGCACTCGAACTGTCCGAGATGATCGGCGAGTCCCGGTCGGAAGGTCTGCTCGACGAGGAACAGCACCGCCGCCTCACCCGGGCACTGAGCACGAGCAACCGCACCGTCGCCGACGTCATGATTCCGCTCGCGTCCGTGCGGACCGTCCCGGTGACCGCGAACGGCACCACCACGCTCGGCGCGGTCGAGCAGGCGGTCATCGCCACCGGGTTCTCGCGCTATCCGGCGCGCACCCCGTCCGGCAAGATCAACGGGTACGTCCACATCAAGGATGTTCTCGATCTGGTCGGGGACCCGAATTCCGGGCCCGACGCGGTCATCGCCGCCGACACCGTCCGGCCACTGCCCTCGCTCCGACCCGGGGTGGCACTCGACGAAGCGCTGTCCGTGCTCCGCCGCACCAGCTCGCACCTCGGCAGGGTCGTCGACGCCGCCGGCACCGTGATCGGGATCGTCGCGCTCGAAGATCTCGTCGAGGAATTCGTCGGCACCGTGCGCGACGCCACCCACCGCGTCGCGGACCCGTCCCCGGAGCGCCGTACCCCATGAGCGGGGCCCGCTCCGAGGCACCCGCGACGATCCTCACCGAGGCGGAGTGGACCGGTCGCCGCGATCGGCACCACGCCGCGGTGGACGCCCTGCTCGCCGGCCACCTGCGCCGGCGCGCGGCGCACGAGACCCATCCGGTGCACGACTTCCTGTTCACCTACTACAACTACCGGCCCAGCAAGTTGCGGTTCTGGCATCCTGGTTACGGGACGATCCTGCTCGGGTCCGCGACCCGTGATTACCGCGACCATCCCCACTACGAGAGCATCGTGGTGGACGGTGAACGCGGGGTGCGGGTGACCGACGCGGTGCTCGCCCAGCGGTCGGGCACCGTCGATTTCGTGCACGGCCTGCTCGCGGCCACGGCGTCCCGTCCGGCGCAGCTCGGCTGCTTCGGCCTGCACGAATGGGCGATGGTGTACCGCACGGACGACGACGGAGTGCGGCATTCGTCGGTGCCGTTGCGGCTCGGCCGCGAGGGTACGGATCTCGTGGTGGAATCAATGCAGTTGCGATGCACCCATTACGACGCGTTCCGGTTCTTCACCCCCGACGCGGCACCGCGCAACGCCTCGGCCCTCACCCCGGACAGCCGACTCGCCCGCGAGCAACCCGGCTGCCTCCACGCCGGCATGGACCTCTACAAGTGGTCCTTCAAGCTCTCCCCACTCGTCGATTCCGACCTGGTGCTCGAGTGCTTCCGACTGGCCTCGGCGGCGCGTGAACTGGACATGCGAGCCAGCCCGTATGATCTGAGCGACTACGGCTACACGCCCGTCGCCATCGAGACTGCCGCCGGACGCGCACAGTACGTCCGCGAGCAGTCGGCGCTCACCACTCGCGCCGCAGCCCTCCGAGAGGACCTGCTGAATCGATGCACCGCCCTGCGCGCGTGTCGACCCGACACCTCATTTGCTACCGGCGGGTAACATAACTGGAGTTTTTCGTGCAAGCATCCGCGGCGCTGCCGCCGCGGACGCACCGCAACCGGAAAGAGTGAGGCTAATGACAGAGCGCGTGCAAATCGGTGGACTCCACATCGCCAAGGTTCTCTACGACTTCGTCAACGACGAAGCGATCCCCGGCACGGGGATAGATGCAGCCGCGTTCTGGGACGGTGCAGACAAGATCATCCACGATCTCGCTCCCAAGAACCGCGAACTGCTCGCCAAGCGCGACGACCTTCAGAGCCGCATCGACACCTGGCACCGCGACCGGGCCGGACAGCCCCACGACGCCGCCGCCTACAAGGCGTTCCTCGAGGAGATCGGGTACCTCGTCCCCGCCCCCGAACCGTTCGAGATCACCACGGCGAACATCGACAGCGAGATCGCCACCACGGCCGGACCTCAGCTCGTCGTTCCCGTCCTCAACGCCCGTTTCGCCCTCAACGCCTCCAACGCCCGATGGGGTTCGCTCTACGACGCGCTCTACGGCACCGACGCGATCCCCGAGGACGACGGCGCCGAGAAGGGCACCGGATACAACAAGGTCCGCGGCGACAAGGTCATCGCCTGGGCCCGCGACTTCCTCGACAAGGCCGCACCCCTCGCCTCCGGATCCCACACGGGCTCGACCGCCTACGTCATCGACGGCGACGCACTGAAGGTCACCCTCGCCGACGGCACCGTCACCGAACTCGCACAGCCGGAGAAGCTCGTCGGCTACCTCGGCGACAAGAGCGCCCCCACGTCCGTCCTGCTGCGCAACAACGGCCTGCACATCGAGATCCAGATCGATCCCGAGTCGCCGATCGGCAGCACCGACGCCGCCGGCGTCAAGGACGTCGTGCTCGAGTCCGCCGTCACCACGATCATGGACTTCGAGGACTCCGTCGCCGCCGTCGACGCCGAAGACAAGGTCATCGGCTACCGCAACTGGCTCGGCCTCAACCGCGGCGACCTGTCCGAATCGTTCGCCAAGGGCGGCAAGACCCTCACCCGCACGCTCAACCCCAACCGGGTGTACACCGCGCTCGACGGCAGCGACCTCGAACTGCACGGCCGTTCCCTGCTGTTCGTCCGCAACGTCGGACACCTCATGACCAACCCCGCGATCCTCGACCGCGACGGCAACGAGGTGCCCGAGGGCATCCTCGACGCGCTCGTCACCAGCCTGTGCGCCACCCACGGCCTCCACGGCGACGACGAGCACGGCCCGCTGCTCAACAGCCGCACCGGTTCGATCTACATCGTCAAGCCCAAGCAGCACGGCCCCGAAGAGTCCGCCTTCACGACCGAACTGTTCGGCCGCGTCGAAGAGATCCTCGGACTGCCCACCAACACCCTCAAGGTCGGGATCATGGACGAGGAGCGCCGCACCACGGTCAACCTCGCCGCCTGCATCCAGGCCGCATCCGACCGCGTCGCCTTCATCAACACCGGCTTCCTCGACCGCACCGGCGACGAGATCCACACCTCCATGGAGGCAGGCCCTGTCGTCCGCAAGGCCGCGATGAAGCAGCAGAAGTGGATCGCCGCCTACGAGGACTGGAACGTCGACACCGGCCTCGCAGCCGGCCTCCAGGGCAAGGCCCAGATCGGCAAGGGCATGTGGGCCATGACCGACCTGATGCACGACATGCTCGTGCAGAAGATCGGCCAGCCCAAGGCCGGCGCCAACACCGCCTGGGTTCCGTCCCCCACCGGCGCGACCCTGCACGCCACCCACTACCACGAGGTCGACGTCTTCGCCGTTCAGGACGAGCTCAAGGGCAAGACCCGGGCCACCCTCGACGACATCCTCACCATCCCGCTCGCCGAGAACCCGAACTGGACCGACGCCGAGAAGCGCGAAGAACTCGACAACAACTGCCAGTCGATCCTCGGGTACGTGGTGCGCTGGATCGACCACGGTGTCGGCTGCTCCAAGGTCCCCGACATCCACGACGTGGCACTGATGGAAGACCGCGCCACCCTGCGCATCTCCAGCCAACTGCTCGCCAACTGGATCCGCCACGGCGTCGTCGACGAAGCCGAGGTCATCGCCTCGCTCGAGCGCATGGCTCCCGTCGTCGACCGCCAGAACGAAGGCGACGCCACCTACCGGCCGATGGGACCGGACTTCGACAGCAACATCGCGTTCCAGGCAGCCAAGGAACTCATCCTCGAAGGCACCACGCAGCCCAGCGGCTACACCGAGCCGATCCTGCACCGCCGTCGCCGGGAGTACAAGGCCAAGTTCGCCTGATCCGCACGCCACGTTCGCGGAGTACCGACTCCGGCGCCCCACGTGCACGCAGGGCCCCGATCCGATCCGGACCGGGGCCCTGCCCCGTACAGACCCGCGGCGGGTACGACGCCGAATCGGTCGACACTAGACTGGTGCAGAAGGTCCGAAAAGACCGGATCCACGACGAAAACGAGGCGGACCCAGACGTGAGCGGCAGACATCGCGGCGGCGGCGCGCGCGGCATCAGCAGAAGCTTGATCGTGATGGTCGTGGCAATCGTCCTGCTCGTCGTCGCCGTATTCGGCTGGTTCCGTCTCCGCGACCGCATCGACCGGCAGGGCGCCGACGCAGCCGCCGCTTGCGTCGAGGGCGACGCCGTGCTGCACATCGCTGCCGACCCGCTCATCGCACCGAGCCTGATCGCCCTCGCCGACCGGTGGGCCACCGACGTCGCGCCCGTCATCCGTGACCACTGCATCAGCGCACAGGTCGTCCCCACGGACTCCGCCCCGGCCGCCGCAGCTCTCGGCGCCGGCGAATGGAACGCCGAACTCGGAGCCGAGCCCGCCCTGTGGGTGCCCCTCGATACCCGTTTCGTCGAAAAAGCGGCCGCAGCCGTCGACGGACAAGCCCGTTCCCTGGCCATCTCCCCCGTCGTCCTCGCCGTGCCGGACGACCTGGGTCGGGCCCTGACCGGTTCAGCTGTGGGTTGGGACGACCTGCCCGCACTCCAACGCGACCCGGTGGCCCTGCGCGCGGCCGGACTCGAGGCCTGGGGCCGGCTGGCGCTCGCGCTGCCCACCGGCGCACACACCGACGCAACAACCCTCACCCTCGAGGGCGTGGCTGCCGCGGTCACCGGCGCCGGCGCAGGGCCACTCACTGTGGAACAGGCCGAGTCGCCCGCTGCCGTCACCGCAGTCACCGAACTGGCGCTCGGCGCCAACGCACTCGGACCCACCGCCGGACCGACCACCACCGACGCGCTCTCCGCGCTCGGCGCCCAGCCCGACGTCGCGGCGCCGGTGCACGCGGTGCCCGTCATCGAACAACAGCTGTACACCGCGCTCGACGACGGCGAGCTGAGCGGCCTGTCGGGTTATCTGCCCTTCGGCGCCGCCCCGGTCACCGACTTCCCCGCTGCCGTCGTGGACGCGCCGTGGGTCGACGAGACACTCGCACGCGCCGCGGCCGAGTTCGTCGACTACCTCCGCAAACCAGAACAGACAGAGGTGCTCGTCGACAACGGCTTCCGGGTCGGCGACGCAGTGCCCGCACCGGTGGGCGACATCCGCCTCCCCCGCGTCGACTCCACCCTCGTTCCCGCCCCCGGCGCGGTCGCCGCCGCACTGCTCCGCACCCGCATCGAACCGGTGCCCCCCAGCAAGATCACCATGGTCGTCGACACGTCGCAGTCGATGTCCACGGCGAACGGTGACGGCACCCGCCTGACCCACACCGCCGACGCGCTCGACCTCCTCGTCCGCCGCTCCCCCGACACGTCGGTGATCGGCATGTACGTCTTCTCCGACACGGCGCCGGGCTACCGGATCGCCGTGGAACGCGACGGACTGACCGCAGCGAAACGAGCGGCGCTCGGCACGGCACTCGACACCGTCACGCCCACCGACGACGAACCCGTAGGCGCAACTCTCGCTGCTGCCTACCGCGACGCGGTGGACAAGTACGACCCCACCCGCCCGAACTCCGTCCTCGCCGTCATCGACAGCGACGACACCGATGTGGCCGGGTTGCTCGCCACCATCGACGAACTGGCCACCCCCGGCAAGCCGGTCCGGATCGACCTGGTCGTGCTGGGCGACGCCGTCACCGATCTCTCCACCCTGCAGACCGTCGCCGATCGCACCGGCGGAACACTCGAGACCGTCCCCTCCACGCAGGGCGACGCCCTCGTCGACATCATCCGGAAGCTGGCGTCCTGACCGTGCTCAGACTGCTTGTCATGGCGATCTTCTTCGCCCTCCTCACCTACTGGCTGCACCGCCGACTCGTGCGAGCGCCCGGCCTGACCGGTCGCGCCGCATGGGCCGCCGACGCCGCCCTGATCGCCCTTGCGATCTCGGCCATTGCCGCCGGTTCGGTGGGCACCGCACTCGACCCGGCGTGGGCCCGGCCCATCGGGTTCATCGGCTGGACCTGGCTGGCCGTGCTCCTGTACCTGGGAATCGGGGTGCTGCTCATCGGTCTCGTCGCGCTCGGCGCGCGGCTCGTCCGGCGTGTACGAGGTGCCTCCGGAGAACCCGCCGACCCGTCCAGGCGACGTGCGCTCCGGATCGCCACCGCAACACTCGTAGTCGCGTCGGTCGGCGCAGTCGCGTACGGCGCGGTCGAGGCCGCACGTCCACGCGTGGTGGATGTGCGCGTACCTCTCCGCCGACTCCCGGCCGGGTTCGAGGGAATGCGCGTCGCGCTGGTGACCGACCTGCATGCCGGGCCGGCGCGCGGGGCCGACTTCGTGGGCCGCGTCGTCGACCTGGTCAACGAACAGCAACCCGATCTGGTCGTCCTCGGCGGCGACCTGGCCGACGGTACCGTGGCTCTCGTCGGCACCGACCTCGAGTCGCTGCGTGACCTACACGCCCCCATGGGCGTGTTCGGTGTCAGCGGCAACCACGAGTACTACTCGGACGACGCGATGTCCTGGCTCGACCACTGGGAAACCCTCGGGGTACGCACTCTGCGCAACGAACACGTCGTCCTCTCCCGCGGCGGCGACACCATCGCCCTTGCCGGCGTCCACGACTACACCGCGCCGGAACCGCATGCCGCGGACCTCGGCGCTGCGGTTGCCGATGTCGATCCGGGGACCTTCGTGTTGCTCGCGGCGCACCAGCCCAGGCACGTCCTGGAAGCACGTGACCACGGCGTCGACCTGCAACTTTCGGGGCACACGCACGGCGGTCAGATGTGGCCGCTCCGCCCCTTCGTCTCGCTCGCGAACCCCACGGTGACCGGTCTCGACCGGTTCGGAGACACGCTCATCTACACCTCGCAGGGCACCGGAGCGTGGGGGCCGCCGGTACGCGTCGGCACTCCCCCCGAGATCACGATTCTCGAACTCACCACGGAATCCTGAAGAAGTAGCACCCTCCCGCTCTGTGTGAGGGTGAGGTCCGTGCTTGTGGGGCCGGGGTTTCTGTTTATCTCGCTGTTCCGTACGGTCCAGAATATTGCTACACGAGCGAGGGGCCGGCGGGAGAACCGCCGGCCCCCTACTGCTCAGCTGCTGTACGCCTCCAGCGGCGGGCACGAGCACACCAGATTCCGGTCGCCGTGCGCACCGTCGATACGCCGGACCGCAGGCCACACCTTCGCGCGGGCCTTCCCCATCGGGAAGACCGCGGTCGCACGGGGATACGGGTGGTTCCACTCTCCCACCAGGCATTCCGCGGTGTGCGGAGCGCCGCGAAGCGGGTTGTCGTCGGCGGGCCACTCCCCTGCCCCGACCCGATCGATCTCGCGTCGGATCGAGATCATGGCGTCGATGAAAGCGTCGAGTTCGGCGATGTCCTCGCTCTCGGTGGGCTCGACCATCAAGGTGCCGGCCACCGGGAAGCTCATCGTCGGCGCATGGAACCCGTAGTCCGCCAGTCGCTTCGCGACGTCGTCGACCGTCACGCCCGTAGCCTTCGTGATCCCCCTCAGATCGAGGATGCACTCGTGCGCCACCATGCCGTTCTCCCCGGTGAACAGAACCGGGAAGTACTCGTCGAGCCGACGCGCGATGTAGTTCGCCGAGGCGATCGCGGTGAGCGATGCCCGTCGCAACCCTTCGGCACCCATCATCTTGATGTACGTCCAGGTGATCGGCAGGATCGAGGTAGAGCCGAACGGCGCTGCCGAGACCGGTCCGCCACCGCCGAGGCCGGGCTCCAACGGATGGCCCGGCAGGTACGGGGCGAGATGGGCACGCACACCGATCGGTCCCACACCCGGGCCGCCGCCGCCGTGCGGGATGCAGAACGTCTTGTGCAGGTTCAGATGGCTGACATCGCCACCGAACTTGCCGGGACGAGCCAGCCCGACCAGCGCGTTGAGGTTCGCGCCGTCGATGTAGACCTGCCCACCGGCGTCGTGGACCGCACCACAGATCTCGGCGATGTCCTCCTCGTACACGCCGTGCGTCGACGGATACGTGATCATGATCGCGGCCAGGCGCTCCGCGTGATCGGCGATCTTGGCGCGCAGGTCGTCGAGGTCGACGTCACCGTTGGACCGGCACGCCACGACCTCGACCCGCATCCCGGCCATCACGGCCGAGGCGGCATTGGTGCCGTGGGCACTGGACGGGATCAGGCAGGTGTCGCGCTGGGCGTCGCCCCGGTCGAGGTGGTACTGCCGGATCGCGAGCAGACCCGCGTATTCGCCCTGGCTGCCGGCGTTCGGCTGCAGACTCACCGCGTCGTAACCGGTGACCGCGGCCAGCCAGCCCTCGAGGTCCGCGATGAGCCCGCGGATGCCGGCTGTCTGCTCCGCCGGCGCGAACGGGTGCAATCCGGCGAACTCGGGCCAGGTGATCGCTTCCATCTCGGCAGCGGCGTTGAGCTTCATGGTGCACGAGCCCAGCGGGATCATGGTGCGGTCGAGTGCGAGGTCCTTGTCGGACAGACGCCGCAGGTAACGCATCATCGCGGTCTCGGTGCGATACCGGGTGAAGGCCTCGTGTTCGAGGAACCCGCTCGTACGTGCCGGTGCCGAGGACAGCGCGTTCTCCCCGGCGGCCGCAGACTCGTCGGAGACGCCGAATGCGCCCAGAACCGCAGTGACGTGCGCCGGCGTGGTCGCCTCGTCGCACGACACCGAGACGTGGTCGTCGTCGACCCGGTACAGGTTGATCCCGGCGGCAGCGGCGGCGGCGATCACCTCGTCGGCGCGACCGGGTGTCCGGGCGAGGACGGTGTCGAAGAAGGTGTCGTGCACGATCTCGACGCCGCCCGTGCGCAGCGCCGACGCGAGGTGGCCCGCACGGCCCGCGACACGGCGCGCGATCGCGGTCAGCCCCTCCGCACCGTGGTACGACGCGTACATCGCCGCCAGCACGGCGAGCAGCACCTGCGCGGTGCAGATGTTGCTGGTGGCCTTCTCCCGGCGGATGTGCTGTTCGCGGGTCTGCAGCGCGAGCCGGTACGCGGGGTCGCCGTCCGCATCCACCGACAATCCGACGAGGCGCCCCGGCAAGGTGCGGGTGTTCGCCGCGTTGACGGCCAGGTAACCGGCGTGCGGCCCACCGAATCCCATCGGGACACCGAAACGCTGTGTGGTGCCGAAGCAGGCGTCTGCGCCCTGTTCTCCGGGCGGCGTGATCAAGGTCAGTGCCAGCAGGTCGGCGCCCACCGCGACGAGCGCGCCGCGTGCGTGGGCGGCGTCGATGATCGGGGCGACGTCGTACACCCGTCCCGACGCTCCGGGTACCTGCAGGATGATCCCGAAGAAGTCGCCCTCGGGAAGGCCTTCGTCGACGAGGTTCGTCGTGACGATCTCGATGCCGAGGGGCTCTGCGCGGGTCGCGAGGACGGCGGCGGTCTGCGGGAACAGATCGGTGTCGACAGCGATCCGGTTGCTCTTCGACTTGCGGTTCGCGCGGCGCAGCAGTGTCATGGCCTCGGCTGCTGCGGTGGCCTCGTCGAGCATCGACGAGTTCGCAACCTCCATGCCGGTCAGGTCCGCGACCATGGTCTGGAAGTTCAGCAGGGCTTCGAGGCGGCCCTGGCTGATTTCGGGCTGATACGGCGTGTACGCGGTGTACCAGGCGGGGTTCTCGATGATGTTGCGGAGCAGTACCGGCGGCGTGAGCGTGTCGTAGTAACCCTGCCCGATCATCGAGGTCGCGACGGTGTTCTTCCGGGCGAGAGCAGTCAGCTCGGCGAGAACCTCGTGTTCGGACTTCGGAGCGTCGAGGACGTCGAGCCCGTCGGAGACGGCACCGTCGCGCTCGTCGAGAATAGTCGCCGGAACGGCCCGCGCGGCGAGTGCGTCGAGCGAGTCGACGCCGATCACCTCGAGGATGCGGCGCAGGCCCGCGGTGTCGGGACCGATGTGACGGTCGGCGAAGTTCGAGGTGACATCTTCTGACATCGCAGCTCCCAGGCTGATCGGAGAGGTCCACCACCGCGCGTGGGCGCACGGGGCGTTTCCTCCCCCTCTGTCGTGAGCTCGCGGTGCGAGCGCCTGAGAGATTCGGCCCGTGGAGGGCGTTTCCCCGTGGGCGGGTGGGTGCTCCCACCGCTTTCCAGAGACGTCGTAGCTCGCACGGTCCTGTATGCCTGAGAGATTGACGGGGAGGTGCTGCTCCTTCGGCGCCCGGATCAGGTCCGGAACTCTCCCGCACGACGGCGACGCGAGTCCAAGTCTAGAACACGGCGGTACTCCGACAGCGACGTCGGCGCACGACCCCCCGTAGTGATCTTCGTCTAGCCGATCCGCCGGTTGATGCGGCTGCGGCGCCGCGACGCCAGTTCGTCTTCCGGCCGCTCCTCGACGTCACCGCCGTCGGCGCGCTCGGCGGGGAAGTCGGCGATGCTTCCGGTCAATTCGCGCATCGCTCCGCTGACGGCGATCCCGAAGACTCCCTGCCCGCCCTGGAGAAGATCGACGACTTCCTCGGGTGAGGTGCATTCGTAGACGGTGGTGCCGTCGGAGAACAGGGTGATCTTGGCGAGGTCGCGGACACCGCGGCTGCGCAGATGATCGACGGCGACCCTGATGTTCTGGAGGGAGACGCCGGTGTCGAGCAGTCGTTTGACGATCTTGAGAACGAGGATGTCCTTGAACGAGTAGAGCCGCTGGCTTCCCGATCCTGCGGCGCCCCGGATCGACGGGACAACCAGATTGGTGCGCGCCCAATAGTCCAACTGGCGATAGCTGATTCCCGCGATCTGGCAGGCGATGGGCACCCGGTAGCCGACGAGTTCGTCGGGCACCGAATCGTCGGGGAACAGCCCGGGTTGCATCTCGTCGGCCTCGTGCGACGTGGGTGACGAACTCGAGCGGTCGCCGGCGTCAACGTTGAAATGCTGTCCCTGCGGCCGATCTCGCACTGTTGTGACTTCCTCTCGCGCGCCCTGTTGTACCTTGCAACGACCGACGGGCGGATCCCCCACCGCATCCGATCGTCGAGCGCTCTCAGGCTCACCAAGTAGTCCATATTCGGATTTACCCAGCGTACGCTCCGGCAACGGGCGTGGGGCAGCAACACGCCCACCGGAAAGGCAACGTTCGATCCTGCTCACGCCGGCCGGTATCGGTCCTCGGGACCGCACCGCATCCGGCGCCGCCGACGAACGGCCTTCTCAGCCGTCCGTCGCCTTGAAGTCGTCCGGAGAGATGTTGTCGAGGAATTCCTTGAACTTCTCGACCTCGTCTTCACGCTCGTCCGGCATGACCAGTCCTGCTTCGGTGAGCACCGCTTCGTCGACGAACACCGGCGCACCGATGCGCAAGGCTACAGCGACGGCATCGGACGGCCGGCACGACACGCGCATCTCACCGTCGAAAACAAGATCGGCGAAGAAGGTGCCCTCTTGAAGATCGACGATGCGCACTTCGAGGAGGTTGTGCCCGAAGGCGTCGAGAAGATTTTTGATCAGATCGTGAGTCAGGGGCCGGGCCGGTTCGACGCCCTGCTGCTCGAGGGCGATCGCGGTCGCTTCGTTCTGACCGATCCAGATGGGCAGATACCGTTCACCGTCGACCTCACGAAGCAACAGGACGGGCTGATTCTGTGGTTGCTCCACTCGGATCCCCACTACTCGCATCTCGCTCATCGCGGCGCCTCCGTCCTGCTGCTCGTCAGTGGCGAAAAACCCTGACCGGATATTTCCTGAATTCTAGTGCGCTCCTGCACATCCGTCAGGTGCCGGTCGGAGCCGCCGAGGGCGATCAGCGATCGAGAGCGCCCTGTACGGCAGCCTTCACGAGGCAGGTGTGCAGCGTCAACGACAGGGCGGCGAGTTCGCGCACCATCTCTTCTGCTCGCTGCCGCGCACCCGCATCGCGTCCCTTCGCGACCGGACCGGCGATCTGGGCGACGAGCCCGGCCTCGCGGTCGGCGGCGAGCTTGAACGCGCGCAGGTGCCGTACCTCGAGGCCGAACTCGGCCATTGCCTTCGCGGTGCGCGCAAGCAACACCGCATCGTCGTCGAAGAAACCTGCGGGACCGGGTGTCACCAGTCCCGCGCCCACCAGTTCGGCAAGGAACGCGGTGTCCACGCCGGCACGCTCGCACAGATCGTCGCGGCTGACGCGGATCTCCCGGTCGGTGCGCAGATCCTCCGGCGAGACCTCACCGCGGGCCACTGCCAGCGGCCGGGGCCGCTTGGGCCGGGTCTCGACGGACCCGACCGTCGCGGCACCGCGATCGATCGCCTCGAGCTGTTCCTTGATCACCTTCAGCGGAAGGTATTGATCGCGTTGTGCCGTGAGCACATAGCGCAGCCGCTCGCAGTCCGCGATGGAGAACCGGCGATAGCCCGACGGAGTGCGCTCCGGGCTGATCAGCCCCTCGGCCTCGAGGAATCTGATCTTCGAGATCGTGACGTCCGGGAACTCGGGCCGCAGTCGATCGAGTACGGACCCGATCGACATGCCGGCCGGCGCCGACTGGTGGGCTGCGGTCATCAGCTACTCGCGCCCTGCGAACCGCGAGGACCGGTCAGGAACACCAACCGGAACTTGCCGATCTGCACCTCGTCGCCGTTGGCCAGCACCGCGGAGTCGACGGGCTCGCGGTTGACGTACGTGCCGTTGAGGCTTCCGACGTCGACGACCTGGAACTCGCCCTCGTCCTGACGGAACTCCGCGTGCCGCCGGCTGACGGTCACGTCGTCGAGGAAGATGTCGCTGTCGGGGTGCCGCCCCGCCGAGGTCGTCGGCTGGTCCAGCAGGAAGCGCGAACCCGCGTTCGGTCCGCGCTTGACCACGAGTAGCGCCGATCCGGCAGGGAGCCCTTCGACACCTGAGACGGGCGCGTCGGCGGTAGCCGTTCCGGCGCCCGCGTTCTCCACTTCGTTCAGGAAATCGGCGCGAAACACCGAAGTGGTCTCCACAGGAGTCTCTTCGTAGCCCGCGTTGCCGTTCTCGCTCACCGTTTCTCCTTTATCCGTTCGATCGCCCGGGAAACCCGGGCGATCGTTGAGTCGTTCGCCCCGATCAAATCGACACGGCACACGCCATACCTGACCGTACCCTGTGCAACGGCACCGGTGCAGGTAGTCGCGGCCACGTTACCTGTCGGTACCGTCAGCTTTCCGTGATGGCGCGGTAGCCTGCCGCGTCCATCGTTTTTCCGAGGGCGCCGTCGAGATCGCCCTCGCTTTCCACCTCCACCTCGACCAGCCATCCGGCGCCGTAGGGAGCGCTGTTGACCAGTTCCGGATTGGTCTCCAGGTCGGAGTTGACCGTGGTGACCTTCGCGCTGAAAGGCGCGTACACATCGGAGACGCTCTTCGTCGATTCGACCTCACCGAAGGAGTCGCCTCCGGTCACGTCGGCGTCCGGTTCGGGCAACTGGACGAAGACGACGTCGCCGAGCTGAGACTGGGCGTAGTCCGTGATCCCGATCCGCGCAGTTGTCGCTCCGGTCCTCTGCACCCATTCGTGCTCCGCCGTGTAGCGCAACTCGTCGGGCGTCTCGAACTCACTCAAGGCAGATCCTTTCGGGGGCGACGTTCCGGGCGAACGTCGGATTCAGTATCCGGGCTGAGCGTATTGGCGCGGCTCGATCTCTCGCAAGGCGGGTACGTCGACCTGCGGAAACTGTTCGATGGTCAGACTTCCACCCGAGCGTGCCACCGCGTCGACCACGCCGCCCGGGATGTTCAGTGCCGCCGCGAGAGTGGGTCCGTCACCTATCGCGGTGACCGTGTACGGGGCGCGCAGCGCAGTGTCGTCGACGGTGATCGCCCCGGCCGAGCCGGTCACCCAGGAATCCACGCCGATGCGAACGGCTTCGCCACCGGCACCGGCGATCTGCATCGTGTCGGCACCCGCCGCCCGTAGTTCCTGGATCATGTCGAGGATGACTTCCGCGCCGACCGCGCCGCGCGGATCGTTCACCGTGAGAACCACTCCCGGTCCGCTCGCCGGCGCGGTGCCGAGTTGGACGTTCAGGTCGTCGAGCCGCGCGCGTGCCTCGGCGAGGGCTGCCTCCGATCCGTCCCGCTCGAGACTCGAGAGTGTGCGCTCGAGTGACGTGATCTCCTGGCGCAGTGCGGCCTCTCTGCGGTTGAGGTTGTCGAGCAGCACCAGCAGGTCGGCGGGTCGTGCCGAATCGAGGGTGTCGCCCGTGCCGATGTTCCTGACCTGCGTGGCGATGGCCGTGCCGAGCAGGAAGACGAGCAGAGCGGCCAGCACCGCAAAGACCGGTGTGGTCCGGTTGCGCCGGGCGGGCGGGGGCGCGTCGGCCGGTTCCGGATCTCCCGCTTCCCGGGCGGTGTCAGGGTGGTTCGCTTCGGGACCGCCGCGCGGTTCCCGTTCGTCCTGGTCGTCGGTCGGGTAGTCGGACATACGTCACGCTCCGAACAGTCGGCGGCGCAGAGCCGAGGCGTTGCCGAAGATCCGGATGCCGAGAACCACGATCACTGCTGTAGAGAGCTGTGTGCCGACCCCGAGCTGATCGCCCAGCCAGACGATGAGCGCGGCGACGAGGACGTTGAACACGAACGAGACAACGAAGACTTTCGCGTCGAAGATGTCGTCCAGGTAGGCGCGCAAACCGCCGAACACCGTATCGAGGGCGGCAACGACGGCGATGGGGAGGTACGGCTGCACGACGTCGGGAACCTGCGGGCTGAACACGATCCCGGCTGCGATTCCGATCGCGAGTGCCAGGGCTGCGTACAGCGCCTGACCATGACTGACCCGATTCACCGGTTCCCCACTTCCCCTGCTGATCCGATTGTGCGTACCGGCGCAGCCGGCAGTTCGAGGTCGTCTTCCTCGGTGAGGGTGAAACCTACCCCGTACAGCTGTGCGATTCCCGCGATCCTGAGGTAGGCGTCGCTCACGACGAACGAAGTCTGCAATCGTCCCGGCGGGCCCACTGCGGAGACGGCGTACGGCGAGAAGACCGGTTGGTTGTCCACGAGCATCGCGCCGCCGGCCTGCCGGACCGTCACCCCGGGACCGATGCGGACCCCGCCGACGGAAACGGCCTCGGCGCCTGCCGCCCAGAGCGCATTGACCACCGCCTGCAGATCACGGTCCAGAACGGCGGCGGTGCTCCGCGTGTCCGTCTGCTGGGAGGAGTCCGACAGGTTCGGGCGGACCGCGGGGTCGGTGAGGGTGACGGTCAGTCCGGGACCGTGGACGGGCAGCGCCGCGGCGGCGTCCTCGGCGGCCCGCAGTTGATCCAGCACGGTGCCTCCTTCGGCGTCCCCGGCGAACAGAGCATCGCGGCGGTCCTCGATGGTCCGGGTCAGCTCGTCGCGCTGGGCGATGAGGGCGGCGACGCGCTCGTCGCCGGAACGCAACGATGCGAGGATTTCGGCTCGCGCCTCGTCGGTGCCTGCCTCGCCGGCGTCGTTCTGGGCATATGCGCTTCCCAGGACCAGCCCGGCGAGCACGACACCCACGACGAGCCAGACCCGGGCGATCGCGGGCGAGGTCCGGCGTCGTCCGGCGGCCCGATCGGCGGCGGCGGCGGCGTAGCCGGGGTCGAGATGGTCCTCGAGAAGGGATTTGAGCAGCGACGGCACCGGATTGCGGCGCACGCGTTCCCAGTCCCGGCTCATCCGGAGCGGCCCGTCACCGGCACCCTTCGCGCAATGGCGACGGCCTGAGCTATGTACAGGATCGCGGTCCACACGTACAGCACGGTGCCCCAGATCAACGCTGCCCAGCCGAGCGGGCCGGTGATCGACGCCGACCCGGGGACGGCAACTTCGGCGAGCAGGAGTGGGAGCGCGAACATCAGCAGGAAGGTGGCGCCCTTGCCGAGGTACAGCACTTCCGGTGGGGGCAGTCCCCGTCGCCGGTAGACGGCGAGGGTGGGTGCGAGAACTACTTCCCGTCCGATGAGGACGGCGGCGATCCACCACGGCAGGATGTCGCGGGCGACGAGCGCGAACAGCGTGGTGACGACGTAGAGACGGTCGACGAACGGATCCAGGAGCGCACCGAGGCGCGACGTCTGGTCGAGCAGGCGTGCGAGCTTGCCGTCTGCCCAGTCGGTCAGGCTGCTGACGATCAGCAGGATCAACGCCCAGGCGTCCGCGTGGACGACGAGCACGAGATAGAGGAACAGCGGGACACCGAGAAGCCGGAGGAAGCTCAGGGCATTGGGAACGGTGAGGATGCGGTCGGCACTGCGTGTGCTCGCGCCGGTGCTCGCATCGGTCATCGTTACGTCATCCCTTTGCTTCGGAGTCGGCCCGGCGTCACGTCGGTCTCTCATACCTTTCCACATTTGTCCCTCCCCTCCCCTGTGGCCTCAGCGCCAGGCGAATACGGGTTGTTCGAGACCCTCGATGCGGGTGTGCCGGCCGTGCAGTGCCACTTCCCGGAACTGGTAGACGACCGCCGCTGTCGGGGCATGGATGAGATGTCCCCGGAACGGCCATTGGATCACGGGCTTGTCGGACTCGGGGATCGCGACGAAGCGTGGCTCGACGTCGAGTTCGGAGGCGGTGACGGCATAGAGGATGTCCACCTCGTCCGGACTCGGGACGAGGTCGTCCATAGCGGTGTCGGACCAGACCACGAACGGCGACATCACATATCCGGACCGGGTCACGTAATCGTCGAGGCGGCCGATGATCGCGTCGCAGCCGAGCGCGAGGCCGAGTTCTTCGTGGAGTTCACGAAGCGCGGCGTCCTCGGAGGTTTCACCGTCGTCGAGGCGCCCGCCCGGGAGGGCGAACTGTCCCGGGTGCGCGCGCAGTCGTGCGGGTCGCTTGGTGAGCGGCATCACGGGGTTTCCGGTGCCGTCGTCAAGGACGGCGACGACCACGGCGGCATGGCGCCTGCCCTCGAGGGGCAACCGGCGTGACTCGAACGCGGCGAGTGCCGCGGTGAGGTGGTTGCGATCGAGAGGGTGTGGGGCGCTCATGCGATGACAGTAGTAGGTGGGTCGGTGTGGTCGCGTTACAGCGTGGCGGGGCGAGGCGGGTGTTCCGGCGGCACACGATTCGGTAAATCTTTGATTTCCGTCTAACCCGGATTTCTTCCAGGATTGACAGTCGTTCCGCCCACACCGAGATCCGCTGCACGCCATAGTGTGTCGAAACAGAAAGGATCCGGATGACGGACACAGCCGCACCCGCAGGTCTCGACCTCGGCAAGCTCGCCGCCCACCTGAGCACCGTGGGATTCGGGCAGTTCGACGGTCCCCTCTCCGCCCGGCTCATCAGCGGTGGACGTTCCAATCTCACCTACGAGCTGACGGACGGATCCCACCGGCTCGTCCTGCGCCGCCCCCCGCTCGGTCACGTCCTCGCGACAGCACACGACATGGCGCGCGAACACCGCGTGCTCACCGCCCTCGCGGGTACGGCAGTGCCTGTCCCCCGGACGCATCACCTCTGCGAGGATCCCGACGTGATCGGCGCGCCCTTCTATCTGATGGACCTCGTGGAGGGAACGCCCTACCGCACCGTCGAACAACTCCTCCCCCTCGGACCCGAACGGGCACGGTCCATCTCGGAACGCATGATCGACACCCTCGCAGCCCTGCACGCAGTCGACCCGGACGCGGTCGGACTGGGAGATTTCGGCCGTCCGGAAGGATTCCTCGGCCGGCAGGTGCGACGCTGGACCACCCAGCTCGAGAACTCCCGCAGCCGGGACCTGCCCGAAGCCGACGAACTACATCGGCTGCTCGTCGCACGATTCCCCCGCGACGGTGCCGCAGGCATCGTGCACGGGGATTTCCGGCTCGACAATCTCCTCGTCGACGACCACGACGAGGTGACCGCGGTCCTCGACTGGGAGATGGCAACGCTCGGCGACCCACTGACCGACGTGGCGCTGCTGCTCGTCTACCAGCGTCTCGCGCGGCTCGACGCCGGGTTCCCCGTCTCCACGGTCTCGCAGGCGCCGGGCTTCCTGAGCGACGACGAACTGCTCGCCCGCTACGACGCGGCCGGCGGACGTGACGTGTCCGACATGGCATTCCATCTGGCGTTGGCGTACTACAAACTCGCGGTGATCCTCGAGGGGATCTACTTCCGCTACCGGCAGGGCAAGACGGTCGGTGAAGGCTTCGACAAGATCGGCGACGGAGTCACCCCGCTCCTCCGCGAGGGCATCGCCGTGCTCCGCTGAACGGACACAGCTGTCCCCGGCGCCGGCCACACGACGAGCGTTCGACCTGCCGCGGAACGCCGCTGCCACCCCGAACTCGGCGGTACGCTGCCCGCATGTCGCACCCGATCATGTTCGACGAGAAAGATCCGCTGCTCGCGCGGGTGCGCGAGCTGGCATTGGCGTTTCCCGGCGCCGGGGAGAAGATCTCACACGGCCGTCCGTTCTTCCACACGAAGACGGCGTTCGCGGTGTACGGCGGAACCGTGAAAGAGACCGGACGAAGCTACCCGCGCTCGCTCATCCTCAAGCCGGACGCCTCCGAGCGGGAAGCGCTGCTTCAGGACGCGCGCACCTACCACCCCGCCTACATGGGCCCGTCGGGTTGGATCGGGTTCGACCTCGAGAGCGCCACGGTGGACTGGGACGAGGTCGCCGAGCTGCTGGATATGTCCTTCCGCGTCACCGCCCCCGCGCGCCTGGTCCACGAGCTCGACGCCCGACCGAAGTAGCCGGTCTCCTACGCGGAGGCTCCGGAGATGTTGACCATCCAGTTGACGCCGAATCGATCGGTGCACATCCCGAAGGAATCCCCCCCACGGCGCCCGCTCGAGCGGCACGTCGATTCGGCCGCCTTCGATCAAACCGTCCCAGTAGCCGCGGAGTTCGGCCTCGTCGTCGCCGCTGAGCGAGACCGAGTGATTCGTTCCCGGGATGTACTCCATCGCCGCCGGGGTATCGGAACCCATGAGCACGAAGCCTTCGGCGGTGGTGAGCATCGAGTGCATGACCTTGTCTTTCTCGGCAGGGTCCTCGCTCGCCTGCATCTCTCCGAACGTGGAGATCGTGAGTTCACCTCCGAACACGTCTCGGTAGAACTCCATCGCGGGGCGCGCGGTGTCACGGAAGCCTAGCCTCGATCTTTCGTGCGGGTGACGCGCCGGCCTGAGCAGTTCGGACTGGGTGTGGAAACCGCGGATCCGGTGTGCGGCCACGATCGACTACCCGA
>NZ_JBVOON010000009.1:0-160514 GCF_055664235.1 Rhodococcus sp. NPDC019050 | reverse complement strand
GTGAGCAGTGCAGAATGATCGTGGGTCATCGCGTAGCTGCTTTCTGTGAGTCACTGTGAGAGGTAACTCGTTGATCACTACGCGATGGCCCACCCACGGCGAGGGAGCGACACGCCGCGGACCTGGCCGGATGCGCTCAGCCGATTCCCACCACTCCCCGGGACTTACCCCGCAACCGTTCTGCGCGAGTAGTCGACTACTTGTTTCTGCGGATCGACCGTAGGTGCACTCTTCCGCGAGCACGGGTGCGTTCGCGAGTCGTCGAGAAATAAGACCGGGAGGTCCATCGGGCGCGGTTCGCTGAGGTTTTCTCACTAGGCCGGTGCTTGTAGGTGAAGAAGCACGGGACCCGCAGCAGTGATCGAACCGATCCTCCACGGGCATAGACTGATTCGCTGCAGGGCTTCCACGTGGTCTTCAACAGGGCATTCGCGCGTTCGGCCGGAGCGTGCATCGCAGATAGCAGCCTGTCGCGGCAGCGAGTGCCGGCATCGAGATCGGGGCCTTTCGTCGGGACGTGGACGCCGATCCCGGCACCGGTGTGCCCCTTGTCGGCGATGGTGGGCATCCCGGCGGCGGCAGCGTTGTAGAGGGCGCCGAGGATCTGCCCCGGCGAGCAGCGGTGAGGTCGTGCACCGAGCCGGGTGCAACCTCGGACACCGATCGGGTAGCCGGCGGGATCGGTCAGGACCTGGATGTTGCCGCCGTGGCGGCTGTGTTTGCCCGAGTGCCACTGATCGTGGCCGGAGCGTTCCCTGCAGCGAGTCGAGAGGCGATGGAAGTGCCGTCGAGGCAGACATACTCCCAGCTGGCCTCTATCCCACGTTCGAGCGGGTCGTGCAGGTTCGGCGTGCGCCGCGATCACGTCGATACCTTTGTGCACTAAACGGTAGGCGGTGGCCACCGACACGCGGTCGCGGGCCAGGGCGGCGATAGCGGTGCCGTCTCGAAACCACCGCAGCGCCATCGCCGCCTGCACGTACACGGTCGCGGCCCGCTGCCAGCGCCGGCGATCGGTCCTGTGGGGGTGCGCAGCGAGGATGCGGGTGACGAAGGCCAGGGTGTGCTCGGGCACGTCGATCGTGGCACGATAGGTGCTTACGTGGGGTCCTGCTTCGGGAATGGATTTCTTGGTCGAAACCACTCCCTACCAGGCCTGACCCCGTGATCACTGTCCGATGACGCGGAGCCGTAGCCACCGAGGAAATACGCCTGCAGGATACCGAATTCGGCAGCCAAGGAACGGAAAACTCGAGGCGGAAGCGACCGTGGCTGACACTCCCGTCGGTCGTTACCCGATCGCGGATCGGGTCTACGGCGACGTTATCATCGGTCTCCTGGGCGACTACGACGACGTTCCCGTCCGGATCCAGGGCCCTCCCTGGCTCAGTGGACGCTGCCCTAAATGTTCTCGAACCCGGCGTAGCCGATCGGCTATCTCGGGGCGCGTCCAGACCGACCTTATGCTGGCTCCCCGGTCAGCATCGGAGCAACGGACAGTCCGGAGAAGTCGGCGGCCCCCGAGTCGTTCGCCGGCGTCGGACGGAGTGCGGTCGCAGTGGGCGCACTACTCGCGGCGCTGGGAGTTGTCGTGTCTGGATTCTCGGGAACGTGGCACTCATCCCGTTGTTTAGGGCGGGAGCGGTGTGGATCATCGCCGGAGTCGGCGTTCTTTCTCTTCTGAGAGGCCGCGTGACCACAATCGGGTAGGGCACTACGCGTGCCCGCCGTCTCCGGGCGCGTGACGATCGTTTCGTTAGCTTCGAACCGATGTGGCAAGGGTGACCGATATGCCGAAGAACATCGTCTACTGCGCTGACGGGACCTGGAACTCGGGCAAGCTCACGAACACGAACGTTCACCGCTTCCACGAAGCGCTCGCGTCGACTTCCACCCAGATCAAGCTGTACGACCCCGGAGTGGGTACCGACGGAAGCCTGCTCTCTCGCTTGCGGGGCGGTGCCTTCGGGGAAGGTCTCGTCGAGAACGTACGGGAAGGCTATGGGCGTATCGCCGAAGTGTTCGAAGAAGGAGACCGCCTCTTTCTCATCGGCTTCAGTCGCGGCGCATATACGGCGCGGAGCCTCGGCGGGATGATCTCCTACTGCGGGTTGCCGTCCAGTCGGCCCACCGCTCGTCTCGTCGATCAGGCATTCCACGCGTACCGCAACCGGACGGGTGACGAGAAGAAGTGGGGCGAACCTCCCGTGGAAGTCCGCATGGTGGATGGGCACGTCGAGATGATCGGCGTGTGGGACACGGTGGGAACGCTCGGGATCCCCGGAGCGCTCTTCGGTCGTCTCGACCAGAAGGCCTATGGATTCCTGGACACGCAACTCCACCCCGATGTGAAGGCCGCCTACCACGCACTCTCTCTCGACGAGAAGCGCCGCCAGTTCCCGCCGACACTGTGGGATGGTGAGCCGGCAGGCGAGCAGATCGTCGAACAGGTCTGGTTCGCGGGAGTGCACTGCGATGTCGGCGGTGGATACCCGTCGACCTCGCTGGCTGACATCACTCTGGCCTGGATGTTATCCAATGCCGAAAGGCACGGTGTAGAGAAGGATCCGGCTGTCACCGCGACCTATCCTGCGCTCCTGCTGGACTACGCCGAGGCGCTCGGACCGGTCAACAAATCGTGGAATCCACTGTGGGGATTACCGAATCGCCGGAGGGTCGCCGACGACGCGCTCGTGGCCGACTCGGTGGTCTGCCGGGTGACCATGCAACCTCGATACTCACCGCCGCTGGCCATGGACAGCAACCCACGGCGTTTGGCGAGGTCGTACAGGCTCGCCTCGGTGGTCTACATCTAGCCGCTTTCGGAAGATCGGGCCGCTACCGACCGGCTCCGATGTCGACGAGGGGAAACTCCATGTTCACACCATTGCTCTTACCGACACGTCACCCACGGCAGTATCTCTCCGAGATCAAGAGGCTGTCGTCGGCTGCATCGCCGCTGCTGGAAGGTCGTCTGCCGTGGCTCGCCGCCGAGTTGGTCGGGCGGATCCCTACGGTTCGACGGCTCGCCAGCAGGGCCGTGATCAACAGGTACGCATACGTCGTTCCGCCGCGGCCACGCCCACTGACGCTGGCCGCCGATTACGCGACGTGGACGAGCCTGACCGACCGCACCTACAGCGGACGCCACCTTCCGCCGTCCACCGAGTCGCCGGAGGAACTGCCGGCCGTCGAGGACGTGGTGGCGCTGTTCCGGCGAAACCGGGACTTGCCCTCCACCGACACGAGCGTGTGGTTCGCGTTCTTCGCGCAGTGGTTCACCGACAGCTTTCTGCGCACGAACAAGGACGATCCGAAGAAGAACGACTCCAACCACGAGATCGATCTCTGCCAGATCTATGGGGTGAATCAGCACAAGACGGAGATGCTGCGGGCTCACTACGGAGGTCGCCTCGACAGCCAGATCATCGACGAGGCGGAATATCCTCCGTTCCTGTTCGCCGCGCGGGAACCGGGCGAGACCCCGACCATTGCATCGCAGTTCGACGGACTGCACGACGAGAAGTACCTCCTGGGGACAATTCTTCGCCTGTGCCCGGACGAGCGGAAGAGCTCTGTGTTCGCGGTCGGACTGGAGCACGGCAACAGCACGATCGGCAATACCGTCCTGAACGTGCTTTTCCTACGCGAACACAACCGGATCGCCGGCCTCCTGGAGACTGCGTACCCGGAGTGGGACGACGATCGGCTGTTCGAAACCACCCGCAACATCATGATCGTTCTCCTGCTGAAGATCGTCATCGAGGAGTACATCAAGCACATCGGCCCGTTCGATTTCCCTATCGAGTTCGTGCCGTTCATTGCCGACGGTGAACGGTGGAATCGAACGAACTGGTGTGCAATCGAATTCAACCTCCTGTACCGGTGGCACTCGCTGATTCCCGATTCGGTGGTGTTCGATTCGCGGCGGATGTGCTCGAGCGAGTTCGTCGACAACAACCCACTCGTCCTCGACCGCGGAGTCGACTCGATCATCGAACAGTTCTCGCGACAGAAGGCGTCGAGGATCGGGCTGGGGAACACCCCGGCCTTCCTGGTCGACCGGAATCCCCGTTGCCCCGAACGTGAGTCGGTCGAAGAGAGGACCGTCCAGTTGATGCGACAAGCCCGGCTGCGCTCGTACAACGACTACCGTGAAGCGTTCGGACTCGACCGGTTGACGAGCTTCGCCGCCCTCACTCGGAACGCCGAACTACAACAGAAACTGGAAAAGCTCTACGGAGATGTCGACCGGGTCGAGTGGTATGTGGGCATCTTCGCCGAGGACTATCCACCTCAACGCATGATGGGCGAACTGCTCACCACGATGGTCGCGCACGACGCGTTCACCCAGGCTTTGACGAATCCGCTGCTTGCGCGCAACGTCTACAACGAGGACACCTTCTCGAAGGTCGGCATAGAGATCATCGAGCAGACGCACAACCTTCAGGAGATCGTCGCCCGCAATTCGAAGCGCACTGAGAAGGCATACGCGAGCTTCCGCGTCGAGTGAACGATATCCCCGACCTTCAGAGGAGCCTCGCGACGACCGGCGCGTGATCGGAACACGCCGCAGCGCGCCGCAAGGTGGGATCTGTGGTGATGCCGGGGAGGGAAGCTGTCGCGGTGCTCGCGGCATCGAGGTGGTCGAGCAATCGATGGCTGATCAGGATGTGATCGATCAACTCGTGTTGGCCCTCGAAGATCCGCGAGAACCGGCGCTCCTCGGGAATCAGTGGCGCGACGTTCCACAGGCGGGTTCTGTCGCCGCGATCCGGGCGAGGGTATCCGCCGGTCCCGATCTGGGATCCGGGCGGTCCGTGGAGGACCTGCGTGGTGGCGGCGCCGGCGGTGTCGTTGAGGTCGCCGAGCACGATCACAGCGGGGTCGTCGCGCGTGGGGCGGTGGCCGGTGGGATCCTCGAGCAGGGCGGTCGCGGCAGCTCGTACGGTGGCTGCTTCGGCCGCCCGCCGGTAGAGCGCGTAGGCGCCGAAGCGGGCACGCTCGTCCTCGTCATGCGGAGCGAATCGGTTACCGGGATACGTGAGCAGTTTCGACTTCAGGTGCGTGGTGAGCAGGTCGAGCATGCCGATTTCCGTCTCGACCCGAACCTTCAACGCACCGCGCCCCATACGGGACGCGAAACTGTGCGGATCCGATCCGTCGGATATCCGTATGGACCCTAGTGGCTCCGGGAAAGCGGTGATATCGGTTGTATCGGGGAACGGGAGCCGGGAGGCGAATCCCACCCGGATTCCGCGGGCATCCGGATAGGCAGACAGGCATCGGTGCCAGTGATCCGGCAGGAGTGCGGTCAGGTCGGCGAGGGCTTCGGGATCACCGACTTCCTGAACGGCGAGGATATCGGCGTCGATCTCGGTCACGGTGTCGGCGATCGTATCCAGCTTGCGTTGGTAGATCTCGTCGTTCGGCGGTCCGAATTCGTGTCCCGGACGGTACAAATTCTCCAGGTTCCACGTCGCGACGGTGACCATGTGCCCTCCCGCATCTTCGCGTCGTCACGATGTCGAAACGGACGGCGCTGCGTACGTCTTCGAGCATGCGGGAAGGTCGCCGGCGCGTCGCGAGTAATGAACTACTCGTTGCGCATCAATCGTCCGAGCTGTTCACGATCGCAAACGTCGAGCTTGATGCACGCTCGATACAGATGGCCCTCCACGGTGCGAACCGAGACGACCAGCCTGTCGGCGATCTGCCGATTCGCGAGGCCGGTCGCGACCAGCGCCGCGATCTCGCGTTCCCGGGTGGTCAGTGGGAGAGGGTGCGCCGCCGACTGGATGGCCGGCGTGGTGACACCGCCGCACCGGGCGGCCAGCTTGAATGCGCGGGCGGCGGATTCGGTACTTCGGCGCTTGTTTCCGTCTCGGGTGTGGATGGATGCAGCGAGCGCTGCCGCGTCGGCAGCGTCGAGGAGTAGCAGGCGTTCCTCGAACTCGTTGCTGACCGACTCCAGGCCCGCCGCATCAGCCTTCGCCACCGCCGCAGCGTGTCGGGCCTGGAGGGAGACGATCGGCCCGTCGACCCGGTCGACGAGCTTGGTGAGGCGATCGGTGACGGTACGGTCACCGAATCGTGTGGCGTCGTGAAGAGCGTCGGCCTCGACCGCGTACTGCCCGGACACCCGCGCAGCTTCGGCAGCCTCGTGAGCGAGCGCGAGGCTCCGCTGTTCGGAGTTCTCCGCGGCTGCCAGCCAGGACCGGGCAATCAGTCGGCTGGGCTCGTGTATCGCTGTGTGACGACCGATGTGTTCCTCTGCGCGGTCCAGTACACGGCGTGCTTGCTGAGGTTGCCCGAGCACGGCGTATGCCTTCACCAGAAGAATGGTGGCTGGGAGTCGCCACGGCAGTGGACCTTCGGCTGTGAGCGCGGCCAGCGACTGTTCGATCTCGGACACGACCTCGGGGAAACAGCCGCGACTGGAGTGGACCACGGCAGCCATGATCTTGGAGATTGCCCACGCGAGATACTGACCCGAAGAGGAGAAATGCGACGTGGCGGCGACACGCTGTTCCGCAAGTGTCAGCTGGCCCATCCGGGTGAGGGCGGCGACGTCGCCGTACCGGATCATGGTGCGGATCATGCCGTCGGTCGATTTCTGCATCGCGAAGCATCGGAGGGCAATCGCCTCGAACTCACTACCGCGGCCGACGGCCGGCAGGCCGAGTCCTGCGCTGAACGCAGCCCATTCGACAGCCTGGGCAAGTGCATCCGGGTCGGACAGAACCCGTTCTGCGAGGGCGAGCCCTTCGCCGAGTCTGTTCTCGTGGACGGCAACTGCGGCGGTGACCGCGTCGACGAGGGAGCGCAGGACCGGATGTTGGATGCGTTCGTCGAGCAGCGAGAGGATCTCGTGGGCTCGCCGGACGTCGCCGAACGACCAGAAGGGGATGGACACCCGAGGAATGCCCCATTGGAGGAGCTCGAGTTCGTTGAGATCGTCCGGATGGAACCGGGACAGCGTCTTCTCGGCGAGTCCCGGATGGCCCTGCCAAAGAAGGGCGCGTGCGAGCGATTCGGCGGCGGCTATTCCTCCTCCGTTCTTGCATGCCTGGCGGGCGAGGCGTTCACCGAGAGGATGGTTCGACAAGGACACGGCGTCTCTGGCAGCGGTGACGAGCAGTTCGGTGTCGGGTGCCCGGTCGCTGCCTAGATACAGTTCGGCCAGGCGGATGCGTTCACCGGCCGTGTGCGTACCGCGCTGCTGCAATTCGTCAACGAGCCGCCCGCGAAGCTTGCGAGCCGACGCGGTGCCCATGTGGGTGCGCACCACTTCGCCGAGCAGAGGATGACTGAATCGCACGTCGAGGCGGGAGCCTTCGGGCTCGATGCGGATCAGGCCGCGCAGTTCGGCCGTGTCCACCGGGTCCTCGCCGGCGAGGCGGAGCAGTACGTCGAGATCGAGCGGTTCGCACAGTGCGAGCGGTCCGAGGGCGGCCCGGACATCCGGGCCGGCGCGGTCGATGCGGCGTTGGAGCAACTCGGCGAGACCGGGGGTCGCGGTGGTCTGTCCACGCAGTTGCCAGACACCCGAAACCCGGATCAGATGTCCGGCGTCGAGGGCGCCTTCGACGAGATGTCGCAGGAAAAGCGCATTACCTCGCGACATGTCCCACATGACATCCGCGCTCAGCTCCTCCAGCTGGCCACCCAGGACGGACCTGACCAGGCGAATGCTCTCCTCCTTGGTGAACGGCCGCAGTTCGATTCGTTCCAGATAATTGTCCTTCCACAGTGACGTGACGGCGTCGGGGACGGGTTCACCCGAGCGGATCGTGACGATGATCCGTACTGCATGTTCGATCGCGAGCTGATGGAGAAGGGTTGCCGACAGCTGGTCCAACAGGTGTGCGTCGTCGACGCCTAGCACGATATCCGGCCGGCGAAGAAGAGATCGGCGGGCAGATCCGACCAGAGCGACGGCGTCCCGGGCCGTGGAGGGATCGACCAGTGGGGCGAATGCACCGAGTGGAATATCGCGTGCGGACTCCGTGCCGGCGACCCACTGCACCGGGCATCCCAGTGAATCGGCGACGAGGTGGGCGAGCGTGGTTTTCCCGACCCCGGCCGCGCCGATCACGATGATGCCGTGGCCTCCGTCGACCAGGAAGGCTCGGATCGTGTCGAACTCGTCGGGACGATCGATCAGCTGCCAATTGCAGGCCACGGTATCCGAGTATAGGCAAGCCACACCGAGAAGAACACGGGCCGGACGGTACGAGGAATGGAATGCGTTTATTCGGGAATGTCGGAAACGGTCGTCGGTTCCCTGCGGTCGATTCCGTTCACGCGGTGCCGGAACTCGCTCGACGCGTTGTACACGCGGAGTTTGAGTCGGTTGATCGACCCCAGCGGCCGGTGGGCAGCGAGTCCGGTCCAGGAATTGAACGACAGTACGTCCTCCGCGTAGGTGCGGAGCGCATCGCTGCTCGTATCCTGGACGGGCAGCCTGATTCTCGCCACCGGAACATGAGGAGAGTCTTCTTCCGGCCACCGCACCGTCGCGTTCTCGACAGGCATCTTCTCGGGATCGGTGCACAATTGCACGCGTATCTCGTACTCGGCACTGTTTCGTTCGAAGAAACGCTCGACGGACGCGCGATGGGCGTCGTCACCTTCGGCGGATGAGATGCGTTGCCCTGTAAGGCATCGGACCGAATTCGAGAGCGGAGCGACACTGACCTTCGCCACATGATCGCCGTACCGGAGCGGTGCTGCGGAATGGTAGGTCTCACCTAGGATGTGGTGGTTCGGTCGAGCGAACAACTGCAGCGAGTCCGGAAGGTCGACACGGATCAGCGGGAAGATCCGCGCGGCCCCTTGGGCGAACAGGCACACCAGCCGAAGTATCGGATCGGGAGTGCGTGCGAGGATCTTCGCGAGGCGCATTCCGTGGACGGCGTACGAACGCACGTCGCCGAACGGAAATGTGTCGCTGTTGACGAGGACGAAGTCCTGGTTGTGGTGACCATCGCCGGGAACGATCCGTTCCCCGGCCACACCCAGAACCTTGACCGCCATGCCGCGGACACCGCGAACCTGATCGCTGCGGATCGCGCCGGCCGTGCTGGAAAGCCTGATGACCACCGGATATGTCGCGGGTGTCGCGAACATCCCTTGCCGGAACGGTGCGGGTAGATCCGGGTACACCGTGAGCTCCCCCCGCATGACGCCCAGACCTTTGGCGTGAGCATCGCGGATCGCGTGCTTGTATTTCTCGGCCGCCCACTCGTTGTTCCGGCGGAGCGACCCGACGATCGTATCGGTCAGAGCGTCTTCGTCTGGGTCGCGTCGCTCGAGATCATCGCTGTAGCGGACGAAGGCGTGCGCGACTTTCGAATGAGCCGCGGAATCGGTGGAAGACATGAATCCTCCCGCTTGTCGGGATGTGTCGAGCCGACGACCGGACGCGTCGAAATCACGGATACGAGTCTGTTGGTGAGCAATGCCGCGGGGCACGAGTAGTGGGGTACTCGAATTCGGGATTTTCCGGCGTCCGGAACGGCGCACGTGATCACCTGTAGCGGAAGTCGCCCGGCATACTTCTCCGCGGAGCTATTCTCGGGAAGTGGACGCTTCAGCCCCGCGTGTCGATGTGGATTTGATGTTGTTCGGTGACGGCGTCGACCCCGAACAGGTCGACGAGGCGACCCGGACGCTTCGATCGGAATTGCTGGACCTGGATGTCGAAGATGTCAGAGCAGGGAAAGGTGGTCCGGCGCCCTCGGGCACCCGAGGGGTGGATGCCGACGCGATCGGCCAGCTGGTCGTGGGAATCGGGCCGAGTCTTCTTGCGCTGCGTCAATTGCTGGAGACCGTTCGCGGATGGCGCTCGAATCGGCGTGAGCTCAAGATCAGTGTGCGGATCGGTGAGGACCATATCGAGCTCACGGACGCTTCACCGGAAACCGAGAGTCGACTGGTGGAGGAGTTCCTTCGCCGCCAGAGCACTGTGTAGGGAAGGCCGGAGCGCTGCGTAGACGAGCACTGAGTAGACAGACGCTGTTACACGCGACGACGTTCGGGTCGTATCGGGTGCGAACTGCTCGCAACTGTGGTGGCGACCAGCACTGCCATCAGCGCCACGAAGACGATCGGCAGCTGAGACTCGATTCCCCACTGACGCGCCGAGTACGCCGAGTAGTACATCGCAATCGCCGCTGCGCCGGCCCATCCCACGGCCAGTGAGATCGCGAAGCGATCAGGTGATGCAACCGAAATGCATACAGGGACCACCAGCGCCATCAGCACCCACACGAGAATTCCCCAATTCTCCGACGAGACCTGATATTCGACGACAGCGAACCGTTCGGCCGCCAGCACCACGGCGGAGGCCACTCCGATCGCGGGTAATGCCCAGGATCGTGCGGATAGGGTTGTGCGCCAACGTAGAGCGGCCCCGCGGCATTGGAACGCCGCCACCCCCGCGACCCCGGCGGCGACCACGAGTATCCACAGGGCCACGTACCAGATCCATGTCGCCGGGCCCCACATGCTCCGGGGCTCCCACTGATTCCAGAGGAACCACGGGAGGGTGGCGCTTTCGCCCAGCAGCATTCCTGCTCCGAGCAGCCAGTTCTTGGACGGGCCGCAGAGGCAGACGCCGGCAATACCTACGAGGACCGCCGTGCCGAGGGCCGGAAGGACTGCGTGTGACCCGACGTCCAGGAGTGTCTCGTCGGAGTACTGCACGTACGGAATGAACGGGTTCGATGCCATCAGAAGGGCGGCGAGGACGGTCAGTGCGCCTGCCGAGCGCCGCAGAAGGGCCTCGGTGGCCCGTGTCGGCGTGACGTCGGTGGCCCCCAGGGCGGACTGTGTGGTTCGCTCCTGTGTTCGCCGCGGACGTTCAGACGCCGGGACCGGTGCTGGTACCGGATTCGCCGGTTTCGGATGGCTGCTCGTCGGTTTCGCCTCCGCGACGGCGTCCACGGGACCGACGCGGTCCGGACGCGGAGGACGGGGAAACGCGTTCGGTGGGCTTTGCGGCCGTGTCGGTTTCGGGGAGGTCGATGGTGCGGAGTCGTGCTTCGGCTCGGAGGGCTGGGGGCGCGCAGTCTCCGGATCAGCCGAAGGCAGCACCGGCAGTCGTACCTGCTCGCGAAGGGCCACCGACGCGGCCGAGGCCACACGGCGGCTGTCGTCCTTCGCGAGCTTCTGCAAGACCCGCTCGGCGGATTCGGCGAGACCAAGATGCCGTCCCTTGCGAAGCTTCTGGAGTTCCTCGACTGCGGTCATTCGAACGCTGGGAATGGGATGGTCGATCAACTGCTCGAGCTCGACGGACAGTGGTGTCGGTTCGCTCAGCCGCCGGATACGCCGGGCGATGTGGAGATCACCTTGCACACCGAAAACCCACTTGCCCGGTGTCTGATTCGGTGAAGACGTCCGGACCTTCCCGTACACGTAGTCGTACAACTCATCGAGAGTGATCATCCCGTCCTGATTGCGGTCGGCTTCACCGGTGGCGAGCCCATCCACAAGAGCTCCGGTGAATACCGAAGGGCCATCGGTACTGGAATTCGCAAGTTCGCCGCTTTCGAAGGAGTACTCCATCGAACTGGATGCAGTGATCACTGCGCGACCGCGCCCGGTCAGCTGCTCTTGGAGGTTCATGCCCGTGTCGGCTCGATGGGCCATACCTCTCTCGAAGGCGCCGGCGTAGCAGCAGTCCAAAAACAGGATGATCCGCCGGGACCGGCTCCTGTTCATCCGACGGCTGACGAACTCCGCGGCAACCCCCGTAGCTCCCAGCCGGGTGAGCTTCGTGTTCGACGCCGCGAAGTACAGTTCGCCCGATTCGTCCTTCACGCCGTGGCAAGAGAAGTGCAGGAGCAGCAAGTCTTCAGGGCCGCGCTCCGCGAAGAATTCCTCCACGCCTTCGCTCACCACGTAGGCGGGCTCGTTCACGAGGGTGCGCACATCGAATGCCCCGATGCGGGGGTCTTTCAATACCGAAGCGAGAGCTTCGGCATCCTGTGTCGGAGCCCTGAGTCGTTGCAGGCCCGGGTCCTGATAGTCGGCACAAGCGACGATCAGGGCGTTCCTTCGTCCGGTAACCATAATGCACCTGCCCGTACTGTTTCTGCCCGCGCAGCCGGGAGGCCGCTACGCCACCCCCATACGGCACGATCCGATCGGTTCCGCACCGGCTGGCACCGTCCGGTTCATCGGGCGTAGTTTCCCGGCGCAGGCACAGCGTCTCTCGTCTTGTGCCGGGTTGTCAGGAGTAGAGGACTACTTGCATTCGGGTGCCGACGGCTCAGCCGGGTGCGCGGGCGGATTCCCGATTCGGCGGGGTGAAGAGGCAGATCGGCGTTTGAATACCACGACGAGCCCCGCTGCGACCATCACCTGGCCCACCATCAACGCTGTCGGCAGCGCGACGAGCTCCCAGCCGGTCGAGGCGAACCCGAAAGCCCACACCACGATGGTCGCGGCCAGAGCCACTGTGGTCACCTGTCCGAGCGCCATGAGGACTGTCGCCCTCCCTCGAGTGTGTCGCCGGAGAATGCAGGCGGTCCCGACGATGGCTCCGGCGAGAGAACAGGGCAATCCGACCAATGTCGGCAGCACCACCAGCAGTTCGAGACCACGGCCGCCGACTTCGACCACTCCTGACACGACCAGCTGAGGCACCACGTAGATCAGGACCGCAACCGTGCACAACACCGAGATGATCGAGACGGTCCGGAGCATCTTCATGAAGGCAAGGTAACGGACGAGGTGATCCATTCGAGGATGCCCCGGGCGGGCCGAAGGGTTTCGGTCGAAAGCCCCCGCAACCGCGGCGCGAATGGCACAGAATGGATCGGTAACCAATAGCAGGCGAGTGGGAAAGGTGCTTGCAGGGTCCACCGTCCACCCCGCTTCTCGATGCTTGAAAGATGCTGGGGGACTAGCATTTTCAGGATGTGCGATGATCGAGGCACTCGTGGGGGTCCACGCGACGGACGGCGAGCCCGACCAGGCTCGGTCCGGACCGCCGGCGCGAACCGACAACGATCCAAGTGGCGTCGGCGTCTCCCTCGAGAGGCTGCTTGCCCTCGTGAAGCTGACCCCTGCGCAGGCGGCCGTGCTCGTCACAGATGTGGTCGATCAGGTCGAGTCGCTACACGAGCTGGGGCGTTCTCCGGCGAGTCTTCGAGGAAACGCCGTGACGGTGTCCCAAAGCGGGCACCTCAGGATCGAGCGCGGTGGAGGAAACGCGGGATCACGGGACAAGGTCCGTGATGTGATCGCGGTCCTGCTTCGAGAGATCGCGGCGAACTGTCGCAGCGCCGCATTTGCGGACCGGCTGGACGAATCGATCGCCGAGGCGTCGGACGCGGTCGTCCTTGCACAGCTCGTACGCAACTCTGTCGCAACAGAATTCGGTCCGGACAAGGTGGAGACGACGCGGCGTCAGCTCGCGGCGCTCGTCTCGGCGGTGCTGGGACGTGCCCGTCCGGAAGGTCCAGCGCACGAACGGCCGGACGCCCCGGATCAGCTGCCACCGGCTACCGGATCCTCTCTAGCCTCGACCGGCTGGCAGCCACCCACAACGAAGATCTGGCATCGCAAGAGAAGGCGACCGTCGTGGCGCCGAGGTCTACTCGCTCTGCTCGCGCTCCTCATGCTCGCCGGGATGGTGTGGGTGGCTCCGAAAGCATGGTCGGAGCTGCGGCAGGGATGGAACACCCTCCTCGACCCCGGGGAATCGTCGATGGACGATCAAATCAGTCCGGTTTCTCCGCCGCCCCCGGCGCCCGACGCCGTATTCCCTCCGGCCGAGCCGGGGTCCACCGAGCCGAGCCCCGTCCCCATCGATCTTCCGGGTGAAGCCGGACCGATCACCCGCATGGTCGCGAGCTTTGCCAACGGCACCTGTGAGCCGGGGCGATCGTGCAACCTGCGGGTGGATGTCGGCGTCGATCCCGCAGCGAATGTCGGTGCGGTGACCTGGAATCTGACCGTCTACGACAGATGTACGGGTGCTGTCGGTCCCGGTGGTGAGGTCACGGTGCCGGTACCGCCCGGCGCGCAGGAGGCCTACGGCGTCGGTCGCGTCGATCTGCCGCCGGGCGCTGCGCTGGCGGTTGCCGCGGTCAGCACGGCTCCCGCTGCCGCCGCGTCGGAGCCGCTGTACGTGCCCGCCGAGAACGTAACCTGCCCGCCGGGGGGCTCTGGTGCAGGCGGATAGGCGCCGATCCGATCCCTGGCTCGTCGCTGCGGCAGTCGTCCTGGTCGCTCTCGGCGTGCTCAACATGTGGACGACGGGAATGACGGCACCGGCAGTGCGTCACGCGGTTCTCGCTGGCGTGGGCCTCGGCGCCATGTGGGCGACGTCGCGAATGCGGGTCGCCACCCTGAGCCGTTTCGGCTGGATCCTCTACATTGCCTCGGTTGTTCTGCTCGTGGCGGTGCCGCTGATCGGGATCGCGACGATGGGCGCGCAGCGCTGGCTGAATCTCGGCGTGTTCACCCTGCAGCCCTCCGAGATCGCGAAGCTCGCCCTGGTTTTAGTGCCCGCATCGATACTGGCTCGTGACTACACGGTCCGCAGGTTCCTGGCTGTCCTGGCGGCTGCGTGTGTGCCGATCGCGCTGGTCGCGCTGCAACCCGACCTGTCGACGGCCGTGGTGCTCGTCTTCACCGTGGTGCTCATGCTGATCCTGGCCCGGGTGCCGATGCGGTCGCTGCTCCCACTGTTCGCGCTCGGCGTCGCCTCGCTGCCGCTGGCGTTGCTGTTCCTCCGCCCGTACCAACTCGATCGGATCAACGTCTTCCTCTCGCGCGACGCGGATCCGCAGGGTTCCGGCTGGGCTGCCTGGCAGGCGGACATCGCGATCGGCAGCGCGGGATGGTGGGGCCTCGGCCGGGAAACGGACTACGGCCTCCGGGCCACCTACCTGCCCGAATCCGAGCACGACCTGGCCTTCGCGAGCTTGGTGTACGGATGGGGTCTGGTCGCCGGGCTGGCCGTCGTGCTGGCCGTCGTGGTCATCGTGTGGCGTGCCGTCCTCGCTGCCCGACACGCACGGACGAGGGAAGCGGCACTCGTCGCGGCGGGTGTCGCCGGACTGTTCGGAATTCACACGGTGGTGTCGGTCGCCCAGAGCCTGTCGCTGCTGCCGCACACCGGCATGCCCATTCCCTTGTTCAGTTACGGGGGCACCGCCTCGATCGTCGGGTTCGTCTCCCTCGGCTTGGTGCTCGCGGTGCGGCGCGACGGCGTGACGCGGTCGCTGTGGGCCACCGAATCCCGGAAGCGACGGCTCCCTCGCGGAGTGTCGACGAGCGCGGTGGCGGTGACCGCGTCGCTCGTCGCGATGTCGATGTTCGCCTGGCAACTCCAGACCGCTCACGGCGGCGATCTGCGGGCCACCAGCGACACGCAGATGCTGCGCTGTCTCCGACTGCCCGCCGAACGAGGTGACATTCTCGACCGAAACGGTGTTCCGGTCGCGGTCAATGTCGCCGAATACTCCGTTGCGGTGGTTCCGCGGATGTTCGCCGACGGTGACCCTGGGGTACGCGACGAACTCGCCGCACTCCTCGCCGTCACGCCTGACGCACTCGCGGACGACCTGACGAGCGCGGAAGAGGAGATGCAGCTCGTGCTCGGACGCGTCGGGGCCGAGCAGGCCCGGCGAATCGTGGATGCCCAGTTGCCCTGGGTGCTCGTGTACCCGACCGGACGCAGGCAGTATCCCCAGGGGGAGTCGCTGGCGTCCGTCCTCGGGTACGTCGGGACCGCGGACGAGCAGGGCATGCAGTACTGGCCGAACCTCCCGCTCGGAGCGCGGGTGGGCAAGGCGGGACTCGAGATGCAGTACGACGCGTTGCTCCGCGGCGTCGACGGCCGGCAGTGCATGTACGTCGATCCGTCCGGGCGTCCGGTCGGCACAGGGGAGAGGGTGGACCCGGTACGGGGTCACGACCTGCGGTTGCACCTCGACCTCGGCATGCAACAGGCCGCGACCGATGCGCTCGCACAGGCAATGCGCACCAGCGGAGGCGACCTCGGTGCCGCAGTCGTGATGGATGCCCGCACCGGTGGGGTGCTGGCACTGGCCAGTGTTCCCGGCTACGACAACAACGTCTTCGAACCACCGGTCGACCCGGTCGCGCTCGCGGCGCAAACCGAGGGCACGGGGCCGGGTCGGATGCTCAACCACGCTGCGCAGACTGCCGTGCCTCCGGGCTCGACGTTCAAGATCGTTACCGCCGCGGCGAATGCGTCGTCGCACGTGTTGTCGCCGGACACCGTGCTCGCGGGCGGCGCCTCCTATGCCTACGGAGGGCACACTTTTGCGAACTGGCAGCCCATGGGGGGAAACAGTCTGCTGGGGGCTATCCAGTGGTCGGACAACGTCTACTTCTATCAGCTCGCCGACCTCATCGGCCCCGAGCGCATAGCGACGACCGCGGGTGAACTGGGTGCCGGCTCGCCGACGGGCATCGATCTGCCCAACGAGTCCGCGGGTTTCCTCGGCACACCGGAGAACGTCAGCGACATCGGTGGGGCCTGGTATCCGGGGTCGACCCTGTTGATGGGAATCGGTCAGGGCACCGTCAGCTCGACCCCGCTGCAGGTGGCGCGTTGGACGTCGGGTATCGCCTCCGGCGCGATGGTGACGCCCCAACTCGCGGCGGCCTACGGGCCGGCGGAGGGTGTGCCCGTTCCGACCGAGGAACCGCATCGACTGTCCTTCGCGGACGAACTCGGACCTGTGCGAGCGGGGATGCGTGCATCGGCCGCCGCCGGTACCGCCGGCCAGCTCGCGAGCCTGCCGGTGCCGGCCGGGGCGAAGACCGGTACCGCCGAGGATCCCTCGGCCCCCGGGAAGGGCCTCAATGCCTGGTTTTCCGCGGTGGTGCCCTTCGATGCACCCGAGGTGGTGGTGACGGCACTCGTGCGGGGCGGTGGATTCGGTTCGGCGACATCAGGTCCGGTGGTCAAGACTCTGCTCGAGCGCTATCTCGCCCACACCCGCTGACCAACCAGACCCGCTGAACATCAGGCGCTGTAGGCAGCGACCACCTCGGGGTGGTCCATGCAGGCGGTCGCGCCTTCCGCAACGCAGGTGAGGGGACGCTCGGCGGTCTTCACGGGAAGGCCGAAGGCTTCTTCGAGCACTTGCGGCAGGCCACGCAGCATCGATCCACCGCCGATCGCCAGCATTCCTTCGGCCATCACGTCACCGATGGCCCGCGCCGGTAGGTCGTCGAGGCACGCGGACAGCGTCTGCACGATGCTCGTCATCGTGGGCCGCACCGCATCCATGATCTCGTCGGTTTCGAGAGTGACCAGCCGGACCCGGCCGGTCGCGGCGTCGCGGCCCTCCACCACGAGCGGCTGTTCCTCGGCGACCTCGGGCGCTCCCACCTTGGCCCGCTCCGCGGTGAACTCGCCGACGACGAGTTCGTGTTCCGCGCGCAGGTAGCGGAGTATCGCCCTGTTCAAGTCGTTTCCCGCAATTCGGCAACTGCGGTGCGACAGGACACCGCCGTAACAGAGAGCAGTGACTTCCGAAGTGCCACCGCCGATATCGACAACGAGGTGGGTGGACGGCTCGAGCGGGTTGAGACCGCAACCGAGCGCGCCGGCCACCGGTTCCGGCACCAGACCGACCTTCCGCAGACCCGCCTCGTGTGCGACTTCGAACATCGCGCGACGCTCGAGCGGGGTCGCGCCGGCGGGAACCGCGACGACGCCCGTCGGCCGTGTACCGAACCGGCGGCGGGGGGCTGCCCGCTCGAGAACGGCACTGACAAACGTCCGAGCGGTCCCGAGATCGACGATGACACCGTCACGTATCGGGTGAATCGCCGTGATTCCGGAGGGAATGCGGTCGACGAGGTCACTCGCGTCATGGCCGATCGTGAGCGCTTTGTGGGGCTCCCTCGTCCGAACCATCAACAGCGACGGTTCGTTCAGGACTATGCCGTCTTCGGGAGTGCCGACGACAGTGTTGGCTGTTCCGAGATCGATACCGAATCCACGCACGTCGGCCTCCGAGCGGATCACCCGCGAGAGTGTTCAGATGCTGGTCAGCGGCATCCGAAGATGTCGAATAAGAGCAAGGTTACCGCTGTCGAATTCGCCTCGGCGCGTTGTTCGGCGGAATAGGCGACGTGGACTCTCGCAGAGTGCCCCGCTCGTCGTGGATGACCGGATACGGGGATGCGCAGCTCTGCCTTCGGCGGGGTCGGCTACTTCTCGTCGGGAGCGACGGGCGGGGGAGTGGGAATCACCGCGGTGGACAGATCGACGCGCATCCGGTCGCCGCCGGCATCAGTTCGGTAGGGGGCAAGGATCTCGCCGAGTCGCGCCTGGATCTCCGCAAGATCGTCGGTGGTGACGTAGAGCGGAGTGGTTCCGAAACCCAGATAGTGCCAGAGCTGTCGATCGTCGTTCTCGACGAACGTGTCGAAACTCTTGCCGAGTGATCCGAGGAAGGCGAGAAAGGCATTCCGTAGTTCGGCTTCGTCCATGGCGGCGAGCTCGTCGTGTCCGACATGGGCCAAACGCTCGCCGAGCGCGAGGGTGCGTTCGATGGTGCCGCGTACGCGGCGTTCGTCGACGACGGTGACGATCTCGGCGTCGATCAGGGCCGCGATGTGCCGATAGAGCGTGGCCTGGGTGACGTCGGGGAGCTCGGCCCGGAGTTGTGCGGTGGTCAGCCGGCGCCCGCCGAGTTGCTGCACGATCCGCAGGCGAACGGGATGCAGCACCACCTCGGCAATCGGTGAGGTCTTTCCCATCGGCACCCTTCCCGCATTATTATCAGTCTGATAATGTTCTCAGTACTACATCGAGCTTACCGTCGACGGGAGACCTGACGTTATGGCGACATCGACCATTCGAGACAACGCCCTTCATCTCTCGTTCTCCTGGTGGGAGGCGATCATGGTCCACCGGAGCACGATGGAGGTGCCGTTGTCGGAGATCTCGAGCGTCGAGGTTCTGCCGGGCTGGACGTCCGAAATACTCGGCATCAGATCGGGATTGGTGATCTCCGGATATCTCAAAGTGGGCACCTTCCGGCATCCGCGCGGCACACGGCGCCTGGTCGCGATGAAGCGCGGATATCCGGTGCTGCGCATCGGGGTGCGCCGGGCCGGCACCGAGTTCGACGAGCTTCTACTGAGTTCTCCGAATGCGTACGCACTCGCGAACGCCGTGGACCCGGCTGGGGCTCACTGACCACCGACGCTGTCCGGCTCAGCCGGCGAGTTCGGCGAGTTCGGCGAGTCATACCGGCGCTGCCCTGCATCCAGACCGTCGAGTCCGGGGGATTTTCTAGGGGCCGATTTCCGGGTCTTCCCCGATGTTCGAGGTGGCGTTCAGGCGGTTGACTGGGCGAAGGGATTCGGGTGCTGCATCCGAATGCTTGCCATCTCGAGACGGTGATCGGAATGTTGCCATGAATCTGACTGCGCAATCCCGGGGCGCGGACCGGGTGTTGCCGCTCCGGCGCTGGATATGCGTCGCCACCGTCGTGTCGTGCCTGCCCTACCTGCTCCTGAAGATTGCCTGGATCTTCGGCTGGACGATCGGTGTCGACGACGCCGAGTTCGCCGACACCATGCGGGTCGCCAACATCGCGACGGCGGGTATGGAACTGACCGCGATCCTGATCGCGGTCGGGTTGGTTGCGCCGTGGGGAAAGAGAATCCCCGCCGTCCTCCTTGCTTTCCCGATGTGGGTCGCGACCGGACTGCTCGTCCCCGTCGCGGTGGGGTCGGTTCTGGGCGGCGCCATTCAGGTCGTCACGGGCGGCGGAAACGCGTACAGCGGCAACGACGCCATGGAGGGGTGGGTGTTCGCTGTCGTGTACGGAGGCTTCGCGACGCAGGCTGTTCTCCTGCTCGCCGGATTCGTTCTCTACGCGCGGGACAGGTGGCACGTGGTGGTCGACGGTGGCGCCGACAACGGCGGAGGACGAACCGGCCGACTACAGAACCACCTCGGTGCCGTATTCGTCGCTGCCGCTGTGATATTCACCGGACAGCAGCTGGTGTGGGCGGTGTGGGGGAGTGCGGTGTTTTCGGACCTGACGACCGCGCAACGAGTATTCCTCGTCGTAGGAGCGTCGGCGGCTGCCGCAGGTGCCGCGGCTGCGACGGGTCTGCTCAGGGGAAAGCGGCTTACGCCGGCTCGTCTCGTGTTGCTCTGGCTGGGCACCGCAGTAACCTTCACCAGCGCATTGAAGGACACGGTGACGTACCTCGCCCTCGACACCGACGCCTTGGGAGGGTCGGCACACGACCCCGGTAACGCCGCACTCACCCTGCTCGTACTCCTGGGTTCCTTGGCTGGTGCCATCGGAGTGGCGATGCGACTCGCCGAAGAATCCGCGGGTAGTGCACTCACGAGGAATGCGCCGGTGTCGCTGCCTCTTGCGTAACGGGCACCTGTGCGGCTTAACTTCGTGGACCGTCGTCCGGGGGGAAGGCCACTCGATGAAGTTCAGCCGGTATGCAGGGGCACTGATCGCTGCGGTGATGATGACGGCGACGGCACCCGTCGCCTATGCCGGGCCCTTCGCTCTCCCGGACCTGGTCGGTCCCTACCCGTCCGATTTCCCCGCGCGCGTCAACTACATCTCCGTGCTCGACGGGTTCACCGAACTTCGCGAGAGTCGTCCCGACGTTGTGCAGCAGAACCTCGGTACCGCCGTGGCGATCAACAATGCGGCGTCGCCTGTAGAGCAGCAGCGCGCGTTGTTCGACAGTCACTACGACCGGCTGCTGTCGTTGTCGGATGGGTTCGGCCACGGCCTGGGCGAAGCGTTCCGCGTCGCGCTCGACGAGGGACGTCTACCGAAGACCGAGACTTTGCTCGGAGGAGACCTGGCCCGGGCCGGCGGCATCGCCAATTCGACGCTCCTGGAAAAGCAGCACTGGAACAACCCGCGGCCGTTCGAGGCGGCACCCGAGCGGATCCACTACTACTTCGGCGACGGAACCGGCGGCGCTGCCGACCCCTATGCAGAAGTGTTCGGTACCAGTTCGTACCCTTCGGGTCATACGGCGCAGGCGTATTGGAAGGGAATCCTGCTGGCGGACATGCTTCCTGAGCTTGCTCCGCAGATTCTCGCCCGCGCCTCGGAGGTGGGGAACAGCCGCATCGTGTTGGGTGTGCACTACCCGCTCGACGTCATGGGCGCGCGCATCATGGGCCAGGCCGCAGCGGCCGACCGGTTGAACGACCCGGCGTTCGTCCGCCTCGTCGACGAAGCGGAGGCCGAACTCCGGTCGGAACTCGAACTGTCGGTGGGTGCGCCGCTGGCCGACTACATCGAGTCCGACGTCCCGTATCGCTCACCTGATGCGGCGCGCGGCGAATACCGAGACCGGATGACCTACGGGTTCGAGCCGGTCGATCCGGCGATGGTGAACGACATTCCCGCGGACGCCGCGGTGCTGTTGCGGAGCGTCGCGCCCCACCTCACGGACGAGGAGCGCCTCGGCGTGCTCCGGGACACCGCGCTACCTGCGGGATACCCCCTCGATCGCGCCGGACCCGACGGCGGCTGGCTACGCATCGATCTCGCTGCCGCGTACGCGACTGTGTAGGAGCCTCGCCGCGTACGATTTGGTGGTTCGGACCTCGCGCGCCGGGGTCGAGGCCAGCACTGCCGTGGGACGGCAGAAGGAGTGCTCCATGAGCGACCCGACACCCCAGTCCGTCACTCCCGAGTGGTTGCACGAGCACCTCGACGACGAAGACCTCGTCATCGTCGACGCCACGACACACCTGAGCATGCCGCCGGACGGGTCGGTGCACATCGAGCCCGGTCTCGACACGTACGCCGAGGCGCACATCCCGGGGGCGGTCTACGCCGACCTGTTCACCGACTTTTCCGACCATCAAGCGCCGCAACCGTTTACCGCTGTCTCGTCCGACCGGTTCGCGATCGCGGCGGGTGCGGTGGGTATCGGAGACGGACGACGGGTGGTGATCTACGACCAGTCGAGCGGAATCTGGGCCGCCCGATTGTGGTGGCAGCTGCGACTCGAAGGATTCGACGACGCGGCAGTCCTCGACGGCGGTCTCCCCGCGTGGCGTGCCGCGGGGTATCCCGTTTCGGAAGAGCAGGTGATTCCGCACGCCGCGACCTTTACGGCGCATCGTCGTCCGGACTTGCTCACGTCGACGCAGGACGTTCTGGGCGCTCTCGACGACCCCCACACCCTCATCATCAACGCTCTCGACCCGGCGACGTACCGGGGTGAAAGCCCGTCGTATCCGCGCCGGGGGCACATCCCGGGCAGCATCAACATCCCGTTCGGCGACCTCGTGGACCCGTCCACCGGCCGCCTCAAGCCGGCAGCCGAACTGCGGGAGATCTTCGAGAAGTCGGGTGCGCTGGACCCGGACGTGCGACCGGTGACGTACTGCGGTGGCGGGATCGCCGCCTCCGGCGTCGCCCACGCACTTGCCGTGGCGGGTCGCACCGACGCCGCGGTCTACGACGGTTCGCTCAACGCCTGGACCGCCGACGAGTCGCTCCCGCTCGTCGAGGGACCCGACCCTCGTTGACCCACTGAGTTATTCGTCTCCTGCGTCGACGGAGCATCGAGGACGGCAAGGATCGTCGTGGTGATCCGTTCCGATGCGTCGTGGGGGTCGAGGCGTGATATCGAGATCTCGGTGGCGGCGCCGTGCAGGATCTGGTGGATCACGGTGACGAGCCACGACGTCGGCATATCGGTTCGGAACACGCCCTCGTCGCGGCCGCGTTCGATGAGTGCCTCGACGCGCGCAGCCGGGTCGGTGTGCAGTTCCTGCATTCTTCCGGGCGGCAACTCGTCTTCGGCGGCGGCGATGATCGAGGCGGCCTGACTGGTCAGGAGCCAACTGCTTTCGATCAGGCGGCTCAGTGCGTCGCGCGGGTTGCCGGACAGGTCGACGGCACCGAGGGCACGTTCGCCCTGTTCGAGGACACGCACGACCACAGCTTCGAGTAGTTCGGCCCGTGATGCGAAGTGGCCGTACAGGGTGACGCGGCCGAGACCTGCTCGTTTGGCGATATCGGCCATCGACGCGGTGGGTCGTTCGGTGAGGCAGGTGATGGCGGCGTCGAGGATGCGCTCCACGTTGCGGACGGCGTCGGCTCGTTTCGTCGCGCGAGGTGTCGGTGCTGTCATCATTCCTCTTCCCATACACGGCTGTACGAGTTACGGTAGCAGGGTCCTAAAATAGACAGCACTGTTCGACTTATGTGAGGCCCAGGGGGAAGGCGCCTCGACGATCGGAGCTCGCGATGCTCGACAGGACGGAACCCACACAACAGTTGCCCACGGCAGCTTCGCCGAACAGCGCTCCCGGGGCAGGACGGATTGCGCGCTGGTTCGACAGACTGCCGGGACCTGTGCGGTGGACTTTGCGCCGCTGGCCCGCCCTGCTCGCCCTCGCCCTGGTCGGCCCCGACGTGGTGGCGGCAGCGCTCGGAGAGAAGGGCGGTTCGGCCCAGTTCCTCGGCGAGGCGCTGCCGATGCTCGCCCTGATCTATCTGATCATGGCCAAGATCGGCAACCGGAAGATCACGTGGCCGATCGTGGTGCTGGTGGCGGGGACGGTCGCGGTCACCGAGGTGACCGGCATTATGGCGCCGTCCACCCTTCTCGTCGGTGCCTCCCTCGTCCTGCTGATATGGGTGATGTCCACCGGTGAAATCGATTCGACGCCGAACCTGCGCCTCCAAGCCATAGGGATCGTGTTCTTCTGCGGTGTGGCGCTCGCCGGTCTCGCCGTCGATCCGACCGTCGGGGTGTACGTGATCGCGGCCGGCTGGTTCCTGCACGGGATGTGGGACTTCGTGCACATCTGGCGGGACCGGGTGGTCTCGAAAACCTTCGCCGAATGGTGCGGAGTGCTCGACGTCCTGATCGCCGCACAGTTGGTTCTGATGTGACGAAACTTAAGTGCGATAGTGCCCGCCTGGCGGGCACTATCCGACCAAAGTTCGTCGCAGGTAACCACTATGGTGGCGCCATGACGCTGCGACAGATCGACGCAACCGAACGCAGGGCCCGCCTGGCCGCACGACACTGCCTCGCTCCGGAATTTCACGCGAAGGATGCCGTCGAGGCCGCGACCGGCATGGTCTGCCTGCACGGCACCGACCCGGCGACCGTCTATCTGTCGGCCTGGGCGCGTGTGGACGATTTCGCGGTCGAGGATCTCGACCGCGCGCTGTACGTCGACCGTTCGCTGGTCAAGCATCTCGCAATGCGACGGACGATCTTCGTCTTCCCGCGGCAGGTGCTCCCGTTTGCGCAAGCCGGCGCGAGCAACCGGGTCGCTGCGGTGCAACGCCGCAGCGTGGCCAAGGATGTCGAGGCCGCCGGTCTGCACACCGACGGTGAGCAGTGGCTGACCGAGGCGTGCGAGCACGTCCGCGAGGCGCTGTCCGGTGGCAGGGAAGCGACCTCCACCGAACTGCGCAAGGAGATTCCCCATATCGACAGTGCCGTCGACTACGGCACCGGGAAGTCGTGGGCCGGGAAGGTCGCCTTTGCTCCCCGCGTGCTGACGGTGTTGTCGGCGTCGGGAAAAGTGGTGCGCGCCTCCAACAATGGAGCGTGGCGAATTTCGCGGCCGAGTTGGGCCACCACGGAGTCGTGGCTCGGCGCGGAGATCGAACCGTGCACCGAGGACGACGGCGTGCGCGGCCTGGTGGAGTTGTGGCTGCGGCGCTTCGGTCCCGGCACCGAAGCCGACATCAAGTGGTGGCTCGGCTCGACGGTGAAGGCGGTGCGCGCGGCGCTTGCCGAATTACACGCGGTGGAAGTGGATCTCGGCGGACGAACCGGTTACCTGATGCCCGACGACGTGGACAAGACCCCGCGCGTTGCACCGTGGGGTGCGTTGCTGCCGGCGCTGGACCCGACGACGATGGGCTGGTTCGAGCGCGACTGGTATCTCGGTTCGTACCGGCAGGCGCTGTTCGACTCCAACGGGAACGCCGGACCCACCGCGTGGTGGGACGGACGGATCGTCGGAACCTGGTGGCAGGACGACGACGGTGCCGTCACCCTCCACCTGCTCGAGGACATCGGCGCGGAGGGTTCGGCGTTTCTCGAACAGGAAGCCGCCCGCCTCGACGACTGGCTCGGGGGTGTGCGCGTGATGCCGAGGTTCCCGTCGCCCCTGGCCAAGGAACTGTCGCAGGGCGGGGACTCCGGTCGCCGAACGCGTTAGGGACGGTCCCGCACGGCGAGCCGCCACAGCGACGTCACTTCCCGCTTGCGCGCGGCGTAGAGCGCATCCGACCGGTCCTCGATCTTGCCGTGCCGCGGCGCCACATCTCGGCGTTCGAGCACGACGAGACCGGCATCGCCGATGAGGGCGAGGAGTTCCTCGCGGGTCCGCAAGCCGAGATGTTCGGCGATGTCGGACAGGATGAGCCAGCCTTCTCCCGAGGGTTCGAGGTGCTCGGGCAGTCCGCGAAGGAAGCCCCGGAGCATCGCACTGTCCGGGTCGTAGATCGCGTACTCGATCGGCGATGTCGGCCGGGCGGGAATCCACGGCGGATTGCACACGACCAGCGGTGCCCTGCCGTCGGGAAAGAGGTCCGTCTGCACGACCTCGACCCGGTCGCTGTAGCCGAGCCGGTCGAGGTTCGCCCGCGCGCAGGCGAGGGCTTTCGCGTCGATCTCTGTCGCGACGACCTTCTCGACGCCGCGGTGGGCGAGGACGGCGGCCAGCACGCCGGTGCCGGTGCCGATGTCGAACGCCTTGGTGAGCGAGGGCAGCGGGGTGTCGGCGACGAGGTCGACGTACTCGCCGCGAATCGGTGAGAACACGCCGTATCCGGGGTGGATGCGCGCGCCGAGGGCGGGGATCTCGACGCCCTCCTTCTGCCATTCGTAGGCGCCGATCGCGCCCAGCAGATCCCGCAAGGTGGTGACGGTGGGCTCGTCGATCGGCCCGTACGCCTCGTGGACGGCCTGCCGCACGTCGGGGGCGCGTCGGAGCGGGATCGTCTGGTCCGCGTCGAACGGCACCAGCAGCATCCCGAGGATGCTCGCTCGCCGGGACTGCGTCTGCCGGTGCAGGTGGAACGCGGTGGCGGGGTCCGTCGACGTCTTGCGGGGCTTGCGCGTGGCCCGGGCGGCGACGGCGGTGCCGAGTTGGCGGGCGTTGTGGAAGTCGCCGCGCCACAACAGCGCCGTTCCCTCGCACGCCAGGCGGTATGCCTCGTCGGCGGTCATCGAGTCGTCGGCCACCCGGACCTTTTTCGGGGGCGTCGCTCCGCTGGTGGACCGCCACACCGCCGAATGCTCGGTGCCGTCCTCGGTCCAGCGGACGAACTCGGTTTCCATCGCACAACCATATGCACTGCCGTGATGTGCCCGACGACCGCACGGGCAGATGGTGACGCTGCGGACATAATGGGTGCCCATGGAGACCAGGACGCTGCCGGTGTACGAGGCCGGAGCGATCGACGTGCCGTTCGTCATCGCCGGCATGGACGAACTCGTCTCCTGTGACACGCGGTTCGAGCCGCACTCGCATCCCACCCACGAACTGTTGTGGAACGAGCGCGGGGCGTCGAGTGTCACGGTGGGGGCACGGACCTGGACGGTGACACCGACGATCGGGTTGTGGATACCCGCCGGGCTGCTGCACTCCGGCATCACGCCGGCGGGCACGTGGTATCGCACGGCGCACTTCGGAATCGGCGCGACGCCCGCACTGTCCGAGCGTCCGGTGTCCGTCGAGATGACGCCGCTGCTCCGGTTACTGCTCGACCGTTTGACGCACGAGTCGCTCGAAAGTGAGTCGCGAGCGCTGACCGAGAAGATGGTGATCGACGTGCTCGCGCCGTCGGACCAGGAACTGCTGGTGCAGATGCCGACATCCCCGCTGTTGCGGCCGATCGTCGAGGCCGTCGATGCCGACCCCGGCGACGCGCGCACGCTCGCGGACTGGGCGACGGCGCTGGGGGTGAGTGCCCGGACCATCACCCGCGTGTTCCGATCCGAGACGGGAATGAGTTTCGGTCGGTGGACGGCGGCGGTTCGGGCACAGCGCGCCGCGATCCTTCTCGGCACCGGTCTCGAACTCGGCGAGGTGGCCCAGATCATGGGTTATCGGTCGGTGAGCGCGTTCGGCGCGGCGTTTCGCCGAATCATGGGAAGCACACCGGGCACGTTCCGATTGACGGGGTAGCTGTCCCGAACGCGACATCGGATGTCCCGAACGCGCGATTGCGCCCGGACCGGACAAACATTACGGTTTAGGCAAACCTCACCTAATTCCCGCGGTTGCGGGAGTGTGGTCACCCCTTGCACGAGAGCGAGTAATACCCCATGCGTTCCAAGCGCTTCCTGACAGTGGCCGCGGCGGCAGTCGCGGTCACACTGGGCATGACGGCCTGTGGTTCCGACTCGTCGGAGTCCTCGGACACCGCGGCCTCCGAGACCGGACCCGGCGCATTCCCGGTCACGATCGAGCATGCCTTCGGCACCACCACGATCGACGAGAAGCCCACCCGCGTCGCGACCGTGAACTGGGCCAACCACGAGGTGCCGCTGGCTCTCGGCATCGTCCCCGTCGGTATGGCCGCAGCGAACTTCGGCGACGACGACAACAACGGCATGCTGCCGTGGGTCGAGGAGAAGCTCGAGGAACTCGGCGGCGAGACCCCGGTGCTCTTCGACGAGACCGACGGCATCGACTTCGAAGCCGTGTCGGACACCGATCCGGACGTAATCCTCGCGGCCTACTCGGGATTGACGCAGGAGACCTACGACACGCTGAGTGCCATCGCGCCGGTTGTCGCATTCCCCGAGGCGCCGTGGGCGACGTCGTGGCGCGACACCATCCTCTACAACAGCATGGGCCTCGGCATGGAAGACGAGGGCAAGGCCCTCATCGCCGACCTCGAACAGCAGATCGCCGACGAGGTGGCCTCGCACCCGGGCCTCGCGGGCAAGTCCACGATGTTCCTCACGCACGTCGACACCGCCGACCTGAGCCAGGTCAGCTTCTACACCGCCAAGGACACCCGTTCCGCATTCTTCGAGGACCTGGGTCTGTCCACTCCGAAGAGCGTCGCCGAGGCGTCGACCGGTGAGGAGTACTCCCAGAAGGTCAGTGCCGAGCGCGTCGACGTCTTCGACGATGTCGAGATCATCGTCACCTACGGCGACCAGGCACTGGTGGACGCGCTGAAGGCCGACCCGCTGCTCTCGCAGATGCCGGCTGTCGCCAACAACTCGATCGTGTTCCTCGACGGCTCCGGCCCGCTGGGCACGGCCGCGAACCCGACTCCGCTCGCTATCTCGTGGGTGCTCGGCGATTACGTCGACCTGCTCGCGAAGGCTGCCACCGGCTCACCGGAGTGACGGTAACCCAACCGGATTCGACGTCGGGCGCTCTCACCACGGGACGCCCGACGTTCGGCCGTCTGCTGTGGCTGCTGGTTCTTGCCGGTGTGCTCGTCGCGCTGACCGTGATGTCCGTCGTCATCGGTTCGCGCGACGTCGAATGGTCCGACATCCTCGCTGCGCTCGGCGGGTCGACGGACAACATCGGGCAGGGTGCCGTGGCCAAACGCATCCCGCGCACCGTGCTCGCGCTCCTCGTCGGCGCCGCTCTCGGCCTCGCCGGCGCGGTGATGCAGGGCGTCACCCGGAACCCCTTGGCGGATCCGGGAATTCTCGGAGTCAACATGGGGGCCTCGCTCGCGGTGGTCGTGGGCATGGCGTACTTCGGTCTGTGGACGCAGACGAGCATGATCTGGGTGGCGATTCTCGGAGCGGGCATCGCCGCCCTGTTCGTCTACACCGTCGGCTCTCTCGGGCGCGGCGGCGCGACACCCCTCAAGCTTGCGCTGTCGGGCGCGGCCACGTCGGCGGCCTTCGCGTCGTTCATCACCGCTGTGGTGCTGCCGCGCAACGACATCGCCGGCAGCGTGCGCTCGTGGCAGATCGGTGGTGTCGGTGGCGCGAGCTTCGACGCCGTCGGGCAGGCATTGCCCTTCCTCGCCGTCGGATTCGTGGTCTCGCTCCTTTCGGCGCGCAGCCTCAACTCGCTGGCACTCGGCGACGAGGTCGCGGCCGGTCTCGGTGAGCGAGTCGCGATCGCGCGGGGTATCGCGGCGCTGGGAGCGGTACTGCTCTGCGGCGCCGCGACCGCCATCGCAGGACCCATCGCTTTCGTCGGGCTCGTCGTGCCGCACCTGTGCCGCATGCTGATCGGGGTCGACAACCGATGGCTGCTGCCGTTCTCCGCACTCACCGGCGCGGCCCTGCTCACCGCAGCCGATGTCCTCGGCCGGATCGTGGCGCGGCCCAGTGAGATCGATGTCGGCATCATCACCGCCTTGATCGGGGCGCCCTTCTTCATCTACATCGTCCGACGCCAAAAGATTCGCGAACTGTGACCGCCACCTTCGAAAACTCCACCTCCGCAACCGACACCGTTGCGGTGAACCGCATCAAGCGGGGACGACGCAGACGCGGGGTCATCACTCTGCTGGTCGTGCTCGTGGCTGCCGCGTTCGCCGTGAGCCTGATGTTCGGCAAGACGTTCTATCCGCCCTCCGACGTGATGCGGGTGATCCTGGGGGAGGACGTGCCCGGCGCGTCCTTCACCGTCGGCACACTCCGGATACCTCGCACGGTGCTCGCGGTGGTCGCCGGAATCTGCTTCGGCCTCGGCGGCGTGACCTTCCAGACGATGCTGCGCAACCCACTCGCCAGCCCCGACATCATCGGCATCAGTTCCGGCGCGAGCGCCGCCGCAGCCTTCGCCATCATCGTGCTCTCACTCGGCGGGTCGCAGGTGTCCGCGGTCGCGATCGTGGCGGGCCTGGCGGTCGCGGTGCTGATCTACGCGCTCTCGTTCCGGAACGGTGTGGCGGGCACCCGGCTGATCCTCATCGGCATCGGTATCGCCGCGATGCTCGACAGCCTCACGTCGTATCTGCTGAGTACGGCCGCGACGTGGGATCTCCAGGAAACTACCCGGTGGCTCACGGGAAGCCTCAACGGAACCACGTGGACCGCAACCGTTCCGGTGCTCGTCGCGCTGGCGGTGCTCGGGCCGGTGTTGCTGAGTCAGACCCGTAACCTGTCGATGCTCCAACTCGGCGACGACACCGCCCAGGCGCTCGGTGTCCGGGTCGAGCGCACACGCATCGTGCTCATCATCGCCGCCGTGGGGCTGATCGCCTTCGCCACCGCTGCTGCGGGTCCGATCGCGTTCGTCGCGTTCCTGTCCGGGCCCATCGCCGCCCGGATCGTCGGGCCCGGTACGTCGCTCGTCGTGCCCGCGGCACTCGTCGGTGCGCTGCTCGTTCTCTTCGCCGACTTCTGCGGTCAGTACGCGTTCGGCACCCGCTATCCCGTCGGTGTCGTGACGGGTGTGCTCGGCGCGCCGTATCTCGTCTACCTCATCATTCGTTCCAACCGCTCGGGAGGCTCGCTGTGACCGCAGCCCACACCCTCGTCGTCGAAGACCTCGAACTCGGATACGGTGGACGTACCGTCGTCGAATCCCTCGATCTGGTGGTGCCGCCGGCAAAGATCACGTGCATCGTCGGGGCCAACGCGTGCGGAAAGTCGACGCTGTTGCGGTCGATGTCGCGCCTGCTGACGCCGCGCTCGGGGCATGTTCTGCTCGACGGCAAGGACGTGCACCGGTTGCCGGCCAAGCAACTCGCCCGCACTCTGGGTCTGCTCCCGCAGTCGCCGATCGCGCCGGAAGGAATCGTCGTGGCGGATCTGGTCGGGCGCGGCCGGCACCCGCATCAACGGGTGCTCTCGCGGTGGAGTCGTGAGGACGATGCCGCGGTGGCGGACGCTCTCGCTGCGACCAACACGACCGAACTGGCCGAGCGGCACGTCGACGAACTATCCGGTGGGCAGCGGCAGCGTGTCTGGATCGCCATGGCACTTGCCCAGCAGACCGACGTGCTGCTGCTCGACGAGCCCACGACCTTCCTGGACGTGAGCCACCAGATCGAGGTGCTGGACTTGCTCACCGATCTCAACCGCAGCCGGGGCACGACGATCGTCATGGTGCTGCACGACCTGAACCTTGCTGCGCGGTATGCGGATTACCTCGTGGCCATCGCCGCAGGTGATGTCTACGCGGCGGGTGATCCGTCCGACGTTCTCACCACCGAGACCGTCCGGGCGGTATTCGGGCTCGACAGCCACGTGATCTCCGATCCGGTGTCGGGCAAGCCTCTGATGCTGCCGCTCGGACGCCACCACGTCACGGAGGGTGCCACGGTCTGAGCGCCCCGTTGCGCACTTAGCGCAATACTGATCTAATCACTGGCACCAGTGAAAGGATCGCCATGCTCACATTCCTGAACTCGACGGCGTTCACCGCCCTCGGCGCTCCCACCACGTGGGCGGAGGTCCTCGGTTTCCTCTCCGGTGCGTGGTGCGTGTACCTGGTGGGCCGGCAGTCCGCGCTGAACTGGCCCATCGGCATCGTCAACAACCTCGTCTGGATTCTGCTGTTCGCCACCGCCGGCCTCTACGCGGATTCGGGACTTCAGATCGTCTACATCGGGCTCGCGGTGTGGGGCTGGACCAACTGGGTGCGGGGGCACGACGGTGGGGTGCTGCCCGTGACCGGCACCAGTGGGCGCGAGTGGCTGTGGCTCGCCGGCGCGGGCATCGCCGGCACCGCCGCGCTGACCGTTCTGCTCGACACCGCCACCCCGTCGACCGTGCCGTTCTGGGATGCGGCCACCACCGTCCTCTCGCTGCTCGCGACGTGGGGCCAGGCCACCAAGCGGTGGGAGTCGTGGCTGCTGTGGATCGCCGCCGACCTGATCTATATCCCGCTCTACCTGCACAAAGGGCTCACGCTGACGGCGCTGCTCTACATCGGTTTCCTGATTCTGTGCGTACGCGGCCTCATCGCCTGGCGCAGCACCCGCGTGATGACGCCCGAATTTGCGCGGGTGGCGTGATGTACCGACATGCACTCGTCATCGGCAAGTTCTACCCGCCGCACATCGGGCACCACCATCTCGTGCGCACCGCGGCACGGGTGGCCGACCGCGTCACTGTGGTCGTCATGGCGTCCGCCGCGGAATCGATCCCCCTCGGTCGGAGGGTCGAGTGGATGCGGGAGACACATCGCGCCGACCGCGGAGTCGCCGTCACCGGAATTGTGTGCGACGCACCGATGGACCTCGGCTCGGACGTGGTGTGGGCGGCGCAGGTGGCATGCATGCGCGCCGCAGTACGGACGGTCACCGATATTCCGGTGGATGCGGTGGTCTCCAGTGAGAAGTACGGTGACGAACTGGCGCAACGCTTTTCGGCGACCCATGTATGCGTCGACGTCGACCGCGTCGCGTACCCGGTTTCGGGAACGGCGTGTCGCGCCGATCTCGCGGGACACTGGGACGACCTCGACTCACCCGCCCGCGCGGGCCTGACGACGCGCATCGTGGTTCTCGGTGCCGAATCCACCGGTACGACAACGGTCAGTCGCGCGTTGGCGGAGCGCTACCGTGCCCGCGGCGGGGTGTGGGAGCGAACTCGGTGGGTGCCGGAGTACGGGCGACAGGCCACCGTGGACACCCTCGCTCGAATGAAAGAGCGTGATCCAGCCGCGACGATGGATGACCTCACCTGGACCGGCGACGACTTCGCGCACATCGCCGCGGAGCAGACCCGCCTCGAGGAGGAGGCGGCACGGACCGGATCACCGGTGCTCGTGTGCGACACCGACGCGGTCGCGACCACCGTCTGGGAGCGGCGCTACCTCGGCTTGGAGAGCCGGCGCGCGTGGACGGAGGTTCCCGACCGGGATGCCCTCTACCTCGTCACCGATCACGTGGCGGTCCCGTTCGTGCAGGACGGGATACGCGACGGGGAAGTCATCCGTGCGGAGATGACGGAGTGGTTCGTCGACATGCTCACGGCGACCGGCCGGTCCTGGGTGCTGCTCACCGGAACCCTCGCCGAACGCGTGCGGCTGGGAGAGCGGGTGATCGACCAGGCGCTCGGGTTGCGCACGCAGTTCGGCGAACCATTGACGTTCGGCCCGGGTGGGTTGAGGCCGAACTCGCTGCTCAGTACACGTGCCGGATCGCGTCGAGCGCATTGGTGCAGGGGATGTGGGCGGCGCGCAGCGCGTCGACCATGCGCGACGACATGCCGGACGTCGTGCTGTCGAGGACACCACCGGCCGCCACAGCCCAGACCACCTCGCCGGGTTCGAACTTGCGGGTGGGAACCAGTCCCCGCTGGGGAGCGAGGTCGCGCAGCGCACTCCACTGCGCGACTTCTCCGGCGTCGGGATGGCCGATGAACAGCAGTCGGTCGTGTGCCACGATGAAACCCCTTTGTGCTCTACATGCCTTCGGTAGGGATGTCGGGGCAGGTGTGTCCTTCGTTACATTCTCGCGAAAGGGTGGTGCGGCCGAAGGCGGAGGGTCCGGAGAACTCACGCCTCGAACAGCGACTGCCCCCAGTATTCGCCGTCCTGAAGGCCGGGCGGACACGCGAACACTGCCGACCCGACGTGCTGGATGTACTCGTTGAGCGCGTCGCTGCGGGCGAGTTCGAGTTGCATCGGTACGAACTGGTCGAGCGGGTTGCGGCAGAAGGCGATGAAGAAGAGCCCGGCATCGAGATGCCCGAAGCCGTCGGAACCGTCCGTGAAGTTGTAGCCGCGGCGCAGAATGCGGATGCCGCCGAGGTGCTGCGCGGAGGCGAGGCGCACATGTGCGGTGACCGGTACGAACGGACCGTCGGGCCCCTTCGACTCGAGGTCGAGTTCGTCGAACTCCGTCGTCTGCCCGAGCGGTGCGCCTTCGCGTTTGTCGCGGCCGATCACTGCCTCTTGTTCTTTGAGGACGGCCCGGTCCCACTGCTCGATGAGCATCCGTATCCGCCGGGCCACGAGGTAGCTGCCGCCGGCCATCCAGGGCTGGTCGTCGTCGCCGGCGACCCACACCGACTCGGAAAGAGCGTCGGGATCTTCCGCTTTGAGGTTGTTGGTGCCGTCCTTGAAGCCGAACAGGTTCCGGGGGGTCGCCTGGGCGGTCGAGGTGGAGGAGGTGCGTCCGAACCCGAGTTGTGACCAGCGCACCGACGCGGTGCCGAACGCGACCCGCGCCAGATTGCGGATTGCGTGCACGGCGACCTGCGGATCGTTGGCACACGCCTGGATGGCGATGTCGCCACCGCTGCGGGTCGGGTCGAGGTTGTCCGCGGGGAAGTGGGGCAGATCCTGCAGGGCCTCCGGTTTGAGCGGTGCCAGCCCGAAGCGGTCGTCGAACAGGGACGGGCCGAAGCCGATGGTCAGTGTCAGCTGGGACGGGTCGAGATCGAGTGCTTCGCCGGTGTCGCTCGGCGCCTGGTACGCACCGTCGCCGGTGGCGCCGTCCTCGGTCGCCTCCAGGCCCGCTGTCATGCGTGCGGCCATCTCGGTCCACGTCTTCAGCATTGCGACGACCTGGGCGCGGTCGGTCGTGGTGATGTCGAACGCAACGAAATGCATCCGATCCTGCGCGGGAGTGACGATGCCGGCCTGGTGTTCGCCGCGGAAGTCGACCACTCCGTGAGCGGCCGCCCCGGCCTCGTCGGGTGCGGTGGCGCGGCCGGCGACCGCGCCCGCACCGGCGATAACCGCCCCTGCCCCTACTGCGCCGAACAGTCGACGGCGGGAGATGCCTGCCCCAGTGTCCCGGCCGGGTGTGTTCGTCGGCCGATCGGTCATAGCCCGGCTGCCTCCGCGACGACGCCCTGCACCTTGCTGACCTCCGCCGCCAGCGCATCGATCAGCCGAGACAGTTCCTGCCGCTGCGGTTCGGTGACGGTGTCGTACGATACGAATCCTTCACCGACCCGGTACTGGTCGAGGGCGGCGTCGAGTTCGGCGAACCGTGCGTCGATCGCGGTACCGAGTGCAGGGTCCTGGGCGTCGAGCACGGGCCGCAACGCCGCGACCGCGGCCTGCGAGCCGTCGACGTTCGCCCGGAAGTCGTACAGATCGGTGTGCGAGAAGATGTCTTCCTCGCCGGTGATCTTGGAGGTGGAGATCTCGTCGAGCAGACCCTGGGCGTCGCCCGCGATACGCGTCGGGTCGATGGTGTAATCCTCCGCGTTCACCAGTCCCGAAAGCTCCTGGACGTCGGCGGTGAGCTGGTCGGCGACGGCAGCGCTGTCAGGCTGGAGCCCGGTCACCCACAGGTCCTTTTCGAGCCGGTGGAAGCCGGTCCACTCCTGGCCGGGCTCGAGGTCGGCCTCGCGAAGATCCAGCCGGGGATCGAGGTCGCCGAAGCTTTCCGCTTCCGGTTCGATCCGCTCGAAGTAGGTGCGCGCGAGCGGGAACAGCCGCTTGCCTTCCTCGACGTTGCCTGCCTTGACCGCGGCGACGAATTCACCGGTCGTGGCGACCAGAGCCTCGGTCTGGCTCCGGATGTACCGGCGGTAACCGTCGGCGGCCTCGGTGAGCCGGCCGTCGGCGTCGGTCGCGGCCTGGGAGTCGCCGGTCACGGTGAACGGTTGCCGGATGCCGTCGCCCACCATGCCCGGTCGGCACGACAGTTCGTAGTCGCCTGCTTCGGGGATGTTGACGATGAGCTGGCGGGTGAGACCGGGCCCGATGTTCTCGACCTCGCCCATGGCCCGGTCGCCACCGGCGAAGACGTAGAACTCGGTGACTTTGGTGCCGTTGTTGGTGACCGCGAAGGTCGAGTGCCCGGTGACGCCCTCGGTGGTGGATACCTCGCAGGACGAGTCGGTTGCCGTCACCGTGACCGCGTCGGAGTCGGTCGCCGATTTCTCGGTGCAGGCTGCAAGCGCGAGCGGCAGTACTGCGACTGCGGTGAGGGCGTATGCGGTGCGACGCATCGGGTGGTGCCTTTCGAGAGGAAGGAGGGTATGCAGGGTGTTGCTCGGCGCAGGGTCTCGTTTCGGCGCGAGGTCAGGTCGCAGCGGGTTCGTGCACCGGCTGGGAGCGCCGAGCGGGTGCGGTGGGCCGCAGGAACAGGAACAGCACGATCACCAGGTATGCCGCCCACGCCGCGAACTGCAGCACCGTGGGGTCGGGACGGAGATTGAGGATGCCGCCGAGGATGGTGCCGTACCAACTGCCGGCGTCGTAGACATCGGAGACGTCGAACGCGGCTGTGGTCGCGCCGGGCAGAACACCGCCGATCTGCAGTGCCCGCACGCCGTAACCGAGGATCCCGGCTGCCACCACGATGAGTGCCACGCCCGTGTACTTGAAGAAGGTCGCCATGTTGATCCGGATGGCGCCGAGGTACATCAGGACGGTGACGACTGCGGCGACGGCGATGCCGAGGAGCAGCCCGACCAGCGGCCAGGGGCTGCCTGCGGTGTTCTCGGCGTAGCCGACCATGAGCAGTGCCGTCTCGAGTCCTTCCCGTCCCACTGCGAAGAACGCCAGTGACAGCACCGCGGAAGGGCCGACGACCAGGGCCTTTTCCATTCCGGATTTCAGGTCGCCGGAGATGGATCGGGACGCTTTGCGCATCCACAGCACCATGGCGGTGACGATGACGACGGCGACGAGGGAGGCGATGCCTGCCGCGATTTCTGCGGCGACACCGTCGAGGGTGCTGGTGCCGAAGTGGATGATCAGGAAGGTCGCGACGACCATGGTCACGGCGATGCCCACCCCGAGCCACACCCACTTGAGCGCGTCGCGGCGCTGGGACTTGACCAGGAATGCCACGAGGATCATGACGACGATGCCCGCTTCGAGTCCTTCCCGGAGTCCGATGAGACCGGAACCGGCCAGCTGGGTGGCGACGGATGGGGCGGTGGCACCCGCGGCGAGCAAGGGCATGAAGCTATCCCAAAGTTAGGTGAGGCGAACCTCGGTGGTTGTTAGAAGGACAACGTACACCCGAGACGCGCACGCGTACACGGAAGGGAACCACTTTCGTCCGGTACCGGTTTGCGACCTCGCGAGTGCCGGCGCGACCCGATAGCGCCGACTCGCCGAAACAATGTTGCGCCGTGTCCCGGAGATTTACCGTGGTGCGGTGACCTGCGGTTCGACGACACCCGGCGGCGCTCGAGCCGAGGCGTCCGCGTGGGTGCTGCACGTCGACCTCGATCAGTTCATCGCCGCCGTCGAGGTGCTGCGCCGGCCCGAATTGGCGGGAAAGCCGGTGGTAGTGGGCGGACGGGGCGATCCCACCGAGCGCGGCGTGGTGTCCACCGCGTCGTACGAGGCACGCGAACGCGGGGTCGGGTCCGGGATGCCGCTGCGTGTGGCGGCGAAGAAGATTCCGGATGCGATCTTTCTTCCGGTCGACAAGGACGCGTACAACGAGGTCTCGGACGTCGTCATGAGTACCTTGCGCAGCTTCGGTGTCGTCGTGGACGTGCTGGGGTGGGACGAGGCTTTTCTCGGCGTCGAGACCGACGATCCGGAGTCTTTCGCGCGCGGAGTGCAGGCTGCGGTGCTGGACGCGACCGGATTGCATTGCTCGGTCGGCATCGGCGACAACATCCTCCGCGCCAAGATCGCGACGGGATTCGGTAAGCCCCGCGGAATGTTCCGCCTCACCCGCGACAACTGGTTCGCTGTGATGGGGGAGCGGGACCCGGCCGCGTTGTGGGGCATCGGGTCACGCACCGCGAAGAAGCTGGCCGCACACGACATTCACACGGTCCGCGAACTTGCTGTGGCGCCGGTCGAGGAGATGGCGAAAAGCTTCGGACCGAAGATCGGCCCGTGGCTGGTCGGTCTCGGCCGAGGTGCCGCCACCGCGACGGTCACCGGGGAGCCGTGGGTGGCCCGATCGCACAGTCGCGAGACCACGTTCCAGCACAATGTCGCGGACTGGGGCGAACTGGCGGAGCACGTGCGGCGACTCGCCGCACAGGCGACGGACGACATTCGAGCCGAGAATCGCGAGGGGATACGCGTCGGCTTGAAGATCAGATACGCGCCGTTTGTCACGCACACGGCGAGTGCGCCGCTTGCCGTGCCCACATTCGATGCTGCGGTGATCGCAGACGCTGCGGTCGCACTGCTGGAGCGGTTCGATCACGACCGTGAGGTGCGCCTGGTGGGAGTTCGGGTCGAGATGACCCCGCCGCACTAGACCGGAGCGGTGAATTGTTCGGCGCGTGGGCCTTTCAGTAATCCGGGCGGCAGCGCACGGCCCGTGAGCACCAGCAGCAGGTGTTGGGCGTCGCCACTGACGACGTCACCCGCCCCGTACTCCCAGTCGTGATCGTCGGCCCGCAGACGGATGCCGTCGAGGTTCGCTCCGAAGTAGCCGACACTCTCCGGAGAGACCGAGCCGAGCAGCATCGCGATCCGCTCGTCCGGCACCCGCCGTCCGAGTCCGAGGGCGACGGTGATGTCGAGTCCGTGAATCACCTCGTGCCACAGTGGTGCCGAGGAGTCGCTGCGGGGCGGCTGCCACGGATGCGCCACGTTGTTGCGCAGGCAGTCGAGGAGTTCGGCGTCGGACAACACCCGCGTGTCGGCGCGGGCGCACGCGTCGGCGGCGCGGTCGAAGTTTCCTCGCGCCTTCGCCATCGCGACGAGCAGGCGCACCATGCCGTAGCGGTACGGCATCGTCGTGTGCGCGACCACCTCGCGCACACGCCATCCCCGGCACAGCGAAGGTGCGCTCCACTGTTCCTCGGTGAGTTGTTCGAGCACGGCGACGAGATCGCGCCGTTCGGCTTCGACGAGCGGGTGTGCGGTGGCGGGCATGATCGTCCTTCCCGGAAGGGGTTTCGTTCGGACTCTGCGGGCGTGCCCATATGGACTTCCGCGCCTGCGGGAAGTCATCGCGGGCGGCACGCTGCGCGCTGGCAGACTGGGGCGGTGCACTCGGTAACCGCCTCCCGGACTCGGGGTCCTCTCCGGCCACCAGAAGCTGCTGCGGCAGCCGTCTTCGGATCGTTGACGGCGGTGCTCACCGTGATCACGGGATTCATCCCGGTCGGCGTCGCGCAGGTGCTCGTGGCACTGCCGATCTCCTTTCTCGCGGCTGCCGGCCGGTTACGAGCGGTCGTCGCCGCGACGGTCGCGTCGGGAGTGGTGGCGCTCGTCGCGGCAGGACCGTTCGCCGTGGCGACGGTCTTCGTGCTCGCCGGGGTCGGCGCGCTGGTCGGATATGCCGAGCGGAGGTGGGGAAGAGAGGCGGTCTTCGTCGTCTTCGCCGGTGCACTGCCGATCGGTCTTCTGATCGCCGCGCTGGTGAACGGCCTCCTGCTGTTGTTCGCGCAGACGCGGATCCTGCTCCTCGAGGCGCTCGCGTCGTCGATGAGGGGCACCGCTCGTGCGTTCGAGGCGGCGGGAGCGGGCGAGGACTTCGTACGCACCTTCGAGCAGACGATCGACCTGATGGTGCGGTTGTGGTGGGTATGGATCGGCAGCGCGGTGGTGGTCGGCATCGTCGGCACAGCCCTGCTGTGCTTCGGGATCTTCCGCCTCGTGGCGGCGCGCAGCACGTGGAGTACGCAGTCGGCCGAGTGGCCCGATCCCCGCTCCGGGGAGCCGAGTCCAGTGCCGCTGGCACTGCGGATGGTCACCTACCGGTACCCGGGCGCGGGCGTCGATGCCTTGTCCGACATCGATCTCACGATCGGTCCGGGCGAGTTCGTGGCGGTGGTCGGCCGGAACGGGTCCGGCAAATCCACGCTGGCACGCATCATGGCGGGCCTCGAACCGACCGCCGGGTTCGTCGACCGGCCCGGGCCTGCCGGCCTCGGACAACCGGGCGGAACCGTGACCGTGTTCCAGCACCCGGACAGTCAGGTGCTCGGCCGCACCGTCGAGGAAGATCTGCGTTGGGGAGCCGACGACGTCGACGTCGACGCCCTGCTCGAGAGGGTCGGTCTCGCCAGGATGGGTGATCGGCCGACGGAAGATCTGTCCGGCGGGCAACTCCAACGCCTCGCACTTGCCGGTGCGCTGGCCCGCCGACCGGCACTGCTCATCGCGGACGAGATCACGGCCATGGTGGACTCGGCCAGTCGGAGCGCACTGGTCGCGCTGCTCGCGGAGGTGGCACGCGAGGGCACCACCGTCGTCCTCGTCACGCATCTCGACGACGAAGCGGCCGTCGCCGATCGCGTCGTGCATCTCGACGCCGGACGGATCGTGCCCGCGCCTGCGGCGGCCCCGAGTCCTGCGCCGGTGCCCGCCGCCGCGCCCACGTTCCCGCAACCCGTCCTCGAGTTGCGCGACGTCACCCACATATATGCGGACCGCACTCCGTGGGCGCACACCGCGCTGCGGGATGTCTCGCTCACGGTGTGCCGAGGCGAAGGGGTTCTGGTGGTCGGTGCGAACGGCTCCGGCAAATCCACCCTCGCGTGGATCATGGCGGGACTGTATCGACCGACGAAGGGCACCTGTCTGCTCCAGGACACGCCCACGGCCGATCTTCGCGGTGATGTCGGATTCGTCTTCCAGCAGGCGAGATTGCAGCTTCAGCGCCCGACGGTCGCCGAGGAGATATCGGATGTCGCGGGTCTCCCGCACACCGATCGGCACTACGTGGCGGCCGTCCTCCACCGGGTGGGGCTGCGGCCCGAACTAGTGGATCGTCCGATCGACCGGCTCAGCGGAGGGGAGATGCGCCGTGTCGCACTCGCCGCACAACTTGCCCGGACGCCGCGCGTCCTGGTCCTCGACGAACCGCTCGCCGGGCTGGACGTCCCCGGGCGCCGTGAACTGGTCTCGATCCTCGCTCACCTGCGGGCGGTCGAGCACGTCACGATCGTGGTCATCTCCCACGACCTGCACGGAATGGAAGAGGTGTGTTCGCGCACCGTGGTGCTCGACGTGGGCCGGATCGTCGACCAGATCGGTGCGGTGACGGAATGAAAGAACAACGTCGGCCTCTGATCCTGCTGCGGCCCGTTCCGCGCATCACCCCCATCCACCACTTGTGGGCGGGCACGAAGATTCTCGCTGCGGTGGCGCTCTCGGTCACCGTGAGCTTCATCCCGTCCTGGACCGCCCTCGGCATCACGGCGGTGGTGCTGCTGGCCGGAGTGCTCACGGCGCGCATCCCACGCGGGGTGGTGCCTTCGATTCCCTGGTGGGTGTTCGCCTTCCTTGCGGTCGGTGCGGTGCTGAACGTCGCCGGGGGCGGGCTCACGAGTTACGTGCGAGCGATGCTTCTCGGGGTGTGCCTGCTGGTGCTGGCGTCGCTGGTCGGCTGGACGACGAGTCTGTCGCAATTGGTCGGCGCCCTGCCCGTCCTTCTGTCGCCGTTGCGATTGCTGCGGCTACCCGTCGACGAGTGGGTGACGGTGTGTGCGCTGGCGCTGCGGATGTTGCCGACGATCCGCGGTGAGTTGCGCATGCTGTTCGCGGCCCGCCGGTTGCGCGGGCGCCCCGGCATCCGTACTCCGAAGCGGTGGTGGCCCGAACTGATCGACACGGTGGGCGCGGTGGCGTCGGTGTCCATGCGGCAGGTGCGCGACCTCGGCGACGCGTTGTCGGTGCGGGGCCCCCGGCTCGTCGTCCGCACCCGACCGCGACTGGGTGCCGGCGACGCGGTGACCGTCGTGGTCGTGTTCGTGGCGTGTGCGGCGATCGTGGTCTGGGGCTGATGCGGCCGCGCGGTGGCGATCAGTTGGCGTCGGCGTGTGCGCGTCGCGACCGGATCCGGCGCTGCACGGCGTAGACGATGAAGCCGATCACCGCGGCGAGGACCACGTACTGAAGAACCTCTGCGTACGGCTCGACCTTCTGCCAGTTCTCTCCGAGCTGATACCCGGCGATGACGAAGATGCTGTTCCAGATCAGGCTGCCCGCGGTGGTGAAGGCGGTGAACTGCCATATCGGCATCTTGGTGACCCCGGCCGGAATCGAGATCAGGCTGCGGAAAACAGGCAACATGCGGCCGAAGAACACGGCCTTGCGGCCGTGTTTCTGGAACCACTCCGTCGTGCGGTCGAGATCTTCCACGTCGACCAGAGGAAGCTTGTGCACGACGCTGCGCAGCCGGTCCTCACCCACCCACCGGCCGAGCGCATACAACCCGAGTGCGCCCAGGACGGAACCGAGGGTCGTCCAGAACAGCGCACCCACCAGGGTGAAGCTGCCGAGGCTGGCGGCGAAGCCTGCCAGCGGAAGAATGACTTCGCTGGGAAGCGGAGGGAAAAAGTTCTCGAGCGCGATCGCGAGCCCCGCACCTACACCGCCCAGCCGGTCCATCAGGTCCAGTGCCCATCCGGCAAGTCCGTCGGTGGGCGCTGAGGGAGAATCCGCGACACTCATCCGTTAAAGGTTACCGATCGGCAACTATCCCAAACCGCCGGGCATGCGGCCGCGCTTTTGCTCGAGCAGAGCGAAACGGTTTCCTCGGGGCTCGGCGCAGCGAACGATGGCGGGTGCCTGTGCCGTCCGCGGGACTCGGAAACGCCGAACCGAAAGGTGGCCGTATGACGATCGTCGTCGTCGCGGGCAATCCCAAGCCCGGCTCCCGCACTCTCGATGCCGGGACCCGTCTCGCGGCCGCCTTGACCGGGCGTGAACCCGATCGGGTCGTGGACGTCGTCACGCTCGGTGCGGGTCTGCTCGGGTGGGGTGACGAGCGGGTGGCCGAGGCGGTCGCGGCCGTCTCCGCCGCCGACCTGGTGGTGTTCGCCAGCCCCACCTTCAAGGCCTCGTACACCGGCGTCCTGAAACTTTTCCTGGACCAGTTCGCCACCGGGGAAGGTCTGCGGGACGTGGTGGCGGTGCCGTTGATGCTCGGCGCGGGACCGGCCCACGCGCTCGCGCCGGACCTGTTGCTCAAACCCGTCCTGGTCGAACTCGGTGCCACGACTCCGTCGCCGGGCCTGTACCTGCTCGACTCCACCTACCTCACCGACAGTCGCATCGCGGAGTACGCGCAGCGGTGGGCGCCGGTCCTGACCGCGTCGATCCGAACCGAGGCATCATGAGCACGTTCGACAGCACCGCCCTCCGGCAAGCCTTCGCACACATCCCGTCCGGGGTGGTCGCGATCTGCGCGGACGTGCACGGTGAGCGAGTGGGTCTGGCCGCGAGCACGTTCGTGCCGGTGTCGCTCGACCCTCCGCTCGTCGCATTCTGTGTGCAACACACTTCCGCTACGTGGCCGCGGCTGTCGGCTCTGCCGCATCTGGGTATCAGCGTGCTGAGCGAGGAGCACGACGGCGCGGCCAGGGTGCTCGCCGCGAAGGACGGCGACCGGTTCGCCGGGATCGACATCGAGATCCGCGACGGCGGTGCCGTGTTCGTGGCGGGTACGAGCGTGCGCATGGACGTGACCGTCGAACAGCAGGTGCCGGCCGGTGATCACGACATCGTCGTGCTGCGCATCAACCAACTGCTCACCGACACCGCGGTGGAACCGATCGTGTTCCATCGCAGCTCTTTCCGCCGTTTGATCGCTTCCTGATGCCCGGTTCCGACTCGATGTCACGAAGGAGTTCGCATGGATCACGAGACCCCGGCCCCGGTCGTCCGGCGCACGAAACGGACGGCCCGGACACGACAGGCCCTGCGACGGGCGCGGAAGGTCACCGGTAGCGACACGGCGGGGAAGGAGCCACAAGCAATCGCAGGGTCGTGGTGGCTCGTTCTGCCGACCGTGGCAATCGGTCTCGCGGCGTCGGGCTGATGACCGTCGATCATCGGTGGAGCACTGCTCATGCAGTCCCGCCGTTGGCAACGTCGTCGGTGCGCGCATAGCGCACCGCCGCAACGAAAGTTCCCACCGCCAGCACTGTGAGGATCAGGTAGAACGCCTCGAGCCCGATCACGTCCACCCTCGATAGCAGGACGCCGACCGTCAATCCGAGCACGCTCGATGCGAGGCCGAAGACACCGCTGATGGACCCGTAGATCTCCGGAGGGGAGTACACGACCGTTGCCAGGACGAAATGCGAGAGTCCTACGCCGGTCGCGATTCCGAAGACAGCCACACTCGCCACGAACGCGTACATGCTGTCCACGTTCAGGAGGGCTATGCCGGCGAGGCTCATCGTGCCGTACACGAGCACGATTTCGACTTCACGGAAGTCGGCCATGCGACTGACGTATTGATTTCCCAGGTAGACCATGGCGTTGGACACGGCGAGAATCAGGAGGGGCGCGGCCGCGTACGACTCGAACTCGAGCACGATCAGGGCGCCGATCAGCGTCGGGGGAAGCGCCGACGCAAGGCATCTCAGCACGAGCAGTCGACGCAACACCACCGAACCCCGGATGTACGTCAGGCCCGCGGACAGCGCTCTCATGGCTGTTCCGTCCGTCCGAGACGCTGCGCGCGGTCGTCCCCGATCGATCTGCAGCAGCGCGACGACAGGCGCACTGGACGTGATGACGTAGAAGATCAGGAAGAGCGTCACGCCGTTCGTCGACAAGATGACGAATGCCGTCAAGGGACCGACTATCCCGGTCATGTAGAAGAGGGTGTTCAGGCTGCCGCGGGCACGTCGGCGGAAATCCGGAAACAGTTCGTTCAGGCCCACTTTCCATGCCGACAGGTATCCGAGGCTCGCTACGGCGTTCACCACGAGCAGGACACCCAGCGCGGCGAGGGGAGGTCGGCCGGCGACCAGGGCGGCGGTGACGGCGCCGATCGAGAGCGACTGGACTGCCAGACCGGCATAGAAGAACGGACGCCACCCACGCGCGTCGATCGCGGCCCCGACGACCGGTGACAGCACACCCGACAACGCGGTGGCGATCACGGACAGGGCGGCCGCAGACGGACCGTAGATCTGCACCAGAAGAAGCGGGGCCACGCCGACGAACGCTGTTTCACCGACGTTGTTGATGACGTTCCCTGTTGCGAAGCGCCGGAATCGGGAATCGGACAGAGGTGCGCGCTCGGCTGCTGTCGGCCGAGGCCGATCACCGGACACGGGAATGTTCTTCCGCGACACGTGGCTTCCGGAAAACGTTCATGCGCCTCCTTGGTGGGACTCGTCGTTTGGCGTCAACCGTACTGCCCAGTCTGTTTCCCGGTCCAGGTCTGCGCCCGCTCCGGGACGGCGTGGAGAGGCAACGGAATACAATGCCCAGAACGAGTCTTTCGTACGTCCGGGAAGGGTGGTGGCCCGCGCAACGGGTCCCAGGTGCTCCATGACCGACAAGATCGACTTCAAGAAGATGCTCGACTCGTATCGCGCGGTCCGGGGCGAGTTCCGGATCCTCGACGTGCCGCAGATGCAGTACCTCATGGTCGACGGCAGCGGCGACCCTAATACGTCCCCGGCATTCCGCGAGGCCATCGAATCGCTGTATCCGATCGCATACAAGCTGAAGTTCGCCAGTAAACGGGAGATGGGCCGCGATTACGTCGTCCCACCGCTCGAAGCACTGTGATGGTCGCTGGACATGGCATCGTTCACCTCCGCGCGGGACAAATCCCGTTGGGACTGGACGTTGATGGTCATGGTTCCGGAGTGGATCGAAAGCGATCTGGTTACCCTCGCCACCGCGCAGGTGGCTGCCACGAATGCGCCGGCACGACTCGACGACATCCGCCTCGAATCCCTCGCCGAGGGCCGGTGTGTGCAGACACTGCACATCGGGCCTTTCGACGCGGAGGCGGAAGTACTCAGGCAACTGCACGACGAGTTCGTGCCGAGCAACGGGCTACGCATGGTCGGAAAGCACCACGAGATCTATTTCAGCGACTTCCGCAAGACCGCACCCGACAAACTCCGCACCGTCCTCAGGCAACCGGTCGAACCGGTCTCGACGTGAAGCAGCGCGATTCTGCTTCTACACTTCGGGCGAAAAGCAGGTAGGGAGAATGGCTGTGGATCTGTCCGAGTTCGACGTGCTGAGTTTCGATTGCTACGGCACCCTCATCGATTGGGAGACCGGAATCGCGTCGGTTCTCGCTCCGTGGGCGAAGGACGCCGGGCTGGAACTTTCCGACGAGGAACTGCTCCAGGCGTATGCGGAGAACGAAGCCCGGATCGAAAAGGACTCTCCGGCAATGCTGTACCCGGAGGTTCTCGCGGAAGCGTTCCGCCGGACGGGGAATGCACTCGGCGCGGCGGTGTCCGACGAGTGGGCGGGCCGTCTCGGATCGTCGGTTCCCCGGTGGCCGGCGTTCCCGGACTCCGCGCAGGCTCTCTTGTCGCTCGCGGAGGACTACGCGCTGATCATCGTCTCCAACGTGCATCGTGAAGGTTTTGCGGGAAGCAACCCGCGCCTCGGAGTCGAGTTCGACAACGTCATCACCGCTGAGGACGTCGGAGCGTACAAGCCCGCCCACAATCACTTCGACGCGCTCGATGAAGTCCTCGCAGACCTCGGTGTCCCACGAGAGCGACTGCTGCACGTGGCGCAGTCGCTCTTCCACGACCACGTCCCCGCCAAACAGCGCGGCCTCTCGTCGGTCTGGATCAACCGGCGTCACGACCGTCCCGGCTGGGGCGCGACCCCGCCGCCCGGCGGCGAGTTCGGCTACGACCTCGAATTCCCGACGATGCGTGCGTTCGCGGAAGCCGCGCGCGCCGCGAACCCCGGTGCGGGCCGGCGGTGGAGCGGTCAGCGGGCGATGCCGTAGAACCTCTTTACCCGTACCCGCAGCAGCAACCGATGTTCGGCGACCGTCGCCGAGCGGTACTCGTCCCAGTCCGGATGCTCGCCCTGAACCGCCCGGTAGAGCGCCACCAGTTGCTCGACGGTCGCATCGTGCGGATCGGCTGCGACTTCGGATAATTCGGCTTGTCCTTCCGCCACCGCGTACGACCAACCGTCGGCTGCGTCGGCGAACAGGCTGACCCGCGGGTCCCTCCGCATGTTCCGGGTTTTGGCACGACTGTCGGTGATCGATACCGAAAATGTGCGTTCGAGCGGGTCGTAGTAGTAGACGACGTTCGAGATCTGCGGCCGCCCGTCGTGTTTCAGGGTGACCAGTGCCGCGATCCCCGTGGATCCGAAGAGTGCTTCGAGCGGCGTTTCCGATTCGTGCGGCATGGACGGCTCTCAGGATCCGGTGCTGGAACCGAACGACGATCCGCTTTCGGTGGAACCGGAGTTCCACGCCGGGCCGAGGACCAGCGCGCCCGTCGCGCCGAGGAGATCGGAACTCAGGTTGCAGACACTCAATACTGCATAAGCACCGATCGGGATGTCCTCGAAAGTCCCGGACACCACGTTGTCTCGGTTGGCGGTTCGCAGCAGGTTGATCGCGGTGACCGCGCCGGCGTCGTCGAGTTGCTGGATTTGGGCGAGAACGTCGATGTCGGGGTTACCGAGGATGTAGTCGAGCAGGACCGGTCCGACGATCGGCGCGGCCCGAACCGCGTCGACCACGACGGTGGTGCAGGAGCCCGGCAACGTGATCGACCCGACGAGCGGCACCCGCGGCACACCGGTGATCGTGTAGCTGATGGATTGGCCTTCGACCTGAACGGAGTAACCGATCCCCCGGGCAATTGCCACTGCCGGAACGGGTTCGGCGGGTTGCGCGTGCGCAGGGGCCGCGAAACCGAGCGCGAACACAGTCGCGGGAACGAGAACGGTTCGTGCCAAAGCGTTACGGAGCATCGCTACGTCCCTACGTCGAACTCGGTGAATGCCGGGTTGATCGGAAATGCTAGCGGCGTATCTCCGTTCGCGCGGCGAATCGCGGCCGACGTAGCCGCCGGTGACGTGCCGTATCCAAAAGAATCTCTCACACCGTTGGTGGACCGTCCGGGGAGTAGCGATCGGCGAATGCGCCGGGAGTCATCCCCACGACATTTTTGAAATCCCTGACGAAATGCGGTTGATCGGCATATCCGAGGACCGCCGCGACCTCCGACAACGATGCGGGCTTCTCGCGCAGGCGACCGGCGGCCTCCTGGAGACGACGCCGTTGGATGAGCCACTTCGGCGTGAGACCGATGCGCCGGTGTACCAGTCGCTGCAGGGACCGCTCCGAAAGTCCGAACTGCGTGCGCACCTGTTCCACACGCAGCACGTCGGGGTTGTCCTCCACGAACGCGACGACGTCGTTGACGAGGCGGCCCTCGTCGTCGACGGGGAGGTAGGAGCGCAGAACTTCGTCGTAGACGGCCATCGCACGTCGATGCGTGTCGGGGGAGCGCGGATCGCGCCGCATCACGTCCCGGATCTGCTCGACGGCATCGCGCCCGGCGTTGCCTAGTACTTCGGGCACCTCGAGCACGCGATCGGTGAGCGCGGCGAGTTCGACACCGGTGAGAAGGGTGCCCGCGGCGGGAGTGAGCATCACCCCGACAGCCCACCCCTCGCCGGTGAGGACGGTCGTCGACAAGCCGGACTCGACGCCGTAGAACCGGGCGTACTCCTCGGTGATCACAATCAGGCAGACGGGATACCGGAGTACGTGCTGGGGCGCGTCTCGTCCCGCCGGTACCCGCCACACCGGAATCCAGTAGCGCTCGACCAATTCGCGCAGATCCGACGGTGGCGGATATCGGAAGATCGTGTGGGTTGTGTCGTTCGGGTCCTTGAGGTGCGCCCGCTCGATCGGCCCACCCGCGTCGGAACCCCCGGTGTCGGATTTCATCAATACCTCGTAGTGGGCGAGCACTAGCGTCGCCACCATGAATACAACAGCCAACCGACACAGCGAAGCAGAACGGCCCCTCGGCTCGGTCGTGAACGCGGTGGACCCCGGCGCGTGGGACCGTCCGTCACCCTGCGAGGGCTGGACGACGCGCGACGTGCTCGGCCACATCATCGACACTCAGCGAGAGTTCTTCGAAGGCCGGGGCCTCGACCTCGGTGCGCGACCGTCGCTCGACGACCCGGCCCGTGCGTGGCGCGAACACACTTCGAAGGTGGCCGAGATCGTCGCGGACGACGCCGTCGTCGATACGCAGTACGACGGCTATTTCGGTCCCACGACGATCGGGTCGACCTTCGAGCAGTTCTACATCTGGGACATGTTCGTACACCGGTGGGACATCGCCACCGGGGCGGGACTGGACGACACCTTCACCGACGCGGAAATCGCTGCCGTGGAGGCCGGAGCCGACAGCTTCGGCGACTCGCTCTACATGGACGGCGTGTGCGCTCCGGGCGTCGAGGTGCCGGACGAGGCGGATCGCGCCACGCGTCTGCTCGCCCGGCTGGGGCGCAGTCGCGCTCACGCCGCCTGAGCGGAGGGTGCACGCCCGGACCGGACGCTAGTGTCGGGCACATGAGCGAACCGATCGTGGTGTCCGACGCGGTTCGGGCGGCGCTGGACGAGCGTCGCCCGGTGGTCGCGCTCGAATCGACGATCTTCACCCACGGTCTGACCCGCCCCCGCAACGTGGAGGTCGCGCTCGCCGCCGAACAGCAGTTGCGCGACGCCGGGGTAGTCCCCGCGACTGTCGGGGTGGTCGAGGGCACTCCCGTCGTCGGCCTCTCGGCACCGCAGATCTGCGCACTCGGCGACGCCGGCACCTCGGTGGTCAAGCTCGGTATCCGCGACCTGCCGGTGGCCGCGGTCAAGCGCACGAACGGCGGGACCACCGTCGCCGCGACGGCTCTGCTGGCTCATCGCGCCGGGATCGAGGTCTTCGCCACCGGAGGTCTCGGGGGAGTGCACCGCGGCGCCGCCACGACGTTCGACGAAAGCGCCGATATCGTTGCGCTGGCGTCGATTCCGATTCTCGTGGTGAGCGCGGGTGTCAAGTCGGTGCTGGACATCCCGGCCACACTCGAACGTTTCGAAACACTCGGGGTGGTCGTCGTCGGGTACCGCACCACCAGCTTCCCGGGGTTCTACATCCGGGACAGCGGCTGCGCGGTCGACGACATCGACTCGCCGGAGGACGCCGCCGCGCTCGCCCGCGCTCGCGACGCCCTCGGGCTGCGGTCGGCGGTGCTGGTGGGTAACCCCGTCGATCCGTCTTCCCAGGTGGATCCGCAGCTACACGACCGGGTCCTCGACGAAGCCGAGCGCGAGGCGGCCACCGCAGGGGTACGGGGCAAGGACCTCACGCCGTTCCTGCTCGAACACATGCACCGCGAGACCGGCGGTCGCACGCTCGAGACGAACGTGGCTGCCTACCGCGGCAACGTCGCGCTCGGCGCCGCGATCGCCGCGGCGATGGTGCCGTGACGCGGACCGGTCACTGCAGCAGGAACGCCGTGGTGGCGGGTGGCAGTGCGGAGTTCCGTCGCCGGTAGATCTCGGCGGGCCGCCCGGTGCCCTCCCGGCGGAGTTCGCCGGTCGGCACGAGTCCGTGCAGCAGGTGACGCCGGAACGTGTCCTTGGGGTATCGACGCGCGAAGACCACCTCGTACAGGCGCCGGAGGTCGAGGACGGTGAACTCGTCACCGAGGAACCGCGCCGGGTCCACCGCTGCGGAGTACCGGGTGCGCAGGTCGTCGACGGCGAGTTCGACGATGCCGGGGTGATCGAACGCGAGATCGGTGGTGTCGGTGACGGGGACGAGGCGCGCATCCGCGGGGATCTCCGAGACGGGAACAGCCGCCCCGTGCGCCATGGACAGCACCCATCCCCGATCGTCGCGCGCGGGGTCGTCGAGCATGGCGAGTTGGTGGAACTCGATTCCGGTGAGCGCGGCCTTGTCCCGAAGTGCTCGCTGCGCGGCGTCCGCGAGTCGTTCCCCGGGACGAAGGAATGTGCCGGGCAGTGCCGACGTCCCGTCGGGTCGCTCGGTGACCAGTACTTTCAGGGTTTCGTCGACGGTGAGCACCGCAACGTCCACGGCCACCGAGGGGCGCGGGTAGTCGGTGAGAGCTTTGCCTCCGGGATCTGTCCAGACCGTCATGTAGCCATTCAATCAAATGTGCGCTAATGTTTGCTCAACATTGATCGAATGGGAGTCGCCATGATGCTCACGGCAGAACAGAACGACCGCGCAGCAGGTGTCCTGCTCGCCACCGCAGCAGGGGATGCGCTCGGCGCCGGCTACGAATTCACCTATCCCACCCCGGAGACTCCCATCCGCATGATCGGCGGGGGAATCGGTCCGTTCGCGCCGGGCGAGTGGACCGACGACACGTCCATGGCACTCGCGATCGCCGAGGTGTCGGCGACGGGCGTCGACATCGGATCCCCGGACGGTCTCGATGCCGTCGCGGCCCAGTTCGCGCGCTGGTACGACTCCCGCCCGAAAGACATCGGGAACCGGACCCGCGCCGTGCTGAGCACCGCGCATCCCACCGCCGCCTCGATGACCGAGCGGGCACGCGCACTCCCGGGACGAAAGGGCGGCAACGGATCGCTCATGCGGACCGCACCCGTGGGGATCGCCTACCTCGGCGACGCGCAACGGTGTGTCGCCGCCGCCCGCGACATCAGCCGCCTCACGCACGACGATCCCCAGGCGATCGAGGCATGCATGCTGTGGTCGTTCGCGATCCGGCATGCCGTCCTCCACGGCACATTCGACGGCGTCGCCGCCGGTCTGGACCTGCTGCCGGGAGATGCCCCGCAGCGCTGGTCCGCCCTGCTCGACGACGCCCGCACAGCGTCCGACCCCCGGGTCTTCGACAACAACGGGTGGGTGGTGCATGCGCTGCAGACGGCCTGGTGGGCGGTGTGTCACGCCTATGCGACCGGTCCCGCTCATCTGCCGCAGGCGCTCGAACTCGCGGTACGTGCCGGCCACGACACCGACACCACCGCGGCGATCGCCGGCGGGTTGCTCGGCGCGCGCTGGGGCGCGTCGGCGGTACCCGCCGAGTGGCAGCGGATCCTGCACGGCTGGCCCGGCTACCGGTCGCAGGATCTCGTGCGTCTCGCGTTGCGCACCGCCTGGGCAGGTGTGGACGACGACCGACCGGGCACCGACATCGACTACGCGCAGTTTCTCGCAGGGGAGTGACTCGGGAGGTGCGGATGCGGTAGACATCCCTCGACCGCACTTGTGACGAAGGGACCCCCGTGGCCGCACCGATTGCTCTTCCCCGCGTGATGCGCATCGGCGGAGGTGCCGTCGACGACATCGGCGAGGTGGTGGCCGGACTCGGCCTGAGCCGCCCACTCGTGGTGACCGATCGATTCCTGGTCGGGACCGGCGCCGTGGAACGCATGGTGTCGCGCCTGGAGGCGGCCGGACTCGCGGCGGCAGTGTTCGCCGATACCGTTCCCGATCCCACCACCGATTCCCTCGTCGCGGGTCTGGAGGCGGTCGCTGCCCATGACGCCGATTGCGTCATCGGGTTCGGGGGCGGAAGCCCGATGGACACCGCCAAGGCTCTCGGCCTGCTGGCGGTCCACGGCGGGCAGATGAGCGACTACAAGGCTCCCCAGATCAACAACGGTCCGGCGCTCCCCGTCGTCGCTGTTCCGACGACCGCCGGAAGCGGTTCGGAAGCAACCCAATTCACCGTCATCAGCGACAGTGTCACCAACGAGAAGATGCTGTGCCCGGGCGCGGCGTTTCTGCCGGTCGCGGCCGTGGTGGACTACCGGTTGACGCTGACGATGCCCCCGCGATTGACCGCCGATACGGGTGTGGACGCACTCACCCACGCGATCGAAGCGTATGTCAGCAAGAAGGCCAACCCGTTCTCCGACACCTTGGCGCTCGCCGCCATCGAAACCATCGGAAAGGTACTGCGCCGCGTCTATGCGAACGGCAGCGACGAGGATGCCCGGGAGCAGATGATGCTCGCGGCCACACAGGCGGGAATCGCCTTCTCGAACTCGAGCGTGGCGCTCGTACACGGAATGAGCCGGCCGATCGGAGCGCACTTCCACGTCGCCCACGGCTTGTCGAACGCGATGCTGTTCCCGGCGGTTACCGCATTCTCGGTGCGCGCTGCCGAATCCCGCTATGCCGACTGTGCCCGGGCGCTCGGCGTTGCCGCACCCGGCGATCACGATGCCACCGCAGCGGATAATCTGGTCGCCGCGCTGGCGGAACTGTGCCGCGATGTCGAAGTGCCGACCCCTCGTGCCTACGGCATCGACAAACGCGACTGGGAATCCCTGGTGCCCCTCATGGCGGAGCAGGCCCTGGCATCGGGATCGCCGAACAATAATCCGCTCGTGCCCACCGAAGAGGAGATCCGCGACCTGTACGCCCGGATCTACGACTGACCGTAGATCCGGGCGTAGACGGGTCGCGGACGCGCGCTACTCGGGTGCTTGGTCGTCGGGCTCGACCGCCTCGGTTTCCTCGCGATCCGAACGGCTACCGGCCTTGCCTTCCCGCTCGTGCTCCGCTTCGACGCGCTCTTCCATGTCGTCCACCAGCCGCGATATCTTCTCGCCGGTGAGGTCGTCGTTGTCGGCAGGAGTGCCCGGTCGCTCGGATTCAGCCATCGAAATCCGTCCTTTCGTGGATACGCCCTGCACGGGACCGCGCCCGTGCTCGGGACAGCACTTGCGATACCCGGGCAGATCGTCGACGAAACCGGCACGAGGCGAATCCCACACCGGGGCGAATTCGGATCAGGACGATCGGCACGCTGGCCGGGCGGGTGAGACCGGAGGAGGATGGTACGACCCTGCCCGACGACGTGGAGATGAGCGCGTGACAGTCACCGACGAATATCTGAACAACAACAAGTCGTACTCGGCCGGGTTCACCGGCCCCCTGCCGTTGCCCCCGAGCAAGCACATCGCCATCGTGGCGTGCATGGATGCGCGGCTCGACGTATACCGCGCCCTGGGCATGGCGGAAGGGGAGGCACACGTGATTCGCAATGCGGGCGGCGCGGTGACCGACGATGTGATCCGTTCGCTCGCCATCAGCCGGCGACTGCTCGGCACCGAGGAGATCGTGCTCATCCACCACACCGACTGCGGAATGCTGACCTTCACCGACGACGAGTTCACCCGCTCGGTCGAAGAGGACACCGGAATCCGGCCGCAGTGGGCGCCGGAGAGTTTCCATGACCCCGAGGAGGACGTGCGTCAGTCGATGCGGCGGATCGAGGTGAGTCCGTTCGTCACCGAACCGACGTCGCTTCGCGGATTCGTGTTCGACGTCGCCACGGGGCGGCTGAAAGAGGTAGCGCGCGAACGCTCCTGACGGGGATTCAGCTCGCCGACGAGGAGGTCACCTGCGCGGCGAGGTTGTCCGGCATCGGTTCGTGCCGGAGGTACATGCGCGCGAACTCGGCGGTGCCCTGCGTGATGGCCCGCAGTTCGACGGGGTACCGGCTCAACTCGATCTCGGGCACTTCCGCGCGCAGTAAAGCGATTCCGGGCTCGGGTGATTCGGTGCCGAGGACGCGGCCACGCCGCGAGGAGAGATCGCCGAGCACCGCTCCGAGGAACTCGTCCGGGACGATCACCCGGACCGCGGCCACCGGTTCGAGAATGCGGACCGTGGTGTGCTCCGCCGCGTCCCGCAATGCGAGCCCGGCCGCGGCCTGGAACGCAGCATCGGAGGAATCGACCGAATGGGCTTTGCCGTCGACGAGTGTGACCTGCACGTCGACGAGGGGGCATCCGATCGCAACACCTTTCGCCGCCTGGGTGTCGATCCCTTTCTCCACCGAGGGGATGAACTGCCGGGGAACGGCGCCCCCGACCACCTTGTCGGCGAAGACCACGCCGCTGCCCATCGGCAGGGGCTCGACCTCGATGTCGACCACGGCGTACTGGCCGTGCCCGCCGGATTGCTTGACGAGTCGCCCGTGGCCCGCAGCATGCCCGGCGAACGTCTCCTGGAGCGCAACCTTGTACTCGACGGGATCGACCTGCACGCCGTGCCGCGTGCGCAGGCGGTCGAGCACCAGTTCGGCGTGCGCTTCACCGGTGCACCACAGCACGATCTGATTGGTCTCGGCGTTGTGCTCGACCCGTACTCCGGGATCTTCCGCCGCGAGTCGCGACAGCGCCTGCGACAGTTTGTCGTCGTCCGTGCGGGTGTGCGCTTCGATCGCGACGGGCAGCAGTGGCGTCGGAACAGGCCACATGTCGAGGTGTGCGGGGTGGTCGGGTTCGTGCAGCACGTCGCCGGGTTGTGCCGTCGACAGTTTTCCGACCGACACCAGGTCTCCCGCGACCGCCTCCGCCACCGGTCGCTGCTGTTTGCCGAAGGGGCTCGACAGCGCGGGTATGCGTTCGCGCGAGTCGCGGTCGCCGCCGGTGAGGGCAACGATCGAGTCGGGGCGGAGGGTGCCGGCGTAGACGCGGACGAGGCTGATCCGGCCCACGTACGAATCGCCCGCGACGCGGACGACCTGAGCCACGAGATCGGCATCCGGGTCGCACACGGGCGCACCGCGCGCCCGCCGGGTGGGATCGGGGAACCCCGTCGTGATCAGTTCGAGCAACTCGACGGCACCCACCCCGTACTCGGTGGCGGGAATCGCGGGATGCAAGGCACAGGAAAGGAATTCGCGGGTCAGTCCCTCTTCGAGTGAGTCGGTGTCGAGTTGTTCTCCTGCGATGAACCGCTCCATGAGCGTGTCGTCCTGGCCCGAGATCGCTTCCACCAGGGCTTCGCGTACATCGTCGGAGACCGGGGCCGGACCGGGCTCGCCGTAGCGCCGGCCGGTCAGCAGTCCCATGGAACCGATCGGGCGGTCACCGTCGTAGACGGGGTAGAACAGGGCGCGCAGGGTGTCGGGGCCGAGGCCGAACGCGTCGTGGCATTCCTCGAGGATGTCGTCGTAGCTCTGGCGGGTGATGTCGAGTTTGTTGACGACGATCGCGCGCGGAATGTTCTCCTCGTCGCACTCGCGCCACAGCGCGCGCGTTGCCGCCGAGATCGGGTCGGTCGAGGATACGACGAAGATCGCGGCGTCGGCGGCGTGCATCCCGGCCCGGACTTCGGCATCGAAGTCGGGATGACCCGGTGTGTCGATCAGGTTGATCTTGATGCCCTTCCATTCGAGGGCGAGCACCGTCAACTGCACCGACCGCTGATGGCGCTGTTCGATCTCCTCGTAGTCGGACACCGCGGTTCCCTCGGCGACCCGACCGGCGCGGCCCACCGCGCCCGTTGCCGCCGCCAGCGACTCGGCGAGGGTGGTCTTCCCGGTGCCGCTGCAACCGACGAGGACGACGTTGCGGATCCGATCCGGAGTGTCGGCGACGGGTGCCTGCCGGCTGCGTGCTGCGGTGCGATCGGGCATCGGCATGCTCCTCGGGTGGCCTGGGCACAGTCTAAGCGGGTTGCCGCGTGCCCACGGCCGAATATGGTCTTCGGTCAATCCCGTTGGACGAGCGGCCTATCGGACGATGTGCGGTCGTGGGAGTGCTGCGCTTCGTACACTCGGTGCATGACGGTTGACGCGGTCTTCGACTCCGACGATGTGCGCCGGGCGGCTGCCGCTCTCCGCACGCCCGAGATCGGACGGTGGGCGGACCGCTTCGAACTGCTCTCCGACGTCAATCGACTGCGGTTGCTGCTGTGCCTGCATCACGCCCCGGGGATCTGCGTCACCGACCTGGCGTCGGCTCTCGACATGACCGGCACCGCGGTTTCCCATGCGCTGCGCCTGCTGCGGAATCGGGGCTGGGTCACGGCCGAGCGAGAAGGACGACTGGTGCGGTACCGCCTGGCCGACCCGACCGTGCACGGACTTCTCCATTCCATCGGGGCGACGCACGAACAGGCCGGCCACACGCACGCCAAGGACCATCATCAGGAGCGTTCCTGACCTGCCGAGACAGCGTTGTCACCCCTCCACCGGATATCTGGCCGAGCGCGTCAGGCTGAAGCCCCAGGGGAGCTCGAGGCGGTTCTCGGCGAGAAGTTCGGAATCGGACAATATCGTCTCGATCGGTCCGTCGGCCGCGAGCCGGCCGTCGTTCAGGATCACCGCACGCGTGCACATCTGCGCGGCGTAGGGCAGGTCGTGGGTGACCATGAGCATCGTGGCGGAAAGCCCGAGCAGCACCTCGGCCAGTTCTCGCCGGGACACCGGATCCAGGTCGTTGGACGGTTCGTCGAGCACCAGAACGTCGGGCCGGCACGACAGCGCCGTCGCGAGGGCCACCCGTCGGCGCTGACCGGCGGAAAGGTGCACCGTCGTGCGCGCGGAATGCTCCGCCATGCCCACCGCCTCCAGGGCGAACCGCACGCGGGAGCCGAGCTCGGGCTCGGTCACGCCGAAATTGGCCGGGCCGAATGCGACGTCCTGGGCGACCGTGGGCATGAACAGCTGGTCGTCGGGATTCTGGAACACGAGACCGACCCGGCTGCGGATCTCCCGGACGGTGCGCCGCGTGATCGGCGTTCCGGCGACCCGCACCGTCCCGGAGGTGGCGCTCAGCACCCCGTTCAGGTGCAGCATGAGGGTGGTTTTTCCGGAACCGTTGGGGCCCAGGACAGCGACGCGCTCGCCCGGCGCCACCTCGAGGTCGATGCCGCGCAGCGCATGGCGGCCGTCGGGATACACGTACTGCAGCCCTTCGAGTTCGATCGCGGGAGTCGCGTTCACGATGCGCTCCACGCCGCGGCGCACACCGCGCCGGCGAGGACGGCAGGAATCAGGCCGACGACCCAGGCTGCGGGTGTCGCGGCCGAGCCTGTCGCCGGTACCGTCCCCGTGAACCCCCGCGAGAGCATCGCCCAGTGGACCCGCTCGCCGCGTTCGTACGCCCGCACGAACAGCGATCCGACGCCGCGGGCGGTCGCGCCGACCCGGTGGAACATGCGGGGATCGTCACCGCGTGACCGCCGGGCGATGTCCATAGTCCGGCCCTCGGCGGCAAGGATGCCGACATAGCGGAGCATGAGCAGGACGACCGTGGTGATCAGCGGAGGAACGTGCAGGCGGGAAAGGCCGCTGGGCAGATCCTGCACGGATGTCGTCGCCGCGAGGATGAGTGATGCCAGCACACCCAGCGTGCCCTTGATCACGATGCCCCACGCCGCATACAGGCCCGGTACGGACAGCGACAGGCCCAGGACCTCGACCCTCTCGCCGGACTCCGCGAAGGGAAGCAGGACCGCGAGAACCAGGAACGGCACTTCGATCAGCAAGCGGGGCAGCAGCCACGACGTCCGGATCCGCGCTGCGGCGCACACCGCGACGATGACCGCGAAATAGAGCGCGAACGCCCACATGGCTTCACGCGGAGTCGCGACCACCACGAAGGTGAACAGGACGGCCCCGACGATCTTCACCTCGGTCGGAAGCCGGTGGACGGGGGTGGCGACGGTGGTCCCCGTAGTGTCGAGTGTCGCGGAATTCACGGCCCGGTGTATCCCGTCGACGCGTCCTGGGTCGGTGGATCGTTGCTCGGGGTCGTCCTGCGACGGCGTGCGAGCAGCATGAACAGCCCGAACGCGACCACCAGCGTGGTGACGGCGCCGACGATGCCCGCGATACCGGTGGAACCTTCGCGTGCGCCGACGCTGTAGTCGGCCAGCGGACTGTCGGCGAGCGCGTGATCCGTGGAGCCGACAGCGGCGCACTCACCGGTGAGCGCTTCGGTTCCACCCTCGTCCACGACTTCGCAGCCCCGCACGGTCGCGGCTTCGAGCCCGTCGGGGTCCGGAACCGCGAGGTACGACACGACACCTGCCAGTAGGAGCACCGCCACTCCCAGAACGACAAAGACTTTCTTCCTGCTCATGCCGGACTCCGATCGAAGGTGCGCAACGGTCGAAGCAGGTAGACGAGGTCGGGTCTCGCCCGGGCGACGGCGATCACGGTCATCGCCGTGATCACCCCTTCACCGATACCGATGAGCACGTGCACCCCGATCAGGTACGGGGCGATGGTCCCCAACGAACCCGCCGTGCCGCCGATGGCGTATTCGATGAGGAAGCCTGTCGCGGCCAGGACGGTTGCGACCACGGATGCGCTGAAGGCCACGACACCGATGGAGGGAAGACCGGGGAATCGGCGGATGAGGGGACGCAGAGCCACTGCGGTGCCGTATCCCGCGGCGACCCCCACCAGCGCCATGTTGGTGATGTTCATCCCCAGGGCGCTGAGGCCGCCGTCGGCGAAGAGAAGCGCCTGCACGACGAGCACGACCGTAAGGCAGAGTGCGGCTGTTGCCGGACCTACCAGGATCGCGGCGAGGGCACCGCCGAGGACGTGCCCGCTGACGCCCGGAAGCACCGGAAAGTTGATCATCTGCAAGGCGAATACGAAGGCGGCGACGAGACCCGCTAGGGGAGCGGTCTTTTCGTCGAGTTCCGCCCGTGCGCGGGGGAGTGCCACCGCGAGTCCGAGGGCGGCGATCGCGAAGAACACGGCCGATGTGGGGGCGTTGATCAGACCGTCGCTCATGTGCATTGCCGAGACGTCCATGGAGGTCCCTCCGACGTGGAAGATCACTCGACCCTACCTGCCCGACTGAACAGTCGGACATGTTTTGCGCGGACCTCCTCATGCGAAATATCCACCCGGAAAGCATGATTCGGACATCTCGAACAACAAGGGCGGGCACACCCCGGCCGGTGCGCGTGCGCGTTCGTACCCGACGGGAGGAATCCGCGCGGGGCGGCACGAGCACGTGTGGAGGGGACCGGGGCCGCTCCTGTAGAATTCTCGGGTTGCTTCGGGTCGGGCACGGCGGGAGGTCGGGACGCCGTGCGCCTCTTTCTGCATGCAGAAAAGTCCCGAAAAGGTATCGATGTCCCGCAGTTCACCCTCCGCCCCCTCGCATTTCCGTGTCATGCACGATCTGGTCGGGTCGGCCTACTTTCCGGTCTCGGCGCTGGCCCGGCTACCGCTGTCCATGCTGGTGCTCGGCGTTCTCACCTATGTCGTCGCCTCGTCGTCCGACTTCGCCGCCGCGGGTATCGCCGCAGCGGTCACCGGCGTGGGTGTCGCGGTCGGGGCACCGCTGTCCGGGATCGCCTCCGATCGGTGGGGCCAGCGGCCGACGCTGCTCGTCTCGACCGTCGTCTACGTGGCCGCAGTAGTCGCCGTGCTCGCCGCCGGAAGTTCCCACGGCGCAGGCGAGGCGTTACCGCCGGCCCTGCTGGCTGCCGCGTTCGTCGCCGGTCTCGTCGTTCCGCAATGCGGTCCGATGACCCGCGTGCGCTGGATCCGCGGCTTGTCCGCGCGCGGCGCGGACGATGCGGTGGAAGAAGCCCAGGGGTACGAGGGCACCATGGACGAACTCGGATTCGTCCTCGGGCCCGCCGCGGTCGGCATCATCGCCGCGCTGTTCGGTGCTGCCGCACCGCTGTACGTCCTGATCGCGCTGACCGTCGTCGTCGTTCCCTGGTTCGCAGTCCATCCCAGTGCTCGATTCGCGAAGCCTGTGAACCTCTCCGAACCGGACGACGGCAGCGCGCCGGACACCGGACCCGTCGCCGTGTCGTGGGGTCCGGTGGCAATTCTGATGACCGGAATGCTCGGTATCGGAACAATTTTCGGCTCACTCGCGACCATCACCACCGTCTTCGCCGACGAGACCGGACACCCCGGCAGCGGCGGGCTCATCTACGCCACGCTCGGGCTTGCCTCCGGCGCAGCGGCGTTGAGCGTGTCGCGGTGGAGCGGACGGCTGACCGTCCCGATGCGGTGGATCGGGTGTGCGGTGCTGCTGGTACCCGCACTCGCCCTGCTGTGGTTGCCCAACGCGCCGTGGCAGATGGCCGTTGTCCTGTTCCTCATCGGCGCGCCGATCGGCCCGGTCCTGGTGACGATCTTCAGAGTGGCGGGCGAGTATACGCCGGGACGGCGACTCGGACTCGTCATGACGTTGCTCAGCGCCGGGATCACCTTGGGCACCTCGATCGGAAACTGGGTCGGCGGCGAACTCGCTGATACCGGCGGGCACTCGGCCGCCACCTGGGTGGCACTCGGCGCGGGGCTGTCCCTGTTCGCGTCCGGGGTGGTGTTCACCGCCGTTCGCTCCAGGTCCGCGGCCCGTACGCCCGCACCGCCGACCGGGGAACTCCTCGAGTCCGTCCGCTGATCGTTCCGGCCGGTCAGTAGACGTCGCGCACGTACCGCTTCTCCCGTTTGAGGGCCGTGACGTACTCGGCGGCCTGCTCCGGACTCATCCCACCGTGCTCGGCCACGATCTCGTGCAGCGTGGCGTCGACGTCCTTCGCCATGCGTGAGGCGTCGCCGCAGATGTAGAAGTGGCCACCTTCCTCGAGCCACGCGAACAGTTCCGCGCCGTGCTCCGTCATGCGGTTCTGCACGTAGATCTTCTCGGCCTGATCGCGGGAGAACGCCAGGTCCAGCCGGGTGAGCAGTCCCGACGCAGTGAACTCGGCGAGTTCGTCCTCGTAGATGTAGTCGGTGTCGCGGCGCTGATCGCCGAAGAACAGCCAGTTCTTCCCCGACGCGCCGCGCGCCCGCCGCTCCTGGAGGAAGCCGCGGAACGGGGCGATACCGGTCCCCGGCCCGACCATGATCATCGGCACGGTGTCGTCGGACGGGACACGGAACGCCTTGTTCTTCGTGACGAAAATGCCCACGGTGCCGTCACCGACGCGGTCCGCGAGATAGGTCGAGCAGACGCCGTGCCGCTTGCGGTCGTCGTCGCCGTACCGCACCGACGCGACCGTCAGATGTACCGAGCCGTCGCAGGCGTTCGGGCTCGACGAGATCGAGTACGCGCGGTGCTGCAACGGGCGCAGCAGCGACAGGAACTCCTCGGCCGAGAGTTCGGGCGCGGGTTCGAGCAGCAGGACGCCGAGGATGTCGCGTCCCCAGAGCCACTCGTCGAGCGCCGCCTTGTCGCCGTGCCGCAGCACATACGTCAACTCTTCGTTACGGGTGCGCTTTTCGACCTCTTCGAGCAGATCGACCGACGGCGCGGTAATCTCGTAGTCGTAGGTCAGCAGATGCGTGAGGTCGCTGTCGAAACCGGCCGGCACCACGGAACCGTCGAGGCGGAGCCGGTCGAGCAGCGCCTGCACGAGCGCGCCGTCGTTGATCGGGACGACGTTGAGCGCGTCGCCCGCCTCGTATTCGATGCCCGACTCACCCAGTGCGAACTCGTAGTGACGGATCTCCTTTGCCGAGCCTTCATCCGAGAGCACCCGATTGGTGGTCAGTGTCGCGGGATAGGGGTTCTTCCGCGTCCATTGCGACTTGGTGCGCGTCGGTGCCGTCGGGGCGGGTGCGGTGGGCGAACCCGTCCCCACGATCCCCTCGACCGCCGCGACGAGCGGCATCGTCTCGTCGATCCATGCGGCGGCGGCGTCCTCGAAATCGACGTCGCAGTCGACACGCGGCACGATGCGCTGCGCTCCGAGTTGTTCGAGCCGGGTGTCGAGGAGCTTGCCGGCCTGGCAGAAGCCGTCGTAACCGGTGTCACCGAGGGCGAGGACCGCGAAGTGCATGCCTTCGAGACGCGGTGCCGACTCCGCGGACAGTGCGTCCCAGAACAGTTCCGCGTTGTCGGGCATCTCGCCCTCGCCGTAGGTGGAGGTGACGATCAGCACGTGCCGGAGCGAGGCGAACCGGTCGAGATCCAGGTCGTCGAGCGCGCACACCACCGGTGCGAACCCGTGCGCGCGGGCCGCTGCGGCAGCGTCCTCGGCGACGGTTTCGGCATTGCCTGTCTGCGAGCCGTAGAGCACGTGCAGGGCCGGAGCGGAGCCGGTGGTTCCGGCAGCGTCGGCGGAACCTCCGGAGATCAGGCGGGTCTGCATGCCGGCGAGGAAGCCGGCGAGCCACGACCGCTGGTCGGCGGTGAACGGTGCATCGAGGGGGATGAAAGGAGTTGTCATGCGGGGACTCCCGTGGTCGGGGCGAGGATGTTCGGCACGGCGTTGCGGGCGAACAGTTCCTCGTATCCGGGCAGGCGGCCGATCGCGTCCAGATTCTTGCGGCTCTGCAGGAGAATCCAGCCGTACGTTCCGGGGGCGTCGACAGAACGGACATTGCGCAGGGCAAGAGCCTGCTTGTAGTCGCCGAGTCGCTTGTCGGCGACCAGCACCGCCAGTTGTTCGTCGGTGTGGTCGGCGATCGCGGCGAGTGCGTACCGTTCGAGCTTGGCCACGAGGAAGAAGTCCTCGGTGAGCAGCAGATTGCGCGCCGCTTTCTGCACGGCCGGATCCGAGACGTCCGACGCGCCAGGGACCTTCTGCAACGCCATCTCCTGCGCGGCGGCGAGCACCGTGTAGTTGTTCAGCAGCGCGTACATCGTCTCGGTGTCGGTGCCCACCGGCGTCTGTCCCCCGGCGACGGGCGCACCCGAGCGGTAGCTGTCCTTGAACTTGCGGACCTGGTGGGCCACCAGAGCGGACGCGACCTCCGCTGCGAGTTCCTTGCGCGACGCGGCGGCGAGGATTTCGTCGGCGTCCTGGTACTGGAGCAGCGCGCGCGGCATCCCGTACGTGAAGTTGTGCTGCTCGACCTGCCAGTTGTCCAGCAGGAAGCGGGCTTTCGCCGATCCGGTCGCCTCGACGTGCAGGTGCAGCAACCGTAGGACGGCGGCGTTGTGCAGTGCCGCCTGCGGATCGTCCCCGACGATGGAGCCGAGCAGGATCGAATCGGCACTCGCCTTCGCGGGGAGCAGTCCGTCCGGGTCGTACTGGTAGACGAACCCGCCCGACATGCCGTTGCCGAGGCCCTTACCGAACCCGCCGAGGTTGAGCACCGCACCGTTGGTCATGTACTCGCACCCGAAATCGCCGACACCTTCGACCACCGCGGTCGCACCGGAGTTGCGCACGGCGAATCGGTCGCCTGCTTCGCCCTGCACGAACAACCGGCCGCCGGTGGCGCCGAACAACGCGAAGTTGCCGATGAGCACGTTGCCGCCACGCTCATCGCGTCCTCCGCCGGGGGAGCGCAGCACGATCTCGCCACCGCACTGGCCCTTGCCGACACCGTCGTTTGCGGTGCCGGTGTGCTCGAGGCGCATGCCGTCGTTGCAGAACGCGCCGAACGAGAGCCCGGCCGACCCGGTGGTGGTGATGGTGACCGTGCCGTCGCGCAGCCACCGGCGGCCGCGCTCGTCGCTCAGCACGGACGGCAGGTGCCCGAGATCGTCGTGGTTGAGCATCCGCTCGATGTCGATCGCCAGTTGTGCGCCGACGCTCTTGTTGTTGTTGGTCAGGCGGACCCCGTCACCGAGTGCGACCGTAGTCCGCCGCGCCTCGACCAGGGCCTCCCGCAGGCTCACCAGCCACGCGTCGTCGAGCGAGTAGTCCTTCTCCAGGTAGACGGGGTTGTCGACGCGGACCTCGGGCAGGACCGTCAGCATGGCCCGCAGGTCCAGTTGCCCGATGCTCGACGGGTGGTCGAGCAGATGCAGCAGGTCCGCGCGGCCGCGCGCATCCCGCAGCGACCGCAAGCCCAGTCGCGCGAGCACCTCACGTGTTTCGTGCGCGATGTTGAGCAGGTACTGCGCCATGGCACGCGGATCACCGTCGAACATCTCCGGATTGGTGGTCAGACCGGCCGGGCACTTGACGTTGCAGTTCTTGGCCATGACACAGCCGAGCATCATCAGCGCCGTGGTGCCGAACTCGAAACTGTCGGCGCCGAGCATCGCGGAGACGATGACGTCCGACGCGGTCTGGTGCGCGCCCGAGCACCGCAGCACGACCTTCTCGCGCAGTCCGTTGGCCGTCAGGGCCTGATGCACCTCGGCCACGCCGATCTCGGCGGACCGGCCCGCGTACTTCAGGGACGTCACCGAAGCGGCACCGGTGCCGCCGGTGTTGCCCGCGACGTTGATGACGTCGGCGCCGGCCTTGGCGACGCCCACGGCGATGGTGCCGATGCCTTCCGACGACACCAGTTTGACGACGACGCGCACCCGCGCGGCCTTGGCGTCGTGGATGAGCTGCGCGAGGTCCTCGATGGAGTAGGTGTCGTGGTGCGGGGGAGGAGAAATCAGCTCGACACCGGGCGTCGCCCCGCGCGCGGCCGCGATCTCCACGGTCACCTTCTTCGCGGGAAGCTGGCCGCCTTCACCGGGTTTGGCTCCCTGTGCGATCTTGATCTCGATCTCTTCGAGCATCGGATCGGCGAGGTAACCGGCCCAGACTCCGAAGCGGCCGGACGCGAACTGCTTGATGCGGGAACCGCGGATCGTGCCGTACCGCGAGATGTGCTCGCCGCCCTCACCGCAGTTGGACATGCCGCCGACCATGTTGGTCCCGTGCGCGACGGCCTCGTGCGCATTGGAGTTCAGAGCGCCGTGGCTCATCGCGCCCGAGGCGAGGGTGCGAGTGATCTCGTGTGCGGGCTGCACCTGGTCCAGGCGCACTGCCGGCGGAGCCTGACGAACCAGAGCCAGGTAGTCGGCGGCGTCGCCCACCGCGTGCACGGTGAGCGTGTCGCCGTAGCAGCGGTGCGAGACGATGGCGTCACCGAATCGCGCGACGAGCGACCGGCCGAGTGCCGCGGGACGGGTGTGGTCGTCGGCGAGAGGACCGGTCAGCCGCAGCACGAACTCGTTCTCGCCCACGCGTGCCGCCGAGATACCGCGCACACGCATCGAGTTGTTGCCGTACCGCGAGAACCGGCCCATCTCCTTGCGGAAGTCGTCGTCGGTGACCGCATAGGTGACATCGGAGGGCAGAGCGAGCACGTCACGCAGCGCTGCCGGGCGGCGGGAGCGCTCTTCCGCCATCGTCCGGGCGAAGGCCCGGTATCCGGGAGTGATCTCGAAGGTGTCGATCTCGTCGTCGGTGAGGGCCCGGAAGCCGCCGTACCGATACGCGTCGTCGTCGAGACCGTGGGCGTCGGACAAACGGTGCAGCGGAAGCAGACGCAGGGAATCCGTCAGGTCCGGCTCGGCCTCGCGCGCGGCGGGCAACGCGACAGGCTCTTCGGTCATGTCGACGAACCCGCGCACGGCGGTGGTACCGAACGAGTGCCCGGCACCTTCGGCGCGTTCCTTGAACAGCCCGAGCAGCGGGACATCCGCCTCCGTCTCGACGGTGAGCGCGCGGCGGTGCCAGTCCGCCACCGCCTGGGCGATGGTGGCGAAACCGACGCCGCCCACGGGCGTGGCCACGTTGGGGAACCAGCGGCGCAGCACCTCGTCGTCGGTGTCGAGATAGCTCGGCTCGAAGAACTCCCCGCCGATGTACGACTCGACGGTGCACAACCCGACCCGGCCCATCGTCTTCATGAGCGACTTCTCGGCGGCCTTGCGGAACTTCAGGAAGGCGAGATCGGCGTCGGCGCCGTACTTTTCCTCCGCACGCATCTGCACGGTCAGCGGGTACACCGCGGCGGCGCCGAACCCGAGGGTCGCGGCGATGTGGTGGGAGGAGCACAACTGACCGGACTCCACGATCACCGACACCCGCAGGCGCAGACCCTCGTCGATGAGTCGCTGGTTGACCGCCGCGATCGCCAGGACCATCGGCAGCGCGGCGCGGTCGGTGGCGACGTGCCGGTCGGTGAGCACGGCGATACCACCGGACTCGCGTGCGAAGGCGGCGATGTGGTCGGCCACGCCGTCGATCGCGGCGGCCAGTGCGGCCGCATTGGCCTTCGTGTCGTCGAAGACCGGGCTGTAGAGCATCTCGAAGCGCCGCACGGGGGTGTCGGTCTGCTCCCGGATCCGGAGCATCTCGAGGTGCGTCAGGATCGGAGTGGGCACGACGATCTGGGTCGCGGTCGTCGACGGTGCGCCGCCGGCCGGTCGCGCACCGAGCGCGACACGCAGCGTCATGCCGTCGGCCTCGCGGATGGAATCGAGTGACGGGTTGGTCACCTGCGCGAACCGCTGCGAGAAGTATTTGGCGACACCGCCTTCCTGATCGGAGAGGGCGTTGATCGCGTTGCCGTATCCCATCGCGGAGATGCGTTCCTGGCCCGACGCGAGCGTCGGGTCGAGCATGAACCGGAACGACTCCTGGTTGAGCGCGTACGAGACGTAGCGCTGATGGCGTCCGAGGTCGCCGTTGTAGCGCAGCGGAGACCCGGCCTTTTCGGCGGGCACCGGAGGGAGCGCCTCGATCTCGCGGCGGGCCGCCTCGACCAGAGCCGCGTAATCGCGCTGCCCGGCGAGCATTTCGAGGGTTTCGACGGTGCTGTACGACCGCTGCGTCCGATGGTCGAAGTGCAGCATTCCACCGGCTTCGATGCGTCCGCGGCGCAGCACCGTCGCGGGTGCGAAATCGAACTGCCCGGCCTCGGACGTCACCGCGAGGTACTCGTCGGTTTCGACGGTTCGCAGCGGACGCAGACCGAGCCTGTCGAGGCGGGCGCCGACCACGCTGCCGTTGCCGAAGATCAGTGCGGCCGGACCGTCGTTCTTCTCCTCGTACAGGGAGAAGAACTCGAGCATCGCGCGCACGCCGGGGGACAACGAGGGGTCGTTCTCCCATGCCGGCGGCATCATCTGCACGACAGCCGTGACGAGGTCGAGATCGTCGAAGGCGATGCGGGACGCGAGGGTCTGGTCGAAGCGGCAACTGTCGGATTGTCCTGGCGGGCGGACGATGTCGCGTCCCGTCGCGCGTGCGAGTGCGCCCTCGAAGAGGCGGTTCTTGCGGTCGGTGTTCAGTTCGCCGTTGTGGGCCATGAGCCGGAACGGTTGCGCCATCGTCGGATGCGGGTCGGTGTTGGTGGAGAACCGCGTGTGGAAGAACAGGGTGTGCACCGAGTGCCGCGGGTCGGTCAGGTCCCGGAAATACGGGATGACCTCGTGAGAGTTCAACCGTCCCTTGAGGACCTGGGTGCGGGCACCGAGCGAGAGCGGGTACAGCCCCGCGAGTGCGGGCTCGGTGTAGGCGCGAGCCTCCACGTCGAGGAGCACGTCGTGCAGGAGCCGGTCGAATTGCTCGGCCGACGTGCAGGTCTCGGGGCGGGCGAAGATCCACTGCCGGATCGGAAGCTGGTACCGGATTGCGGCAGGACGCAGCACGCTGTTGTCGACCGGAACGTCGCGCACCGTGAGGACCGTGATGCCGGCCTTCGCCAGTGCCGCCGTGATCAGGTCCTCGGCCGCCGGGTGGGCCGCGACATCGGTGGGGAGAAAGAAGTTGCCGACACCGAAATGATCTTGCTGCAGCGGTGTTCCGGTGACGGCGGAGAAGAATTCCACCGACAGATCCACGTTGATACCGGCGCCGTCACCCACGCCCTCGGCGGACATACCGCCGCGATGGGGGACCACGCAGAGGGCCTCGTGTCCGCGGTCGAGAATCTCGCGGGTCTGGACACCGTCCTTGCGGGTGATGAACCCTACGCCGCAGCTGCTCTTGTCGACGGTGCTGTCGTACAAACCGGTGTCGTCGGCGTTCGTCAACGGAAGGCCCTCCTCGGCGGATCGGGTTCGGACGTCGTCCGACCGCGAGAACACGAAGGGGAAGGCGAAGATTCGCACTGATCCGCGATCGCACAGAGCTCTGCCGGAGACGGTGGTGAGAAACAGACGACGTTGTCCGGATGTGCCGAGCGATGCGACGGTGAAGCGCGCGAGCAGCGAAACCGATTGTAGCCTACGTGTTAACGGCATGTTCGGCGTCGTGCATCACAGGGGAGCGGCGCGAATCCTAGCGAGCAGCCGATGCCCCGCACCGATGCGACTTCCTTCGATACGCTGCGCCGAAAGAGACCCGCGACACACAACGGAGGCGCGCATGACCGGCATTTTGGACCGCACACAGATCTATATCGGCGGACAGTGGGTGGCGTCGGAGGGAACCGGCCGCATCGAGGTACTCGACCCCTCGACCGAAGAGGTCATTGCCGAGGTGGCGGAAGGAACTGCCGGAGACGTCGATCGTGCGGTCGCCGCGGCGAAAGCGGCGTTTCCCGCGTGGTCGTCGCTGAGCGGGCAGGCGCGAGGAGCGCACCTGGAGAAGGTCTCCGCCCTGGCGAACGAACGGGCCGCGCAACTGACCGCGATCGTCTCGCAGGACATGGGGATGCCGACGAAACTCGCGGCCGCCGTCCAGGTCGGTATGCCGCTGAAGAACATCGCGACCTACGCGGCGCTCGCGGCCGAGTACGCCTTCGACGACCGGGAGATCGGCAACGCTCTGGTCGTACGCGAACCCATCGGGGTCGTCGGCGCCATCACCCCGTGGAACTACCCGCTGCATCAGGTCGTCCTCAAGGTGTTCGCGGCGCTCGCTGCCGGGTGCACGGTGGTCCTCAAACCCACCGAAGTCGCGCCGCTGGTGAGCTACGCGCTCGTCGATATCGCAGACGAGGCGGGTCTGCCCGCCGGCGTGTTCAACGTCGTCAGCGGATACGGACCGGTCGTGGGCGAGGCACTGGCGGCACACCCCGACGTGGACATGGTGTCGTTCACCGGTTCGACCCGCGCCGGCAAACGGGTCGCGACGGTCGCGGCGGATACCGTCAAGAAGGTGGCGCTCGAACTCGGCGGCAAATCGGCCAACATCATTCTCGACGACGCCGACCTCGCCACCGCCGTCGCCGAGGGCGTGAGCAAATGCTTCCTCAACTCGGGGCAGACATGCACGGCCCTGACCCGCATGCTGGTTCCTGCCGAGCGGTTGCCGGAGGTCGCTGCGCTGGCAGAGCAGATCGCCCGCAAGTTCACCGTCGGGCACCCGGGCGATCCCTCGTCGAAGCTCGGACCGCTCGTGAGTGCGACGCAGCAGGCGCGAGTGCGGTCGTACATCGACAAGGGCGTGGAAGAAGGCGCAGAACTCGTGCTCGACGGTCGTGACACCGGGTTCGACACCGGCTACTTCGTCGGCCCCACCGTGTTCTCCGGGGTCACCGAGGAGATGACCATCGCCCGCGAAGAGATCTTCGGGCCGGTCCTGTCCATCATGGGTTACCGCGACGAGGACGACGCGGTGCGTATCGCGAACAACAGCGAGTACGGGCTGTCCGGCGGGGTGTGGTCCGGCGACCCGCAGCGCGCCGAGTCGGTCGCCCGCCGGATCCGGACGGGTCAGGTCTACATCAACGGGGGAGCGTTCAACACCGACGCTCCGTTCGGCGGCTACAAGCAGTCCGGCATCGGCCGGGAGGCCGGAGTCTTCGGCCTCGAGGAGTTCCTCGAGATCAAGACGATCCTGCGCTGACGCCGCGGTCCCTCCGGGCGCAACGAAGCCCCCGCACCGTGGGTGCGGGGGCTCGAGGTGGCCTGGTGGGCTATCTAGCCCCGGCGCGTGCGCCCGAGGCGCAGCAGCGTCATCGCGAGCGTGTTGCCGTCGGCGCCGAGTTCGCGGAAACGATCGAGAACCGCCATCTCCTCCGCCTGGGCCTCGCGGGTCGCGCCGGATTCTTTCGCCACAGCGCCGATGCGCTGTGCCAGTTCGGCGCGTCGCTTGATCACGTCGAGAATCTGGGCGTCGAGCTCTTGAACCTGTTCGAACAGCGTCCCGAGTTCAGCTTCGGTCGCCGATGCTGTGCCCTGGGTGTCGATGCCAGGCGAATCGAGCTGGACAGTCATGCAGATTCCTCCGGTCTCGTCTGAATCGTCAGAGATAGTGTCGCGTTTCGCACCGTAGGTGTTACTCGGCCGTACCGAAAAATCTCCGGAACCTCCTTCCGCCCCTGCTCCGAGCCCTGCGAAAGTGGCAACTGAACTGGGGCGACACTACAACTGACCGGTAAGTATGGTAATCGTCACATTCTCGTCTGCCAACCAGGGGTGCCGAGCCCTTCGGCCCGCTCCGCGCGCTCCCGTCCCGATCACCGATGGCCGGGGCCGCCCGGCCGTTCGGGTAGCGTCGGGCCCCGACCGGCACCGGCCGGGGGCGTCGGGGCTCCTGGCAGACCGGAAGGGGAGACCGATGCGACGAACGTACGTTCGGCGGGGCGGAAACGGAGAAACCGACAGTATTCGGGTGACTCCGGAACGCCCCCCGGAATGGCCGCGGCAGGACTGGAACAGGCCGGCGGCTGTGGCCACGGGAGCCGCTGCCCTCGTGGGGCTCGCCTCGCTGTGGGGAGGGTCGCGGGCCGCCGCGGCGGGTTCCGGCGGCGAGTTGCGATTCTTCCTCATCCTCGCGGTCCTGATGCTGCTCACCGCGGCGTTCGGGGCGGTGTACTGGTGGCCGGAACGACGCGAGCCGAAGGTGCGGTACACAGAAACCGGCGCTCGCGGAGCGACCGAGGTGCAAGCGCGCCAGGCCGTCTTCCTGCTGCTGATCACCATGGTCGGGTGCGCAGCCGCCCTGTCCCTCGGTGCGGCCGTCGAAGTGCTGCTCACCAACGGTGGCCTTCCCTTGGTCAGTGTCTTGCTGGCGATCCTCGGGGCCGTCTGCGTCGTATTCCTCGTCGAAGTGGCACTCGGCAGGATCCGGGCGGGAGCACTGACGCTCGGACCCGACGGGATCAGGCACCGCGGATGGTTCGTCGAGTCGTATCTGCCGTGGGTGTCGGTGGCGGGCCTTCGCGCGGTGCATCACGGCTACCCCGAGATGTGGGTGGAAGGCACCGAGACGGCCGCCTGGGCGCGTCGCCGGACCAGCAAGATCTTCCGGATGGAATCGCTCCCCGCCACCCCGCGGATCGTGGTCGACTCCCGGCGCTTCGATATCGACGCCTCCCTCCTCTATCGCGTCCTCGAGTTGTACGTCGGACGTCCGGATCTGCGTGCCGAACTCGGCACCCCGGACGCGGCGGCGCGCATCCACAGCGGTGATCTGACCGCCCCCGAGTGAGACCGCGGTAGCGATCGCGGGCTCAGGCACCCGGTGTCGTAACATGCGTCACGGATTTCCTCGTGCGACCAGCCACATCGGATTGCGGTTCGGAGCGTCGGCGTCGCGGGACAACGGTGTTCGACCAGAAACGGTGTTCGACCAGATAGGACGAGAACATGAGTACTCCGGAACCGATCGTCATCATCGACGGTGCACGTACCCCGGTCGGCAGCTTCGGTGGCGCCTTCAAGGGCGTCCCCGCCCACGAACTCGGTGCCACGGCTGTGCGCGCGGCTCTCGAGCGTGCCGGGGTGGCCCCGGAGGACATCGACGAAGTGATCATGGGATGCATCGGCCAGGTCGGTGCGGACGCCTACAACGCGCGCCGGGTCACCCTTGCCGCGGGACTGCCCGTCGAGACGCCGGCGCTCACCGTCAACCGGCTCTGTGGTTCCGGGCTTCAGGCAGTGTGGTCCGCTGCTCAGGAGATTCGCTGGGGCACCGCCGACATTGCGGTCGCCGGTGGCGACGAGAGCATGTCGCGCATGCCGTTCTACGACTTCGGTGCCCGCAACGGCTACAAGCTCGGCAACCGTGAACTCGTCGACGGCACGGTCGGCATGCTCACCGACCCGTTCAGCAACCTTCACATGGGTGTCACCGCCGAGAACGTCGCCCGCGAGTACGGCGTCGGCCGCGACGAGCAGGACGCCTTCGCCGTCGAATCGCAGCGCCGCGCCGCCACCGACGCAGCCAAGGCAGCATTTGCCGAGGAGATCACCCCGGTCGAGATCGGTGGACGCAAGCCCGTCACCGTCACCGACGACGAACACCCCAAGCCCGGTACGACCGTCGAAACCCTCGGCAAGCTGCGTTCCGCCTTCATCAAGGACGGCACGGTCACCGCAGGCAACGCCTCGGGCATCAACGACGGTGCGGCAGCCCTCGTGCTCGCGCGCGAGTCGGTGGCCCGCGACCGCGGACTCGGTGGCTCGGTGGTCCTCGAGGCCGTCACCACCGCGGCGATGGACCCGCAGCTCATGGGTTACGCGCCGACGTTCGCCCTGCGCAAGCTCTTCGAGCAGACCGGTACTTCCCCGGCCGACATCGGCACGGTCGAACTCAACGAGGCGTTCGCGTCGCAGGCGATCGCCGTGATGCGCGACGCGAAGCTCGACCCGGAGAAGACGAACCCGTACGGCGGTGCGATCGCTCTCGGCCACCCGGTCGGCGCGACCGGCGCGATCCTCACCCTGCGCGTGGCGAAGGACCTCGTCCGCCGCGACCTCGAACTGGGCATCGTTACGATGTGCATCGGTGGCGGGCAGGCTCTCGCGGCTCTGCTGCGCCGCGTGAACTGACCCGGGCGACTATCCCCACAGACCGGGGCCGGGCGACGAGATCGCCCGGCCCCGGTCTGTCACGTTCCGGCCTGGGTCATGTTCCGGTTTTCGGTCACGACTCGGACGGTCGCACGCGTCGGCTGCGTCCGTCCCAGTGCACCCGGGTCGTGACGGCCGACCCGTCGTCGAGGCGTCGCACCTCGTAGATATCGAGGGCTGGCACGCCCGGCACGCAGCCCCACAGCGCGTGCCCGGTCATCACGAAGTCGATGTCCTGCCGCACGAGCAGTCCCATGAGCTCACCGATGGTCGGTTCGTCGATCTTTGCGAACGCATCGTCGAGCAACACGAGACGCAGGGCCAGATCGGTGTCGGGCAAGCCGGACAGGTACCCGTCCGCAGCGGCGAACAGCGACACGTACGAGACGAACCGGGTCTCACCCTGGGAGATCTTGGCGCGGGTGGAGATCCGGCGTTCCTGATCGGGTTCGGGGCCCACGATCGTCACTTCGACGGTGTGCCACTTGCGGTAGTCCAGCGCCTGGGACAGATGCGTGGCGTACCCGGCCGACGGATCGGTCGCGTGCGACGACTCGACCCGGCGACGCAGCAACTCGAGGAGTTCCTCGCTGTCGCCCGGTGATCGCTCTCCGGTCAGCAGGCGGGTCACGAGCGCCGCGTCGGCGTCCTCCCGCACCGGACGCCATGCGATCCGCACGCCGATCCCGTGGGTCGTGCGACTGCCGGCCAGGCTGGTGTTCATCGCCGCAACCAGTTGCTCGGCCTGGGCGATCCGACGGCGTAGTTCGTCGGCAACCCCGCCCAGTACGAAACCGGTGAACACGTCGCGTTCGCGCTGGGACAGTGCCCGGCTCTCGTCCTCGGCCCGCTTGGTGAGTTCCGCCAGCACCCCGGTGGGTGTGGTGTCGTCGCCGACGCCGCCGATGGCCACCACGTGCGCGGACTCGGTGACGGTGTGCCGGACCTCGAGGCGATCGGAGATGTCGCGGTCGAAGCGTTGGAGTGCGGCGAGAATCCGGTTGTCGCCGGTCCCCGTGCTCGCCGGCAGCACGCTCAGCAGAGCCTGTGCGGCGGTGCGCACGTGGTCCGGGTCGTCGAGGTGGGCGAGCGGTTCGGCCGGAACGTCGGCGGCCGCGCTGATCTCGCGCAGTTGCACCTGCGCCGACAACCTGCCGGCGGCGGCCGCGAGTTCGTCGCGGTCGCGGCGGAGACGCTCGCGTACGGTCGCGCACTGCTGCAGGACTTCCGCAACGGCCTTACCGAGATGTTCGCGGTGGGTGACGGTGCGGCGGCACTGCTCTTCGGTGCGTGCGCGTTCGGCGTCGGAGTTGCGCAGTTCCCGCGCGAGATCGGCTGTATCGACGTCGAGTGCCTCGGCCTGCGCGGCGACGACGGCCGCCTTGCCGTGCCACTCGTGCCAGCACGATTCGGCGTTCTCCTCCGCCTCGGCTCGGACGCCGGACGCGGATGCGAAGCGGTCGACGGCGAGAGCGTGCCTACTTCGCGCGGCGAGAACCTCGCCGATGTCGCGTGCCAGATCCAGACACGTCTTTTCGGCGACCGCGCAGGTGGCGACGATCTCTTCGAGTTCGGCCACCTCTCGTGGCAGCGAGAAGTGGGTGCAGGTGGCGCGATGGGTGTCGAGGTCGGTGGACCATTGGCTCCGCAGGGTCGCGGCGTGTTTTCTGAGTTCTGTCGCGGCGGCGGCGCTGGTCTGCGCACGCCGGTCGGCTTCCCGGTAGCGGTGCACGGCCTCGTCGAGGGCGCCGGTGGTGGGAGCGGACGACGTGTGCGCGTACCACCGTGCCGGATTCGCGGCCGCGTCACCGCGTGCGGCTTCCCGGATCTCCTCGGCCAGATCCAGTGCGGCGAGATCCGCGGTGATCTCGTCGAGCCGAATGCGCCGCGCTGCCGTCGCGGCGTCGCGGGCCGCGGCGCCGATGTACCGCGTGGATTCGGCGGTGTGCCGGCCGCGCAGGACCCCGTTGTGCCAGCGTCCGTCCCGGGACACCGACGCGACCGCGGCGGCGTCTTCGAAGCCGATCGCGGACAGCACGGCCGTGATCGCCGAGAGGGGGACCTCCGTGTCGGGGCTGGGGACGAGCACCGTCGACAGCGGTTGCCTCGGCGGTTCGCCGCGAGGGGAGACCAGTACCTGGCCGGTGTGTGCCCGCAACCGGCCTTCACCGTCGACGGTCGCGGTGAGGAAACCTGCTGCGAGCAGCGCTGCTTCGATGCCGATGCGATCGTCGTCCCCGAGGGAGTCGGCGAATTCGACTGCCTGCCACAGCGGTACGCCGGTGCTCGGAGACTGCCACGGTGCACCCACGGGTGTCCCGTCGTCACTTTCCAGGGCGGCCTGTTCCTCCGCCAGTGCCCGGCGCCGGGAGTCGGCTTCGTGGTCCTGTACCGGCGCGGCAGCGGTCTCGCCCGGGGTTGCCGGCGCCGCATCGGCTGCGGCCGCCGGCAGTGCGGTGAGTTCCGACAGAATCGGATCGGCAGGGGAGTCGGTGTCCACGAGGTCGTCGAGGTACGCGGACAAGCGACGCATGAGCGCGACGGCGTCGATGTCCGGAAGGAGCGTGGACGTCGACTCGGAGGTGAGCCACTCACGCCACCCGTGCCGCAACGAGAGTGCGGCGTCGTCGAGTCTGCCCGAGGCCTCGAACCGCTCGGCGGCGTCGCGTTCGGCTTCCCCTGCGGCGCGCTCGGCGGCGGACTCCGCCTCGCGTACGCCGCGCCCGGAGAGGTCGAGCCGACGGGCTTCCCCGAGCCGCCGGGTGGCCTGCTCGCGGCGACGCCGGGCGGCAGCGGCGGCCTGCTCGGCTGCCGTCCGGGCGTCCTCGCAGTGCTCGGGGACGAGCTTGACCCGGGCGACCGTCGGACGCGGCGCCGATTCGGGTGGCGCATCCCGGTCGGTGCGGACCGGGTGCAGGCCCGACACCTCGCGTTCGATCTCGAGGCGGACGTCTGCGGGAAGTGCGCCCGGAGGAACCGTGGCGGCGGTGAGTTCACGTTTCGCCAGCGCGAGCCGTTCGGTCGCCCGGCCGACCGCCGACGCCAACTCGTCGAGGAGTTCACCGGCACGCTCGGATTCGAGACGCTCATGGGCGCGTGCCCGCGACGCGGCGGAAATCGCTTGATCCGCGGCGAGTCCCAGAGCGTCGACGGCTGCCTGTCGCTGGGCGAGATCGTCTGCGGTGCGGAACAACTCGTGTGTCTCGAGTCCGCGCATGGCGCGCTCGAGTTCGGCGAGCTGATCTCGTCGCTCGCGCAACCGTGTCTCGGCGGCGGCGGCCTGCGTGTCGAGATCGGCAGCATCGTTCTCTGCGGCCGCGAGTTCACGGTCGGTGTCCGACACCCGGTCGGCCGCGGCGACCGCAGCCTCGGCACTCGCACGCAACAGGTCGGCGGCATAACGCCGGTAGACCGCGTGGAACTGGCGAACGCGCGTCAGGGACGCCTCGAGCTGCGCCTGCGCGCGGCGGCTCTCCCCGAGGAGATCGAGTTGGCTGCCCGCTTCCAGCAGCATGTTGTCGGCCAGGGGAGGCAGGGCGTCGGAGAGGATCTGCGGGAGCCGGCCCTCGTCGATGCGGTTGCCGACATCGGGTGAACGCAAGGTGTGCAGCAATTGCAGCAGCCCGGTGTAACGGTCGCGGCCGCCTTCGCCGCGCAGCCCGAAGACCAGGTCGCGGACGGTGTCCCGATGTCGCTCGGGTTCGCGCGTGAGCCTGTCCGCCCCGATCCGCCCGGCGAGATCGTCACGCGAGAGAGGGGAGCGCAGTTCGTCGACGAGTTGCAGGTCGTGCCCGACTCGCAGGTCGGTGGTGAAGAAGTGCACCTCGCTGCGATGGGCGGTCGAGCTGTACCGGATGTGCGCGCCGATCGTGAGATGACCTGCGGGCCGCGTCAATTCGATCCACAGGTATCCGATCCGGTTGGTCTGCCCGCCGGCGCCGGTGCGCATCAGTTCGTCGAGGTCGACCTTCGCGGCGCCCGTGGCATCCATCCGCTTGCGGTCGGCGTCGAGCAGGAACGGCAGGAGCATCTCGAGTGCACGAGACTTACCCGAACCGTTGGTGCCGCGCAGGATCATCCGGCCACCCGACAGCGTGAACTCGGTGTCTAGGTAGTGCCACACGTTGACGATTCCTGCTCGCGACAGGCGCCAGCGATCGGGATGGCTGGCCGGAACGCCCTCGTCGAGAAGGAGGGCGTCGGAGGAGTGGGTCATGTGGCAGATCTTTCGGCGGCGGTGGGTCGGTAACGGGCTGCGGGGGCGGCCAGTATGAGTCCGTCCTCGAGGGGGCGGGCGAGTCCCAGTCGTGCGAGCAGCGACACGACATCGCGTCGGAGCAGCGGGACGTCACGGACGTAGTCACGACGCCACGTGCGCGCGTGGGTCGCCGCGAGTTCTTCGAGGACGGCGTCGAGGGCGTCGGTGTCGACGTGGAGGTCGGCACCGGGTTCGGTGTCGTACCGGTCGGTGAGTTCGGAGACGAGCAGCAGTGCTGCCTGCTCCAGCGTGCCCGCTCCGGGGAACGGCACGTCGGTGAGTTCACCGTCGGGGTCGTAGGCCAGGGCGCCTTCGGTGCGGATCTCGAGAACGAGCCCGAAGTCCTCGTCGAGCAGGCGGGTCAGCTCGGCCCGGTCGCGCACGAGTACGTCGAGGGCTTCCGCGTCCAGGTCGGTGCGGGCGACGAACGGGTTCTCCACCAGCCGGCGATACAACCGTCGGGTCGGCGGCTCGGGTACCGGCGGCGACAGGACCGCCGCGGGCCCGGCGGCCTTGTGCAACGGACCCGACAGGAGGTGGGGAAGCAGCGCACGGTCCACGGTCAGCAGGACCTCGCCGGGAACGTCGGCGTCTCGGTCGGCTTCCCCGTCGGTCTCGCCCAGGACGCCCCACTCCTGGAGCGTCTGCAATGCCGACACGAGGTGCCGCCGCTCGGACAGGGTGTCGCCGAGTTCGATGCCGTGTTCCTCCGCGTCGGCGCGAATCCGGTCCACGAGGTTGGAGACGAGGACGCGATCGTCGGTACCGGGTGCGAGCAGGGCCGCGCACACCAGCGCCAGATACATGTACGCGGTGGCGCCGAACTCGTCCCCGTTGCTCCGGCGCAGTGGACGGCTCGGGGCCGAACCATCGATCGGCGCCTTGGTCAGCCGGACGAACGTGGTGTCGACGACGAGGGTGTACCCCAGCCTGTCGGCGAACATCGACTTCAGCGAGGTGGCGTGCCGCCGGACGAGTTCGAAGGTCTCCGGGTCCTGCGCGGCGGTGAGTATCGGCTGCTGGAGCAGGATCCGGGCCGCATGACGCCGGCCGGTCGTGTCCTGGGCGACGGTGCCCGTCGAGGTGGTCACGGCATCCCCGTTCTCTGCGAGTCGGTGTCGGTCCGGTCGCGGGCACCGCCGGGCACCGAAGCCCGCAGCGAGAGCGAGTGCACGGTGAGGTCACCGCCGGGGGAGTGCACCACGGTGTCGGGACCCGGCTCGGCGGTGAGGGAGAAGCCGAGATCGTGGTCGTCGACACGGACGGGCCCGTCGACGGATCGGTGTCGTGCGAGAAGTGCACCGAGAGCGTCGAGCAACAGGTCGCGCGCCGGATCGGAGACATGCGCGCCGTTCAGGTCGCCCGCCTCGCACAGTTCGGTCACCGCCGCAGCGCGCTCGCGCGATTCGCGTGCCGCGAGTGCGTCGGCACGGGTCCGGTCGGACGCCGGATCGGGGATGCGCGCGGTGCGGCCCCGCGGCGAACGATCGCCGCGTTCGCGCAGTGACGCAGGAATCGGCACGGGGTCGGCCTCCCACCAGGAGGTGCCCGGCCCCACCCGAGGGTCGGGTTCGTCGGGGCCGAGAAGGAGGTGACGACTGGGGTACGCGCCGAAGGTCGCGGCGAACAGGCGGTGCGCCTGCTCGTCGGAGGACTCGGCGAACCACCCCGCGAGCCGGAGGAGATCGGCGCGGTGGGAGAAACCCGGTGTGGCGGCCGTGAGTCGCCGGGTGTGGATCAGCAGGCGGCTCAGCGCGTGCGCTGCCGCGTCGCGCAACCGGCGCGGTCCCGAATCCTCGTCGAACCATTCCGCCAGTTCGTCCCAGTCGCTGCGGCTGCGCCCCGGCGACCGGACGACGCCCGCCGGATCGGGTAGTCCGGTCGTGGGTAGCGCGTCGAGGACCAGGTCCAGCCGGGGCAGGAGGTCGCGTAGCCGCGCGGCGACGACGGGAGCGTGTTTCGCGACATCCGAGGTGACGACGTCGAGATACTCGAGCAGCAGGAGCTTGAACTCGGTGTACTCGTCGTCGGACAGATCCAGCCGGGCGAGCACGCCACCGAGGTAGGTGTAGAAGTCGGCGATGCTGTCGGTGAACACCCGGTGGTGGGCGAACACCCCGGTGACGTGCCCCGCGAGGGCATCGGGATCTGCCACGGTGCCCGAGTCGCCGACGAGGTCGTCGATGTGGACGAGGGCGTCGGCGATCCGGCCGAGGGATTCGCGCGCGACCTCGCGGGCCCCGTCCCGTGACGCCACCACCGCACCAGCCTCGCGGTGCACACGAGCACCGGGAACGGTGGTGCGATACCGGGCGCGGGCACGGACGTAGTCGGCGACGGCACCTCCACCCGCGTCCCGTCCGGACGTCGCGAGATTCCCCCAGTGGACGAGTTTGCGGCAGCGGGTCTCGACGACGTCGGCGTGGAGTGGTGTGCCGTTCGCGGCAAGGGTCGAGGCGATGTCCGCGGCGGAGAGTTCGGCGAGCAGGAGATCGGAGAAGCAGTCCATCACGGCGACGTAGTCGTCGGCTTCTTCGGCGACCAGATATCGGAACAGGTCTCGGCTGCCCCCATCACCCATCCGAACCTCCTGCACCTGCGCCGTCACGGTAGGGACAGGCTAGCGGTGCCGGCCGTCCGGCCAGTGCTCGCCCGGCACGGGCTCGAGACGTATGACAACGGCTTGGGGCGGTGGCTCGCGCTCGTCGTGGGTAGATCACGCTGGGGCAACGTACCGATTAGTGTCGCAGCACACCCCCCGCCTATAGTTGCCCTGTGCAACACGAGTGGCAGGCCGGGACGCCGGCCGAGACCGAAGTGGCGCAGGTATACGAAGAGTTCGTGCACCTCGTCCGCTTCCTGACAGCCGGAGAGCGCGCACACGACAATGCGCTCAGTCTGGCCCAGCACTCCCTGCTCGGATTCATAGCCCGTCACCCGGGCTGCCGTGCCACCGAGGTCTCGGAGAACTTCGGCGTCAACCGATCGACAGTCTCACGCCAGGTGCGCAACGCCGTCGACGCAGGGTGGGTGGAGGCCGAAGCCGGACCGGTGAGGACCGGTAACCCGCTCCGCCTGACCGAACGCGGCCGGGCGATCCTCGACGACACAGTGGTGCGCAGGCACGGCGAGATCCGGGCGGGTCTCGCCGGATGGGAAAAGGAAGATCTCGACCGGTTCGTGCACCTCCTGCACCGCTTCCGAAGCGGTGTCGAGTGGGGCACCGCCCGGACTCCCGACCAGAACGATGGAGATATCAGTGCGTGAGTACTCGACCCCTGCCCAGTACACCATCGGTGAGGACGAGTCCGTGGTCCACACGGTCTTCGAACACGCGGAGAAGACCCCGCACCGAGTGATGTATTCCCGCCCTGTGGGCGACGAATGGATCGGCGTGACGGCAGGTCAATTCGGGGAGCAGGTCAGCGGCGTTGCGAAGGGCCTGATCGCCAACGGCGTCCAGCCGGGCGACCGAGTGGCACTGCTGTCCGCGACCCGCTACGAATGGTCGCTGCTCGACTACGCGATCTGGGCCGCCGGCGCCGTGTCCGTGCCGATCTACGACTCGTCGTCGACCGAGCAGATCCGGTGGATCATCGAGGACTCCGAGGCCTGCCTGGCCATCGTCGAGACTCCGAGACACGAGGCACTGTTCGTCGACATGCCCGACACGCTGCGCCGCATCGTGCAGATCGAGGAGGATGCGATCAACATCCTTCTCGCGGAGGGCGCAGAGGTCGACGACGCCGAACTGAAGGCGCGTCTGGCGGACATCCGTTCGGCCGACCTCGCCTCGCTCGTCTACACGTCGGGCACCACGGGCAGGCCGAAGGGATGCATGCTCACGCATGCCAACTTCCTGTCCGAGGTCCGCGCGATCCTCACCTCGCCCGTCGGCGCGGTCGCCAAGCCCGGGAACCGAGGACTGACCTTCCTGCCGCTCGCCCACGTGCTGGCCCGCGCGGTCTCGCTCGCCTTGTTCGAGGCGGGTGCGGCCCAGGCCCACTGGGCGGACTTCTCGACCGTCTCGGGACAGTTCACCCGTTACTCCCCGAACATCATCCTGGGCGTGCCGCGCGTGTTCGAGAAGGTGCGCGACGCCGCCGCAGCGAAGGCTGCGACCGGCGGCAAGCTCAAGGGCGGCATCTTCGCGTTCGCCGAGCAGACCGCGGTCGAGTACAGCGAGTCGCTCGATCACGGCGGCCCGACCTTGCTGCTCAAGGCGAAGCACACGCTGGCCGACAAGCTGGTCTACTCGAAGCTGCGCGCAGCGATGGGTAACGAATGCTGGTACGCCATCTCCGGAGGCGGCGCACTGAGCCCCAAGCTCGGCCACTTCTTCCGCGGTGTCGGCGTCCCGATCTACGAGGGCTACGGCCTGACCGAGACCACCGCCGCCCACAGCGTCAACATGCCGGGCGCCCAGAAGATCGGCACCGTCGGTCAGCCGATGGGCGGCAACAGCGCCCGCATCGCCGCCGACGGTGAGATCGAACTGCGCGGGAACGTCGTGTTCAGCGGGTACTGGCGCAACGAGAAAGCCACCGCAGAGGTGTTCGACGACGGCTGGTTCCGTTCCGGAGACCTCGGTTCGATCGACGACGACGGATACGTGTCGATCACCGGACGCAAGAAGGACCTCATCATCACCGCGGGCGGCAAGAACGTCTCGCCGGGTCCCCTCGAGGACCGGATGCGGGCGCACACCATCGTCTCGCAGGCGGTCGTGATCGGCGACGGACGCTCGTTCATCACGGCGCTGCTCACCGTCGACCCCGACGTCTTCGAGAACTGGAAGGTGGAGAACGGCAAGCCTTCTACGGCGACGATTGCCGATCTGCGTCACGATCCGGCGCTTCGCGACGCCCTGCAGACCATCATCGACGACGCGAACACGATGGTCTCGCACTCGGAGTCGATCAAGAAGTTCGTCGTCCTCGAGCGCGATCTCACCGAGGAATCCGGCGAACTGACGCCGACTCTCAAGATCAAGCGCAACGTCGTCACCGAGCGGTTCGCCGCCGATATCGAGGCGATGTACCGCAAGTAGACCCGGCTACCCGCGCAGCCACCCGATCCGATGATCGGGTGGCTGCGTTGTATCAGGACGCAGATTCGGCGGTCGGGGAGAGAGCCGCTGCGAGTGCGGCGAAGCGCTCGTTGTCCGCCAGATCCTCGAGCAGCACCGCCTTGCCGTGCTCGTCGGCGAGCGGGACCCGCCAGTTCGGATGCTCGTCGACGGTGCCGGGCTGATTCTGGCTGCGCCGCTCACCCACGGCATCGGCAAGCGAAAGACCCAGCAGTGCGGACGGACTCGTGGCGATCAGCCGATGCAGCGACTCCACGGTGACGGCGTCGCCCGGCTCATCCTCGGACACCGGGAACCCACGCTCGGTCGCCAGACGCAGTACCGCATCCCGCGAGACCGCCTCGTCGGCCAGTTCGGTGTGCAGATCGCGTTCGAGCAACCCCAGCGCAGACCGCAACGTGATGTGTTCGGCGGCAAGATAACCGGATGTCGGCGGCAGGTCGTGAGTGGTGACCGACGTCAGGCACAACCTGCGGTAGGTCTCGGGCGGGCGAGGGGTGTCACCGTCCTTCTCGAACCACAGGATCGAGGTACCCGCGATGCCGCGCCGGGACAGATATTCCTGCACCCATTCCTCGAACACACCGAGGTCCTCACCGATCACCACGGCGTCGGCGCGTTGCGCCTCGAGCGCGAGGATCCCGATCAACGCCTCGTGGTCGCTCCGCACATACGCGCCGTCGGCGGGAGAGAACCCCTCGGGAACCCACCAGGTGCGGAACAATCCGAGAATGTGATCGACGCGCACGCCACCCGAATGGCGCAGCGCCGAACGGACCACGTCGCGGTACGGACGGTAGCCGACCTCCGCGAGACGGTCGGGTCGCCACGGAGGCTGGTTCCAGTTCTGTCCGTTGCGGTTGAAGTCGTCTGCGGGGGCACCGCCCGTGACACCGGAGGCGAGGACATCGCCGAGCGTCCACGCGTCGGCGCCGTCCCGACGCACCCCGACGGCGAGGTCGTGCACGATCCCGATTCCCAGACCGGCGGCGTGCGCGCTGTCCTGGGCCGCGGTGAGTTGCTCGTCGCACACCCATTGCAGCCAGCGGTAGAAATCGATCCGGCCGGCCAGTTTCTCCCGGAGTGCGTCGACGCCGGGATGGTCGGGCGAGGGTGCGTGGGCGCGCCACTGCGACCGTTTCGACCCGAACTTCTCGGCCAGCGCACACCACAGCGCGAAATCGTCGAGTGCTGAGCCTCTTTCGGCGCAGAAGGCGTCGAACCGTGCTTGCCGGGCCGGTCCGCGCGGAACGCGGTACACGTATTCGAGCACGTCCAGTTTCGCGCGATATGTGGTGTCCCGATCCAGTTGCGCTGCTTTTTTGTTCACTTTCGTGAAGAGCGCTGCGTTCTCGTCCAGCTTGGCGCGGTGCTTGCGGGGCAGATACGCAGCCTCGGGCACATCCTCCACGCGCACGTACAGCGGATCGACGAACCGCCGGGACGACGGCAGATACGGAGACGGCTCGTGCGGCGGCACCGGCTCGGCGGCGTGCACCGGATTCACCAGCACGAAATCCCCACCGTGCCCGGCGGTGACGGCGGCAAGGTCGGCGAGATCTGCGAAGTCCCCGATTCCCCATGACCGGCGCGACCGCACCGAATACAGCTGGGCGGCAAGGCCCCAGCGTTGCTGCTGCAGGATGCGGTCGGCGGTGGACAGGCGAGTCGGTGTCACGACCAGCGTGGCCGTGCTTTCGACGTCGTTGCTGCGGGCATGCACCGTGTGCCAGCCGAGCGGAAGACGCGGTATCGCGAACGTGGCGCGGCCGACGAGCCGGCCGTCCACCTCACGCGGGTCGACCCAGATGTCGAGTTGTTCGACATCGATCTTCTCGCCGTCCTCGGTGACGACCCACACCGACACCGGGTCGCCGTGCGGCACATGGACGGGAAAGCTGCGCTCTTCCCGCTCGGTGACCACCAGCGACGGCGGAAGCATGCTCCGCCACGGCCGGTCGGGGACGTCGGCGAGCGACGCCGCGATCTCATCGGGCGTGTCGGCAGGAACATCCAGGGCAGCGAGGATCCGCTGCAACGTCCGATCCGCGACGTCGTGTTCGTTGCCGTCCCACCCGACGTAGGTCGTGGAGATTCCGTGGTGGCCGGCCAGTTCGCGCAGCTTTTCCGTCGACGTCACGATGTCGAATCATGCCAGCAAAGCGAACGAGTCGCAGACACGGACCCGCTCACCAGCCCCGGCGTTCACTCCCCGAAACCGTCGAACAGGGTGGGTTCGTCGGGGTTGTCGAACAGAGCGGGCTGGTCGGGCGGAAGGGGCTTGGAACGGGTGGCGCGCGGCTTGGGCTGCTCATCCCGACGCTCGACGAGTTCGAGTGCCGCGACGAGGGAACGGCCGGTGAGCTCCCACTCGTGTGCCTTCGCGTCGGCCTCGGCCACGTCGTCGTCCTTTCCGGACGCGGCGCGTGCCAGCGCTTCGCTCGCCCAGCCGACCTGCTGCTCGTTGCTCATGTCGAGGAACTGGCGCAACTGCTCGGCTTCCCAGTCTCCGATCGCCGCAACCGTCTTGACGGGGATCTCGACCCGGCCGTCGAGGTGGAAGTCGCGGAGCGCCAGCAACGGCAGGGGCAGGTCCTCTTCGGCCTCGGGCGTCCACGGCGGATCCTCGAACGATTCGGGGACACACTCGTGGTCGGGTTCCTGCTCGCGCAACAGCATTCCGCCGACGTGGGAGGCGAACCCGTTGTCGACGGTCTCGAGGAACTGCGCCAGCCCGTCGAGTGCGGACACCAGATGCGTGGGCACGAACGGAGATGCGGGCAAGTGGTTCACCACCGCGACGCGGTCGTCGACGAGAACGAATTTGAGGTGGGGCCAGCGGCGATTGAGATCGGACACCACTTCGGCGGCGCGCGTGCGGCCGGTGATGGAGTGGACGATCGGCGCGAACAGGTCGACCGTGGCGCCACCCGGCCCGACTCCGACGAAGACCAGAACACCGTCGATCTTGAGAATCAGATCGCCGTCCTCGTCCCAGGCAGGGCACTCACCGATGCGGTCCTGCACGGTGGATTCGATCAGCTCGCGGATGTGCTCCTCGCTCACAGGCTCGACGGCAAGCTGGGGATGTGCGGCCGGGCGGATCTCGGGCCGGGGGCCGGGAGGCTCGAACTCCGGTGTGCGGCCGGCGCCGAAGGTCTCGGACCGCAGGAACAGCGGATGCGGTACTCCCCACACCTCGCGAAGCGCACGAACCGAGAGTTCTGCGAGCTGATCGGCCCACGACAGCGGCCGGTCGATCCAGAACGCGGGGGAGCCACCGTCCTCGGGATCGTCCGCGCCACGGGACGGAGCGTTGAGGCCCAGATCGAGCAGCAGAGCTTCGTCTTCCGGGCGTAACCGGCGGTCGTGCGCGAGGTGGCTGTTGGACGGCACCTCGCAGCGCACCTGGTCGTCGTTCCACGCATAGAACTGGACGCAGGGCCCCGCAGGCCCGGCCGAATCCTCGGCGAGCGGCTCGAGCACCAGGCCGTCACCGTCCTGCATCGCGGCGACATGGTCGGCCAGCCGCGCGCGGAATGCACGCCAGGCCAGGTCCACATCGCGGTCGAACCGGTTGTGCGCCTCGGTCATCATCGGCCCCCTTCCTTGCTCCGGTCCCTTCTCAGGGCTTCGACCCGTGCCAAAAAACACTAGTCGCCCCCACCGACACCGTGCGCGGCACACCGGACCGAGCGCAGAGACGGAGCCGGACGGGTCCGGCAGCACACGATTCCCTACACGGGCGCACACCGCCACCGGGGTAGGCAACGACCGGCGGGTGTGCCCGGATCGTCAGGCGAGGGAGCGGACGAACCGTCCGATCTCGGAAATCGCCCGGCCGCCCTCGGGCACGGTCCCCGCGGCCGCCTGGAACACGTGGATCTGTTTCTCCCACACCTGCACCTGCGCGGGAACCCCCGCCGCCGCGAGGCGCTCGCCCATCAGTACGGCGTCGGTGTAGACCATCTCTTCCGAGCCGGTCTGGATCAGAGCCGGAGGCATGCCCGCGAGGCCGAGGTCGACGGGCGAGGACACCGGTTCGTACCCGTCGCCTCCGCGTCGTTCGGCGCGGCGGACGAGCGTGAGCAGTGCCGGGACCGCTCGTCGCGGGAACAGCGCGCACCGGTACGAATTGGCGTGCTCCATCTTGCCGAGCGGGTCGAGGTCGGTGAGCGGCGACAACGCGACGGTTCCGGCCACCCGGCCGAGCCCGAGGCGCAGTGCCTCGTGTGCCACCGCGAAGGTGAGGAAACCGCCGGCGGAGTCTCCGGCCACGACGATCCGTTCGACGGGATAGCCGTGGGCGACGAGCCAGCGCAGACCCGAGATCCCGTCCTCGACCGCCCGCCGGATGGGGTGGCGGGGAAGCATCCGGTACTCGACTGCCAGCACGGGTGCCTGGGACGATGCCGAGATCCGGGAGACGAGATTGCGGTGGGTCGCCAGGCCACAGCACACGAAGGCCCCGCCGTGAAGGTAGAGAATCGCCTGCTGCTCGCCCGCGTTGCGGGTGTACAGGAACTCCGCTCCGCATTCGGTCAACCGGACGCGATGGCGCCGGGTTCCGCGAACCGGGCGAATCGAGAAGGCAGCCCGGTCGACGAGCGGGGCCGGCCACGGAAGGGAAGGGGCGACCGCCCACGCCTCGATGAACGGCCGGATGGTGCGCCGCACGGACATCGACAGCGCCCTCGACTGCAAGCTCACTCCGGCGAATTCCTGCACGAGCGGATTCGCGCGCGGGAACGGCGATGCCGTCTCCCGGTCGCTCGACACCGACGCGCTCGATACCGGCACGTCCGGCACTGCACTACACATCACCGGTACCTCCTTGTACCGCTGCACCTGTGGCAATACCTCTCGCCGCGGTGCCGGGGGAGCCGCGCGTCCGGATCGAAACGTGCGAACCCCCGAATTTCGAGGGTACGCCGGACGTACGATGCGGTGTGATACGCGTTACCAAAAGGTTGCGATGATGGGGGCCCAGCCGGTGGGGATCATGCCCGTGACAGATTCGATCTTCTTGCTCGCCGAATCCCGAGAGCATCCGATGCACGTGGGATCGCTCGAAGTGTTCACCCCACCGGAGGGCGCGGGGCCGGATTACGTGTCCGACCTGTACACGCAGTTCCTCGAGACCGAGGTGGTCGACGAGGTGTTCCGCAAGCGGCCCGGGGACCCGGTGTCCAGCCTGGGCTACCTCTGGTGGTCCGTCGACGACGAGGTGGACCTCGAATACCACGTACGGCACTCGGCGCTCCCGGCGTCCGGGCGGTCGACCGACCTGTTCGCGCTGGTCTCCCGGTTGCACGGCACGCTCCTCGACCGTCACCGTCCGCTGTGGGAGATGTACCTCGTCGAAGGTGTCGAAGGCGGACGGTTCGCGGTGTATACGAAACTGCACCATTCGTTGATGGACGGTGTGACGGGACTTCGTCTCCTGCATCGCACCCTGGACCCCGATCCGGACTCCGACGAGGCACGTGTCCCGTGGAACCTGCCGGAGCGCACCCGGCGGCCGGCCCGTGTGCCCGACGCGCCGGGCAACGGTCTGGCGCCCCTCCCGGCCGCCGTTCTCGCGTCGGCCCGAGGGTTGGCCGGAGACGCCGTCGAGGCCGCTGCGGGGGTGTGGCGGGTGGCCCGGACGGTCCTGGGGCAGCGCAGCGTGGCACTCCCGTTCGAGGCACCTCGATCGATCTTCAACGTCCCGATCGGCGGTGCGCGGCGGTTCGCGTCGCAGTCGTGGCCTCTCGACCGCATCGCCCGTGTGCACGACGCCGCGGACGCGAGTTTCAACGACGTCGTACTGGCGATGTGTTCGGGCGCTCTCCGTGCGTTTCTGCTCGAACTCGACGCGCTGCCCGAGGGCCCTCTCGTGGCGATGGTGCCGGTCTCCCTGCGGGCTGCCGATCAGATGGATGCGGGTGGCAACTCGGTCGGGGTGACGCTCTGCAACCTCGGCACCGATTCCCCCGACCCGGCCGAACGACTCCGGGTGATCCGTGCGTCGATGGGCGAAGGAAAGGCTCTGTTCAAGGGGCTGACGCCGATCGAGGCGCTGGTGTGGTCGGCGGCCAACGTGGCTCCGCTCGGCCTCGCACCCGTACCGGGATTCGTGAGGGTGGCGCCGCCCCCGTTCAACCTCATCATCTCGAACGTGCCGGGACCGCGAGAGCCCTTGTACTGGAAGGGTTCCCGTTTGGACGGGGTGTACCCGACGTCGGTCGTGCTCGACGGGCAGGCGCTGAACATCACGGTCACCACCACCGCCGGCTCGCTCGACGTCGGAATCGTCGGTTGCCGGCGCACACTCCCGAGCCTGCAGCACCTGCTCGGGCACCTCGAGCAGTCGCTCACCGATCTCGAGCACGCGCTCGTCCCGGAGTGAGGCCGCTCCCCGTCCGGTCTCAGCGATGTTCGTGCAGCACCGACACCAGTTCGCGCTCCACGTCGACGAACGCGGGCTCGGTGAGTGTCCGGAGGGACCGGGGGCGCGGAAGCGGGACTCGCACCTCGTGACGGATCGTTGCCGGCCGGGCTGAGAGAACGAGTACCCGGTCGGAGAGCAGGACGGCTTCGCGGACGTCGTGGGTGATCATCAGTACCGTCCATCGATCGCGCATCCGCACGTCCTGGAGCCAGAGTTGCATGTCGGTGCGGGTGAGCGAGTCGAGAGCACCGAACGGTTCGTCGAGAAGCAGCACGTCGCGTCCTTGCAGCACGGTGCGGGCCAGTGCTGCGCGTTGCCGCATCCCGCCCGACAACTGGGCCGGTCGCGCCTGCTCGAACCCGGAGAGGCCGAAGGCGGGAAACAACCGGCGTGCGCGCTCGCGGGCCTGCCGTCTCGGTGTGCCCTGGACTTCGAGACCGAGAGAGCAGTTGTCGAGCACGGTGCGCCACGGAAACAGGAGATCCTTCTGCGGCATCAACGCCGCCCGGCCGGGTGCTGCGGGCGCTCCGCCGACGGTGACGGCACCGGCGTCGGGAGTGTCGAGTCCGGCGATCAACCCGAACAGGGTGGATTTGCCCGACCCGCTGGGCCCGATCACGGACACGAATTCTCCTGCAGCGACCTCGAAGTCGATCCCGTCGAGGACGGTGTTGCCGCCGAACGATCGGTGCAGTCCCGTCACCGACACCGCGCTCACGACCGGGGCTCCGGGGACAGTGCCCATGGTGCGACCACCCTTTCGGCGGCATACGTCAGTACGTACAGCAGCAGGGAGACGGCGGCGGTGACCGCGACCGCGGCGAGCACCAGATCGGTGCGGAACGAGTTCTTCTGGGTCGCCATGTAGATCCCCAGACCCGAGGTGGCGCCGACATATTCGGCGAACACCGCTCCGACTACGGCGTACGTGATGCCGATGCGCAGCGACGTGAAGAACCGGGGAAGCGCGGAAGGCAGGCGCACGTAGCGGAACTCCTGCCGGCGACCGGCACCCATGCTCCGCAGCAGTGCCCCCGCCTCGCGGTCGGCCGCCGCGAAACCCTCGATCAATCCGATCGTCATCGGGAAGAACGTGGCGAGCGCGACGACGAGGATCTTGGGAAGCAGTCCGAATCCGAACCAGATGATCATCAGCGGCGCGATCGCGATGATCGGGAGGGTCTGGGAGACCACGAACAGCGGCACGAACGCGCGCCGCAGAGTCGGTGAGAAGTCCACGGTGACCGCCAGGATCCACGAGACGACGAGGGACACCGCGAACCCGGCGAGCGTGACCTGCAGGGTCGTGGCGGCATGACCCGCGAGATCGGCGCGATGATCCCACCCCTGCGCGAGAACACGACTCGGGGCCGGGAGGACCTGCGGACGGATACCGCTCGCCCGCACGTACCACTCCCACGCGCCGACGAGGAGCACCGCGACCCCGACGGCAGGCAGCAGCGCGCGCAGACGACGGGACACCGCTGTGTGGCCCTGCTTCTCAGGGAACGAGGTACGCATCGGTGAAGTACTCCGACCAGTCCGGTTCCTCGGTGAGCGTCGCGCCGTCCGGTCCGGCGAGCAGTCCCGCCTCGAACAGGAATCTCGAATACCCGGACCACCGCTCGAGATCGAGGGTGCAGACCGCGCCGTTCTCGTCGCGCATGTAGTCGGTGGACAGCATCTGCTGGCTTTCGAACACGAGTTCTTCGTCGGTGAAGACGCCGGGGTTGGCATCGATCAGGGCCTGGGCGCCGCGCCGAGGATCGTCTGCCGCGATCCGGTAGCCCTGCTGCATGGCCCCGACGAACGCCCGGGCGCGGTCGGGATGGTCCGCGAGCCAGGTCGCGTTGCCGTCGACGACGATCGAGTAGGCATCGGGAAATCCGTAGTCCGTCGGCGCGAAATATCGCATGGGGAGTCCGCGGTGTTCGGCCTCGAGACCCTCCCACGCGACGTAGGAGACGGTGAAGTCGGCGGTACCGGAGTACACGGCCTCGTAGGCGGAGGTGCCGAGCACGACCGATTCGAAATCGCCTGTGCCGCCGTCGTTGCGGATGACCTGGCGCAGGGTCTCGTTGTCGCCGGGGTCGCCGAAGCCCGCGTAGGTGCGACCGTCGAGATCCCGGGGGGATCGGAGGTCGGCCCGGTCCGCCCGCACCCCGATGGCGGTGGCGCGGTGCTGGAGGGGCGCCAGGACGGTGACGGTGTCCGACCCTGCGGCGCGGGAGAAGGTCGCCTGCGAGTGCGTCGAGATGCCGAACTCGGCATTGCCGGAGTCGACCAGGAGGTCCGGTGTGGTGTTGTTGTACGGCAGGATCTGTACGTCGAGACCGGCCTGCTCGAACAGTCCTTCCCGGATCGCCACGTAGAGCCCGGTGTGGTTGGTGTTGGGTGTCCAGTCGAGGGCGAACCGGATGGTGTCGCCCGAGGCGGAGTCGTTCGCACACGCGGGAACGGTGGCGACCGCGGCAAGTGCGACGAGCAGTATCGCGATGCGGTGCCCGATCCTCATGCGACCGGCCACGGCCGGGTGACGAGCGCGTCGGCCCAGAACATCAGTTCGTAGCGGGTGGCGATGGTGAATGCCTCGATCATCGCCGCGCGGTCGGTGTCGGTGGCCGTTGCCCCAGCGGCGTCCACGAGTTCGCGTGCCGTCGCAACCGACGCCCGGAAGGCCTCGTCGTCGTATGCGGACACCCACTGCGCGTACGGGTGCGCGGGATCGGAGGAGAGCACGTCCGCGGCCCGCTCCGCGAGGTCTCGGGCCACCTCGGCGTAGATCCAGAAACAGGGCAGGACCGCTGCGGCGCCGACCGGATACGGCTCGGTGGCGACGGTCGCGGTCAGGTACGACACGTAACCCAGGCAGGCGGGGGAGTGTGCGACGGGACCGGTCGCCGGGGGCAGCACCCCGCCGGTGAGCAGATTGCGGTGGAGAACGGCTTCCTCGGCGGCCGCGGTGGCTGCGCTGGTCGCCCAGAACGCACCGGTGCCGGGGTCGGGCGATTTGGCGGACAGCAGCGCCAGCGCCTTCGAGTATCCGGCGAGGTACAGCGTGTCCTGTTCGATGTAGACGCGGAATGCGCCGAGCGGAAGGGTGCCGTCTCCCAGCCGGCGCAGGAACTCGAGGTCGTCGATGGCGGCGCGGAGGGTGCGGGTTCGTTCCCACAAGGTGTCGGTGAAACGGGTGGTAGCCGAGGTACTGCACGCAGGCAGGGTCATGCCGAAACATCCCTTCGTCAGAATTACCTGATCAGGTTCGACGGGTGTGTTCTCAGCCCCGCAATTTCGCGGAGCACCCCGTGTCGGTCTCCGCGACGATAGCACTACCGGTGGGCGTCCCGGAGCCCCCTGCCTGCTCATCGGCATTCCACTCAATTCGGACCAAACTGTCTGTATGTTAGTGGGACCGGAACGACCGTTCGACGAAGGCGGGGATGTGTACCAGCTCGAAACCACTTGGCCTGCAATGGAAGAACTCCCTCGAATGCTCGCCGATGCGGTGCAGTGCGAACCGGACGGGGTGGCGCTGACGCGAGGGCCCGTGGTGGTCACCTACGCCGAACTGCATCGTGAGGTCGTGGCCCTCGATGCGGCGATGGGCGTGCTGCTCGGTCCCGCATCGCTCGTCCCCATCGCGCTGGCCACGGTCCTGCCCGAGCTGTCCGAGACGCAGACCGGAGAACTCCGCGGTGCTCTCGACGAGTTGATCCGCTCGCTCGTCGAGCACCGGTGGTGTTGCCCTCAGGCGTCCGCGTCCTGATCTCCCGCCGATCCGGTCTCGTCCGAGTCGGTCTGCCCACGTCCTGATGGTTGGTACGTTGGCGACTGATCGGTTCACCGGGAGGTCATGTGGACACTGCAACCCTCACCGTCGGCTGCAAGTACGGGCAGGTCCGCGGCTACCGCGACGGCTCGGTCTTCTCGTGGAAGGGCATCCCCTACGCTGCTCCCACCGGAGGAGCCGGGCGGTTCCGCTCGCCCGAACCGCCCCGCCCCTGGAAGGGTGTGCTCGAGTGCGACAGGTACGGGCCGATTGCTCCGCAGAGCCGGCAGAGCCCCATCCGCATCGAACCGGGTATGACGATGGGGGAGGACTGCCTCTCGCTCAACGTGTGGGCGCCCGAACCGGACGGCACCGCGCGGCCCGTGATGGTGTGGATCCACGGCGGCGCCTACGTGATGGGCTACTCGGGACAGAAGATCTACGACGGCCGCGTGCTGTGCGAGACCGGCGACGTCGTGGTGGTCACCCTCAACTATCGCCTCGGGCCGCTCGGCTTTCTCGACCTGTCGTCGTTCTCGACGGATGAGACGACGTTCGAGAGCAATGTCGGTCTGCGCGACCAGATCGCAGCACTCGAGTGGGTGCGGGACTGTATCGCCGACTTCGGCGGCGATCCCGGCGACGTCACGTTGTTCGGGGAATCCTCCGGAGGCGGTTCCGTCACCACCCTCATGACGGTTCCTCGCGCGGAAGGCCTCTTCCACAAGGCCATTGCGCAATCGCCGCCCGCTACCTCCGTCTACGGGCGCGAACGCGCCGCCATGGTGGCCGAGCGGTTCCTCGAGATCCTCGAACTACCCCGATCCCGCGTCGGAGAGTTGCTCACGATGCCTGCCGACACGCTCGTCGAGGCGTCGGAAATCCTCGTCGGCGAAGTGCCGACGAAGGTGCCCGGCACATTGGCGATGACGCCCGTCGTCGACCGCGATCTGGTGCCGAAGTATCCGGTCGCCGCGTTCCAGAAGGGTCTGTCGCACCGCATTCCGCTCATCATCGGCTCCAACAAGGACGAACCGTCGATCTTCAGGTTCATGAAGTCGCCGCTGATGCCCGTCAACGACACCGCCATTCAGGCAATGTTCAAAGCGCTCGCCGAAGACCGACCCGACCTCGAACCGGACCGGCTCGCTGAGATCGTCGCGGCATACCCGGACCTCACGAAAACCAGTGGTGCGCTCGCACTCTCGGGTGACGCGGGCTTCCGGATGCCGGTGGTCTGGGTTGCCGAGGCGCACAGCGTGCACTCTCCGACATGGGTGTATCGCTTCGACCATGCAACTCCGATCCTGCGCGCAGCGCGGATCGGTGCGGGCCACGCCACCGAATTGCCGTATGTGTTCGGTAATTTCGGAACGCTCGGGCGGGACCCCACGTTCTGGTTGGGCGGCAGGAAGGCGGCGTCGGAGGTGGCGGGACGTATCCGGCGGCGGTGGCTGGCGTTCGCGCACCACGGTGTGCCGGCGGCGCTGGACGGATCCGCGCACTGGCCGCCCTACGAGCCGGAGCACAGGCTGACGCTGCTGCTCGACGTGCAGGACTCCGTCGTGGCCGACCCGGACGGTGCGTTGCGGCAGGCATGGGGCAGTCAGGTGATGGGCTTCAACTGACCACCGGACCGTCCGGGTGCGGCGCCCGGACGGTCAGTTGCGATATTCGGGGTGCTCCGCGACGAACTTCTCGACGTACGAGCACGACGTCCCGATCTTCAGGCCTTCCTTGCGGGTCTCGTCGAGGGCGAACCGCACGATGTCTGCGGCGAGCCCCCGGCCCCGGAAGTTCGGGTCGGTGACGGTGTGGTCGAAGTCGCGCAGGTCGCCACGCTGCGAATAGTCGGCGTACGCGGCGAGGGTGTCGCCCAGGTACAGCGCGAAGCGGGACTGCTCGGGCAGATGCTCGACACGGGTGTCGGTGCTGCCGGACTCGGTGTGCTGTGTCATGTTCTCACCGTACCGCCGGAGTCACCGCGGGTCGGTTTCCACGACGAGCGCGTCGTCGTCCGTCAATGCGACGAAGGGAATTGCGTTGTCGCGCATGTACCGCAGGCTTTTCTCGATGCCGTCGTCGGTCAGTGCGGACGCGCCGGCGTGCGGAACGATGGCGTGATCGATCCATCCCAGACCATCCCAGACGACCTCCGTTCCGCATGTGGTGCGCACCTCCTCCGGATCGTCGGAGAACTCGATCCCCCGCAGCGACGGGGTCACCACACAGGCACCGGCGCTGTAGCCGGCGTACGCCAGTTCGTTGCTGCCGACGAGATCGGTGAGCACCGCGTCTGCGCCGCTCCGCGCGAACTGTGCGCGCAACACGAACGTGTTCCCTCCGCGCACCCACACCGACGCGAACTCGCGCAGCCGGGTGCGCAGGGAGTCGGGGTCGTCGAGGTGATCGCGCAGATCGGTCTCCTCGGGCACGAATCCCCGGGAGCGAAGCGGTTCCATCTCGCTCGTGACCGCGGAGCGGCGGGCGGCCGGCGGCCACGCGTCGGCCGCGTTGGCGATCACGGCGATGCGGCCCGGAGGGCCGACGACGCGCAGGAACTTCGACGGGTCGGACCCGAGCCGGTACGACGAGAGGAACAGTCGCACGGGGATCAGATGGTGAAGGCGAGGTTCTCGACGAGGCGTCGCCCGACGGCGGTATCGCCGCCGAGCGTGATCTCGTCGAGTCGGTCGACTGCGCGCACCCGCCCACCCGCCAGTCGCACGAACAGACTCGAGTCCATCGCGATCGTCGTCGTGGCGGGGCCGGACAACTCGGGTACCGCTGCGGCGCGCCCGTCCACCTCCACGTGGACGGTGCGGGCGAGCGGGCCGCTCAGTTCGAGGGTGATGCGCGCTCCATCGGGTGCCTTACCGAGTTTGCCGAACACGAACGGCACCGCACCGAAGATTTCGGCGGAACCCAGTTCGCCGCGCCGACCACCTTCGTCGCCGGGCGCGCCGATCGCATCCCGGATGTCGAGTTCGTGGAGCCAGCAATCGAAGATGCGGATGCGCATGAAGCGTCCGTAGGTCGCCCGGCCCACCGGCGTGTCCGCGGGCGCCTCGAAATCCGCCTGCGTCATCGCCGACAGTTGCTCGGTGCGATGAGCGACTATCCGCCGATACTGCGCGAGCACCTCGGAACCGGGCGTTCCACGCAGCGACTCGACCCAGTGTTCGTTGAAAGCACCGATCTCGTTGCGCACGTGGGCGAGCGCGTGCACGTCGATGTTCACGTGCGGCGCCTCGATCCCGGCCAGCATCGACTCGGTGCCGATCAGGTGAGCGACGATGTCCTTGACCGTCCAGCCCGGAAGATTGGTGGGCGTGAACCATCCGTCGCTGTCCAGAGCGGCCAGGAGCGAGTCGATCACCGCGAACTCCTCGAGCAGGAGAGGCCGGATGGTGTCGACGGGAAAGTCGATTGCGGTGCTGCCCGGTGGTGACGTCATGAGTTCTCCTCGGAGGCGAGACGGTCGAGTCCTGCGCGAATTGCCGCCGCGGTGGCGTCCGGATTCTGGGCTCGCCGGCGGACCAGGCCGAGGCCGAGTCGAATAAGGTCACCCTTCTTGCGGGGAAGTACGTGCAGGTGCGTATGGAAAACGGCCTGGAACGCAGCCCGGCCGTCGTTGAGTACCAGGTTGGTGCCGTCGGTGGTGAGATCCGAGCGGCTGAGTGCACGCGCGAGACGATGTCCGGCGCGGAACATCGACGCACCGAGTTCGGGGTCGAGGTGCTCGAGCCGGGAGACGTGCTCACGCGGTACGACGAGCAGGTGTCCCCGCGCAACCGGGCGGGCGTCGAGGAACGCGACCACGTCGTCGTCCTCGTAAACCCGCGCGGCCGGTGCGGAACCGGCCACTATGTCGCAGAACACACAGGAACTCATCGCGTCACTCTAACGTCCCCGCTGCCCCACCAGACCCGGAAGCCCCTTTGCTGCGGTGGTCCGCCACACCGCCTCGACCCGAGAGGACAACTCGGTGTCCTGGGGGTTGATCTCGACCACCGGGACGCCGTAGCGGGCCGCCAGTTCGGGCAGCTCCGCCGCCGGATACACGACCCCGGACGTACCGACGACCAGCAGGACGTCCGCGACGCGCAACGCTGCGACCGCAGCGTCCCAGGGTTGACGGGGCAGCATCTCGCCGAACCACACGACACCGGGCCGTCCGGCGCCGCCGCATGACGCGCACGTCGGGGGCGCGAGGCGAGCCACGGGTTCGCTCGGCGGCTCGGGGAGGTCCATCGGGAGCTCGCAACTGCTGCACCGCGGATCGAAGAGGCTGCCGTGGAGGTGTGCGAGAACGGTGCTGCCGGCGCGCTCGTGCAGGTCGTCGACGTTCTGGGTCACGATCGCGACCTTTGCGGTGCGTCCCCATTCGGCGAGCGCGTGATGCCCGGCGTTGGGAGCGACGCGGCGTACGAGCGCGACCCGCCACTGGTACCACGCCCACACCGCGTCCGGATCTGCGTTCCAGGCCTCGGGGGTTGCGAGGGTGGCAGCGTCGAAGTTCTCCCACAAACCCGTCTGCGCGTCGCGGAAGGTGGGCACGCCGCTCTCGGCGGACATTCCGGCGCCCGTGAGCACCGCTACGCGGCGTGCGCCTCGGGTGAGGTCGAGAACCGCGGCGGGAACATTCATGGAGCAAAGAGTAGAAGAGTGCCCCGGCCGCCGGGCCGTTCTTCTTTCCGTCAGTGTTCCTCCAGATACCTCAGTGTTCCTCCAGATACCTCAGTGTTCCCTCGGATGCGTCAGTGTTCCCTCAGATAATCGGCGAGCACCCGGGCGCCGCTGTGTTCGACGTCCCGCGTGGCGGTGAGAAGCACGAGCGCCCGCCCGTCCGCCCGCTCGTCGAGACGGGCGATGGCGTCGCTCGCCGCGGGCGACGCCAGTTCTTCGCGGTAGCGCTCGCGGAACTCGGTGAACAGGGACGTGTCGTGTGAATACCACTTGCGGAGATCGGTCGACGGCGCGAGGTTCTGGGCCCATTCGTCGTAGTGGAAGGCGTCCCGCCGGAGGCCTCGCGGCCAGAGGCGGTCCACGAGGACCCGGAACGGCACCTCGTCGCCCGGGTGGTCGTAAACCCGCTCCACGGTGACCGTGCGGTGTGGCATGGCGTTTCCTTTCGCTTCTCGCGCTCACAGTAATTGCGGCAAGCTTGTGAAGTGAGGTGTGACACATTCTTGCATCATCTTGCTGTTCGGACTCGATTCAGACGATTCGTGCAAGTTGCAGGTCGCGTGCCGTCCCGGTAGGCCTGCATAGAGTCACCACGAGTGCAGGCCGTCACATGGCCCGATCGCACGCACATCTCGCCGCCGATCGCGGCGCCGCGCACTTCATCGACGCAGGAGTCAGAGAAATTGAGTACCGAAGGATCGAATACGGGGAGCGGAGCGCACCGCCGTCCGACCGTCGGCGTGGTTCGTGAAACCCACGGCGGTGAGCGGCGTGTCGCGCTTGTTCCGAAGATCGTGCCGTCGCTGATCGCCAAGGGCCTCGACGTGATCGTCGAAGCCGGTGCGGGTCTCGGCGCCCTCATACCCGACGCCGCTTACAAGGAAGCGGGCGCTCAGATCGGCGACGCCTGGTCGTCCGACGTGGTCGTCAAGGTCGCACCACCCACCGACGCGGAGATCGCCCGGCTCGGCTCGGGACGCCGGCTCATCGGTTTCCTCGCGCCGCGCAACGCCGACAACCAGATCGGTGCGCTCGCTGCTGCCGGTGTCGAGGCGTACGCCGTCGAGGCCATCCCGCGCATCTCCCGTGCGCAGGTGATGGACGCGCTGTCGTCGCAGGCCAATGTCGCCGGATACAAGGCCGTGCTGGTCGCCGCCAACGAATCCACCCGCTTCTTCCCGATGCTCACCACCGCGGCCGGCACGGTCAAGCCCGCCACGGTGCTGGTGCTCGGTGTGGGTGTGGCAGGCCTCCAGGCACTCGCGACCGCCAAGCGACTCGGGGGCCGCACCACCGGCTACGACGTCCGTCCCGAGGTCGCAGATCAGGTGCGTTCCGTCGGTTCCCAGTGGCTCGACCTCGGTATCGACGCTGCCGGTGAGGGTGGCTACGCCCGTGAACTCAGCGACGACGAGCGCGCGCAGCAGCAGCAGGCACTCGAAGATGCCATCAAGGGCTTCGACGTCGTCATCACCACCGCACTGGTGCCCGGCCGCCCCGCTCCGCGCCTGGTGACCGCCGCGGCCGTGGAAGGGATGCGTCCCGGTTCGGTCATCGTCGACCTCGCCGGCGAGACCGGCGGCAACTGCGAGCTCACCGAACCCGGTCAGACCGTGGTCAAGCACGGGGTGACCATCTGCTCGCCGCTGAATCTTCCCGCGACGATGCCCGAGCACGCATCGGAGCTGTACTCGAAGAACGTCGCCGCATTGCTCGAACTCATGCTCGACGGGAACGGCACGCCCGCCCCGGACTTCTCGGACGAGATTCTCGCCGAGGCGTGCGTGACCCGCTCGAAGGAGACCCCCTAGATGTACAACGAACTGTTGGCGAACATCGCGATCCTGGTTCTGTCCGGGTTCGTCGGTTTCGCAGTGATTTCCAAAGTTCCCAACACGCTGCACACCCCGTTGATGTCGGGCACCAATGCCATTCACGGCATCGTCGTGCTCGGCGCCCTCGTGGTGCTCGGCCACCTCCCGGCCGAGGCGCCGTGGAGCATCAAGGTCATCTTGTTCGTGGCGCTCGTGTTCGGCACGCTCAACGTCGTCGGCGGCTTCGTCGTGACCGACCGCATGCTCGCAATGTTCAAGCCCAAGAAGGACTCCGGCAAGGCTGCCGCGACCAAGGGAGCCGACGCCCGATGAGCTACCTCGTCTCCATCCTCTACATCGTCGCGTTCGGCATGTTCATCTACGGTCTGATGGGTCTGACCGGCCCGAAGACCGCGGTGCGCGGCAACTACATCGCCGCCGTCGGCATGCTGCTCGCCGTCGTCGCAACCCTCATCGACATCCGCGACACCGGCAACTGGATCATCATCGTCGCCGGCCTGGTCGTCGGTGTCGTGCTGGGTGTCCCGCCCGCGTTGCGCACCAAGATGACTGCGATGCCGCAGTTGGTCGCCATGTTCAACGGCGTCGGTGGCGGCACCGTTGCCCTCATCGCCTGGGCGGAGTTCCTCGACACCGACGGATTCACCCAGATCGACGGTTCGCCCACCGTGCACATCGTCATCGGTTCGCTCTTCGCCGCGATCGTCGGCTCGATCTCCTTCTGGGGTTCGATCGTCGCCTACGTCAAACTTCAGGAACTGCTGAACAAGAACGTCGAGAAGAAGCTTGTCGGCGCCGCGAAGCTGTTCCAGATCGCCAACGTGCTGCTCGCGGTTGCGTCGCTCGCGATCGCCGTCTACATCGGGATCAACGCCGATCCCGCCAACGACCCGACCGCCGGCATCTGGATCCTCGGACTGCTCATCGTCGCGGGCCTGATGGGTCTGTTCGTCGTACTGCCCATCGGCGGCGCCGACATGCCGGTCGTCATCTCGCTGCTCAACGCTCTGACCGGTCTGTCCGCCGCGGCAGCGGGTCTCGCGCTGAACAACACCGCGATGATCGTCGCGGGCATGATCGTCGGCGCATCCGGCACGATCCTGACCAACCTCATGGCCAAGGCCATGAACCGGTCGATCCCCGCGATCGTGTTCGGTTCGTTCGGCGGGGACGGCGGAACGGCCGGCGTCGTCGGCGCGACCGGCGGCACCGTCAAGTCCACGTCCTCGTCCGACGCGGCGATCCAGATGGCCTACGCCAACCAGGTCATCGTGGTGCCCGGTTACGGTCTCGCCGTCGCGCAGGCTCAGCACGCGGTCAAGGAGATGGCATCCCTTCTCGAAGAGCGTGGTGTCGAGGTCAAGTACGCGATCCACCCGGTCGCGGGCCGGATGCCCGGGCACATGAACGTCCTGCTCGCCGAGGCCGAGGTGTCCTACGACGCGCTCAAGGAGATGGACGACATCAACGGTGAGTTCAACCGCACCGACGTCACCATCGTCATCGGCGCGAACGACGTCACCAACCCCGCTGCGCGCCACGACTCGTCCAGCCCGATCTACGGGATGCCGATCCTCAACGTGGACCAGTCGAAGTCGGTCATCGTGCTCAAGCGGTCGATGAGTTCCGGTTACGCGGGCATCGACAACCCGCTGTTCACGGCGGACAACACCTCGATGTTGTTCGGCGACGCGAAGAAGATGGTCGCCGAGGTCACCGAAGAGCTGAAGGCTCTCTGACCTCTCGCTCCCTCCCGGCGCCCACGCGAATTATCGCGTGGGCGCCGGTGTCGTCGGTGCCGGTTTCGTGAGCACCGGCGCGAGCAACGCCGCTGCGAGCACGCAGACGAGCGGGACCGCCATCGCGGTGGTCAGCGAGGTGGCCTCGGACAGCCAACCGATGCAGGCCGGACCCGCCAGGAACCCCAGATACCCGAGACCGACGACGCGGGACATGTCGGCGCCGGGCGACCCGGATTCGAGATTGCCCGCCGCGGTGAACAACTGCGGGACGGCACCCGAGAGGCCCAGACCGAACAGTGCCCATCCGGCGAGAGTCAGGGGCAGCACCGGTGACGCCATCACGGTGCCCATGCCGACGGCCGCCAGGAGCGTTCCGTACCTGATCACGCCGGCGCCGCCGATGCGTGCGCTGACCCGGTCGGCGACGAACCTGCCGAGCGTCATCGTGGCGGAGAACGCGCCGAAGGCAAGTGCGGCTATTGACGCCGGACTGTCGAGGCGCTCCTGGACCTGGAGAGCACTCCAATCGTTCGCCACCCCTTCGCAAAGCATGAGCGCGAACGCGACACCCCCGAGCAACACGATCCGCCGCGAATAGCCCCCGCGCCGCGCCGGCGACGACGGCCGGGGCGCCGGTGAGGTGTGGACGAGATACCGCCCGGACGCAGCGATCAGGAGCACCGACACCGCTCCGGCGGCCGCGAGTGTGACGGGAGGACTCACCTCCAGCGCCAGGGTGGCGGCACCGACCAGCGACCCCGCGATGCCACCGGCGGAGAACAGTCCGTGGAAGGCCGACATGATCGGTCGTCCGTACTGCCGTTCGAGGACCACCGCTTGCGAGTTCATCGAGACGTCGAGTGCCCCGTTGGCAAGTCCGAAGACCGCGAGCGCCAGGCCGAGTTGCCACGGCGCGGTCGCGAGTCCCGGCCCGACTGCCACGAGAGCCAGCGCCAGCGCCGACACGATCGTCGTGCGGTGACTGCCGAACCGGTCGGCGAGCCGTCCCGTCACCTGCATCCCGCACAGTGCTCCCGCCGCGAGGAGCAGGAGCAGCGATCCGAGGGTCGCGTAGCCGGTCCCGACCCGTTCGAGGATCACCGGGATGTGCACGACCCACAGGGCGAGCAGGAACCCGTTGACGCCGAAGACCGTGAACACGGCGATGCGCGCGCGGGCGAGCCGGACATCCTTCCGCGCAGAATCGGGCACGAGCGAACGTTACCGATCCCGGACGCGAAACCCTGGTACCCGGCCCGTCAGCCGCCGAGGAGCGCGGGCACGGGGTCACCGAGGAAGCGGCCGATCCCGGCGAGCGCACGGCCGGCCTGTTCCCCGTCGACGAGGCGATGGTCGAACGAGAGCGACAGGCTCGCGACCTTCCGGATCGCAAGTGCGCCGTCTACCACCCACGGCCGGTCGGTGATGGCACCGACCGCGAGGATCGCCGCTTCCCCGGGATTGAGAATCGGCGTGCCCGCCTCGATCCCGAAGACACCGATGTTGGTGACCGACACCGTGGAACCGGTCAGCTCGGACGGTGACGCCCGCCCGGTGCGTGCGCGATCGGCAGCCTCCGCGATGGCCCCCGCGAGGTCCGGGAGCGGCAGGCGCGCGGCATCGCGCACGACCGGAACTTTCAGCCCATCCGGTGTCGCTGCCGCGATCCCGAGGTGGACGTCGTGGTGGACGACGATTTCGTGGGCGTCGTCGTCCCAGCGCGAATTGAGGGACGGTTCGTCGGCGAGGGCGCGGATCAACGCTCGCGCGACGATCGTCAACGCCGTCAGGTGGCGGCCCTCGAATGCCGGTTCGCTGCGCAAGCGATTCACGAGGTCGACGGTGCCGGTCACGTCGCAGGTGTGGAACACCGTCGCGTGCGGCGCGGTGAACGCGCTGCGGGTCACCGCATCGGCCGTGCGCTTGCGGACTCCGCGGATCGGTACCCGGGTGGTCGACGTGGTGGAGGCGGTGGCGTTCCGAGTCTTCTCGGCGGCATCCCTGTCGACTTCCCTGTCGACTTCCCTGTCGGCGGTCCCGGCCGCGCGCCGCACATCATCGGTGGTGATCACACCGCCGGGACCGGAGCCGCTCACCCCGGCGAGATCGACACCTCGCAGTGCCGCTTCGCGGCGCGCGCCGGGTTTGGCGTCCGGCCGGTGCAGTGCTGCCGCGGTGTCGTCCGGAGTGATTTCGGGAGTGCGGGTCCGTGTGGCCCTCCGGCTCACCGGCGCGGCACCCGGGCCGTAGCCGACGAGCACCGCCGGGCGTGCTTCGGAAGTTGCGCCGGGAGAGGGGGCTTCGGCCTGTGCGTCCCCGGGGACCGCGGCGCCGACCGCGATCCGGAGCAGCGGGCTGCCCACCGGGATCGTTTCGCCCGGCGCGGCGAGGAGTTCGGCGACGGTACCCGCAAACGGCGACGGCAACTCGACGGTCGCCTTCGCCGTCTCCACCTCGCCGATGACCTGATTGAGCTCGAGCCGGTCGCCGACCTCGACGGACCACGACACCCACTCACCCTCGGTGAGCCCTTCCCCGAGATCCGGCAGACGGAACTCCTCGACGGCCTGCGACATCGTCTCTCCTTGCGTCATGACGCGAGTGCGCGATCCACTGCGGCGAGGATCCGGTCGGGGTCCGGCCGGTGGTGCGATTCGAGCTTGGCGGGCGGATACGGGATGTCGAACCCGCCGACGCGCAACACGGGCGCTTCGAGTTGGTAGAAGCATCGTTCGGCGATGCGCGCGGCGACCTCGGCACCGATACCGCAGAACACGGGTGCCTCCTGCACGACCACCAGGCGGCCGGTGCGGCGCACGGATTCCTCGACGGTGTCGAAGTCGATGGGGGAGAGCGACCGGAGATCGATCACCTCGAGGGACTGTCCTTCGGTGGCCGCGATGTCCGCCGCTTGCAGCGCCGGTGGCACCATCGCGCCGAACGTCACGACGGTGACATCGCTTCCCGCGCGGAGGACGCGCGCGCGGTCGAGCGGAAGGTCCGGCTCGCCGTCCACGTCGACCTCACCGCGTTCCCAGTACCGGTGTTTCGGTTCGAGGAAGACCACGGGGTCGTCGAGTGCGACGGCTTGCTGGATCATCCAGTACGCGTCCGAGGGGCTGCCCGGGCTGACCACACGAAGACCCGCGGTGTGGGCGAAGTATGCCTCCGGCGACTCCGAATGATGTTCGACCGCACCGATTCCGCCGCCGTAGGGGATGCGGATGGTCAGCGGCGCGGTCACTGCGCCGGCAGTGCGATAGTGGATCTTCGCGACCTGCGAGACGATCTGGTCGAACGCGGGGTAGACGAAGCCGTCGAACTGGATCTCGCACACCGGGCGGTAGCCGCGCAGCGCCATTCCGAATGCTGTTCCCACGATGCCCGATTCGGCCAGGGGAGTGTCCATCACCCGCGCCTCGCCGAAGTCCTTCTGCAAGGTGTCGGTGACCCGGAAGACGCCGCCGAGGCGGCCGACGTCCTCGCCCATGATGATCACCTTGCGGTCCTGTTCGAGCGCGCGGCGCAATCCCGCGTTGAGGGCGGCGCCGAGCCCCATGGTCGTGGTCGTGGTGGTGGTCATCGCGCAGCCTCCTCGTCGGTGGCGGTGAAGCTCGCGAGATAGCCGGCGTATCCGGCGCGTTCCTGCGCGAGCAGGTCATGGTCGGTGGCGTAGACGTGGTCGAACATCGTCAACGGGTCCGGGTCGGGAAGTTCGATGGTGCCGCGGCGTAGCCGCATCGCCGCGGCCCCGGCGGCGGTGTCCACGTGGTCGAAGAACGCCTGATCGACGAGGTTCTCGCGTTCGAGCAGGCGCCGCAGCCGGTCCACCGGATCGCGGGCCTTCCATGCCTCGAGATCGGCGGGGGCGCGGTACCGGCCCGGATCGTCCGAGGTCGTGTGCGGTCCCATCCGGTAGGTGAGCGCTTCGACGAAGAAGGGACCCGAGCCTTCGCGGGCGTGCCGGGCGGCCTGACGGGTGACCGCGAGGACGGCGAGCACGTCGTTGCCGTCGACCTGCACGGCGGGCATCCCGAATCCGGCGGCGCGCTGGGCGAGCGGAACCGGGCTCTGCAACTGGGTGGGTGCGCTGATCGCCCAGTGGTTGTTCTGGCAGAAGAACACGACGCCGGCACCCCACCCGACCGCGAACCCGAGGGCCTCCGACAGGTCGCCTTGGCTGGTGGCGCCGTCACCGAAATAGACGATCGTGGCGATGTCGGCGCCGTCGAGTTTCGCTCCCATCGCGTAGCCGGTCGCATGCAGGCCCTGCGCACCGACGACGATCGCGGGGTTGGTCATGTTGACGTCGGCGGGGTTCCAACCCGAGTGGGCGCAGCCGCGCCACAGCGCTGTCATATCTGCGGGGTCGACGCCGCGACACCATGCGACGGCGTGCTCGCGGTAGCTGGTGAAAACGTAGTCGTCGGGGTCGAGCGCGCGGGCGGAGCCGACCTGGGCGGCCTCCTGCCCGGTCATCGGCGCCCAGAGCCCGAGTTCGCCCTGTCGCTGCAATGCGGTGGCTTCGGTGTCGAGGCGACGGACGACCACCAGGTCGCGATACAGGTCGCGGAGCCGGGCAGGTCCGATATCGGCGACCAGCGCGCTGTAGGCGGGGTTGTGGACGCGTTGCCCGTCGGGCTGGATCAACTGGACAGGGTGGGTCGTGGGTACAACCATCGGGTCACCTCGTGGGTGTCGTCCGGGTGAGCCGGGTGAGCCGCGCCGGAGTGTGAGTGGTGTACCTCACATCATCCACCTGCGGGACGCGTGCGCAATCGATGCCCGGCGGAGTGTGCAGGAAGCACAGTCGAAGGACCCGTCCGAATGGCAGACTGCGGAGAATGACCAGTTTGGACGGTACCGACGCACGCTTGCTGCTCGAGCTCGCGCGCACACCGCGCGCCACGGGTGTCGAGTTGTCGCAGCGGCTCGGCCTCTCCCGGAACACGGTTCAGGCGCGGCTGAGCCGGTGGGAGGCCGAAGGGGTGCTCGCCTCGTTCGAGCGGCGCGTCGATCCCGTCGCGCTCGGATACCCGCTCGCTGCCTACGTCTCCACCCGCGTCGACCAGCACCGCCTCGACGCGGTCGTCGACGAGCTTGCCGGGATTCCCGAGGTCACCGAGGTGTACGGGGTCACCGGCCCCATCGACCTGTCCGTGAAGATCGTCGCCCGCGACGCCGACGACCTGTACCGGCTCGCGGAACGCATCCTCGGGATTCCCGGCGTCGAACGCACCGACATGTCACTCGTGATGCGCGAACTGGTGCCACATCGCACCGGGCCGCTCCTCCGGCGCGCCGCCGGGGAGGGAGAGCTGCGAGGATCGGCGGGTGAGGGCTAGGTCCCGGGAGAGGTGACCAACTGCATCACAGCTTTCCGGATCTGTTCGGGAATCGGCACCGGCTGCCGGGTCTGTATGTCGATGTAGACGTGCACGAAGCGGCCGGTCGCCGCGGGCTGAAGCGTGCCGTCCGCCTCGCGGAAGATGGCGAGCGAGTAGGTGACGGAGCTGGTGCCGAGCCTGTGGACCGCGAGACCGACCTGGAGCCGGTCGGGGAACGACAGCTCGGAGAGGTAGCGGCACGAGGTCTCCGCGACCACTCCGATCGCGTCGAGTTCCCGGATGTCGACCCCGGTCGTGGCCATGAGCCAACCGTTCACCGCGGAGTCGAAGTACGAGTAATAGGTGACGTTGTTGACGTGGCCGTAGTGGTCGTTGTCGGCCCAGCGTGTCTGCATGGGCCAGAGCACCGGGAACTGTTCCGGATCAGGCTGTGCGGCGGGTCTCGTCGGCTGACAGTTGCTCACCCTTCGACGATAGTGCTCTCCGGACGGCAAGTCCGACCAACAACGCCCAGAATGCAGAACCGACACCGAATATCGACAATCCGGATGCCGCGACGAGGAAGGTCACCACTGCCGCCTCGCGCCCGTGCAGATCGCCCAGGGCGGCGGAGAGTGCGCCGCCGAGTGTCGCCAGCAGAGCGAGGCCGGCAACCGTCTCGACCACACCCGCAGGTGCCTGCGCGACCAGCGCGGCCAACCCGGCCGAACACATCGCGAGTACCAGGTACGACCACCCCGCGGACCACGCCGCGACCCAGCGGCGCCGCGGGTCGGGGTCGGCATCGGGCGCGGCTGCGAGCGCGGCACTGATGGCGGCCAGGTTGACCGCGTGACCACCCGCCGGAGCACCTACCAGCGTGCCGAGGCCGGTCACCGTCATCACCGCACGCCAGGGTGTCGGATAGCCGAACGAGTTCAGCACTGCCGTACCCGGAATGTTCTGCGACGCCATCGTCACGATGTAGAGCGGCAGCGCGATCCCCAGCAGCGCCTGCCACGTCCAGGCGGGTGCCGTCAGTTCGATGCGGGGGACGAGTTCGGCCGGCGTCACCGCCGTCCCGGTACGGACGAGATGCACGACGATCACCACCGCCGCCGCGGCGAACGCACCCGGAACCGCCCAGCGGGGTCGCACGCGTTGGAGCAGCAGCCATACCAGTGCCACCGGCGCGATCACCGCGGGGGATTCGGCCAGCGCGGTGACCGGGGCCAGGCACAACGGGACGAGGATGCCCGCGAGCATCGCCTGCGCGAGGGATGTGGGAATGGATGCGATCAGTCGTCCCAGGAAGGGCCACAGACCCGTAGCCACGATTGCCGCGCCTACGACGACGAAGGCGCCCACGGCCGCAGGCCATCCCCCGGCCACCACGCCTGCACCGGCGAGCAGCGCCGCGCCGGGAGTGGACCATGCGAGCGTGATGGGAGTTCGGAACCGGCGCGACAGCCAGAGAATGCCCAGACCCTGGGTCAGGCACAACGCAACGAGCCCCGATGCGGCTTCGGTGGGCGAGGCACCCACCGCGCGCAAGCCCGTGAGCACGACGGCGAAGGAACTGGTGAAACCGACGAGGGCGGTCACCACTCCCGCGGAAATCGGTCGCGAGATCGGTGCCGACGCACCTTCGGGCGGAGACGGGTCGTGCAGCGGCGGTTCGGTCACGCAGCGGCATTGTGCCGGATCGCGCATGGTGATGCGCACCGATCATGTTCCGTGCCAGGATCGAAACATGCCCGACACCAACGTGCTCGTCTCGGCGTCCGACCTGGCGCAGTTGATCGAACTCGGCAAGCCTCCGGTACTGCTCGATGTGAGGTGGGCTCTCGGCGACACCCACGGAATCGAGCGTTACTACCGGGGACACATTCCCGGAGCGGTCTACGTCGACCTCGACTCCGAACTGGCCGATCCGCCGTCGCTCGAACTCGGCCGCCATCCCCTTCCCGATATCGCGCACCTGCAACAGGCGGCGCGACGGTGGGGCATCTCCGATGGCGACCCGGTTGTCGCGTACGACGCGTCCGGCGGGCTCGCGGCCGCACGCGCATGGTGGTTGCTGCGCTGGGCGGGGCTGACCGATGTGCGCCTGCTCGACGGCGGGCTACAGGCGTGGAGTGCGGGCGGGCACGATGTGGCCGCGGGTCCGGGGGAGCACCCGTATCCGGGGAACGTGTCGTTGAGCGCCGGACATCTGCCGACCGTGGGCACCGACGAGGTGGCGCGTTTTCCGTCGCACGGGGTGCTGCTCGATGCGCGTGCGTCCGAGCGTTTCCGCGGCGACGAGGAACCTGTCGATCACCGCGCCGGACATGTTCCCGGAGCGGTCAGTGCGCCGACCACCGAAAACCTCCGGGAGGACGGCTCGTTCCGCCCGCCGGACCAGTTGGCGGCGCGGTTCGAGAGGCTCGGGGTGACCGGCGGTGACGTGGCCGTCTACTGCGGTTCGGGAATCCACGCGGCCCACGAGATCGCCGCGCTCGCGATCGTCGGGATCGACGCGGCGCTGTATCCGGGGTCGTGGTCGCAGTGGTCGGCCGATCCTCGGAGGCCCGTGGCGACGGGGAACTGATCCGGCGGTCCGCCGGCGCTGTGCGCGCCGATGCCGCGATCGTTCCCTTCTCCGTGTCCTGTGTAGATTCGGAAGAATGGCGCATTTCACACGAATGACACGGAGAAGAGTCGCCCTGTCCTTGAGTGCTGCGGCCCTGGCAGCAACGGTCGCGGCAGCGCCCGCTGCGTCGGCGGCGCCCACTGCTTCCGCCGTGCCCACGGATGCCGTTGCCTCGGCATGTGTGTCGGCCACACCGGTCGCCGATATCGCTGCGCTCACGGATCCCGCGGGGATCGAGACGTTCGACGACGCACGGGCCCGGATCGCCGAGTTGCGGGAGGTGCTCTCCCGCAGCGACGACTACCGGGGCACCTTCGCACTCGCCTTCGACGAGATCCTCGAACTCACCGGACCGACGCTGGACTCCGGTATCTACGACGACCCGGAGTGGGCGACTGCGCTCGCGGTCGAGGTCGTGCGCTTGTACCTGACCAATTTCCACGAATACGTCACCGGCGGAACCCCCGCGGCGCACTGGGCCGAGGCGTTCGCCGAGACCGAGCGATGCGACCGCAGTCCGGGGCGCGTGCTGGTCGGCGCGATCGTCGCGCACCTCGTGATCGATTTCCCCGAGGCACTCGTGACCATCGGCTCCACCCCCGACCACAAGGCCGACTTCTACACCTTCGGCGGCGCACTGGTCGACGCCGCGCCCGTCATCGCCGACGAGTTCGAAGCCACGTACGGAACGGCTCTGCACGACTTCTTCACCGGTTGGTTCGTCGGTGACCTGGTGGGCGAGACGGAGACGACGACACTCATGTTCCAGTCCGCGCGAACGTCCGCTTGGGTCAACAACTTCGGCCTCCAGGACCCGGACACGCACGAGCTGACCCGGTCGGCGATGAACGCGGCCTTCGGCGCGGCGAACGTGGCTCTCGACGGCCTCGAAGCCACGGGCACGATCTGATCCTCCGCGCCTTCGTCACGGCACTGGCACGCCCTGCCCCCGCTCAGGAGCGCGAGTATTCGGACGCGCGGCGCACCTGATCGGGGGTGGGGGTGACTCCCGTGTACAGCGCGAACTGCAGTGCTGCCTGAAGCGCGATCACCTCGTCGCCGGTGATCACCGGAATGCCCTGCTCGCGGGCGAATCGCACCAGCGGCGTCTCGGGCGGCACCGCGACGACGTCGAACACGACCGCGGCCGCGGCGACGACCTCTTCGGGGACGGGCAGGCGATCGGCGTCCGGCCCACCGGCCATCCCGACGGGCGTCGCGTTGACCAGCAATCCCGGCCGCGCCGCCTCGGCGTCCGCGTGCCATTCGTACCCGTACTTGCGGGCGAGCGGACGACCCGTCCGTTCGTTGCGCGCGACCACCACTCCTTCGGTGAACCCGCTGTGCCGTAGCGCGGCGGTGACCGCCTTGGCCATACCGCCGCTTCCGGTGATCGTCACCGGCAGTGAGGAATCCACGCCGTGAGCTACGAGCAGATCGGTGACCGCCTGGTAATCGGTGTTGTACGCGTGCAGCGCGCCGTCGTCGTTGACGATCGTGTTGACCGATTCGATGGCGCGTGCGGAATCGTGCAGAACGTCGACGAGGGGCAGCACCGCTTCCTTGAAGGGCATCGACACCCCTGCGCCGCGAATGCCGAGTCCCCGGATCCCCGCGACCGCGTCCTCGATGTTCGTGGGCGCGAACGCCTTGTAGACGAAGTCGAGTCCGAGTTCGTCGTACAGATAGTTGTGGAATCTGGTGCCGATGTTGCTGGGTCGAGCCGACAGGGAGATGCACAGCCGGGTGTCCTTGGTGATGCGCGCAAGCATCCTTCCACCGTAGTCCCGGCGTTCGGAGGCGCTCCGGGATCGCCCGAACATACCATTCTCATTTTGGGAGAATCGTATATGCTCCGGACATGGGAGACGACCTCAGTGCCGGTGGTTTGAGATTCGAGCGGGAAGGCGCGATCGGCTGGTGCATCATCGACCGGCCCGCGGCCCGCAACGCATTCACCCCCGCGATGTACTACGGACTCAAACGGGCGGTGCGGTTGGTCAACAGCGACCCCGACCTCGCCGCGCTCGTCATCACGGGCGTGGACGACGTATTCGCGCCCGGTGGTGACCTCGGCGGTCGCTCCGAGCCCGGAGACGACCTGCCCGAAGGTCTCGCCGGCAACGACGTGGTGCCGTTCCTGACCATCCGCGACAGCCGGGCGCCGGTCATCTCGGCGGTCAACGGCATCTGTCAGGCGGGTGGACTGCTCGTCGCGATGATGTCGGACATTGCCGTCGCGAGCGAGCGGGCAACCTTCCGCGTACCCGAACTGCTGCGCGGCATCCCCGACGCCACGTTCGCGGCGGCGCTGCCGGCTCATGTCGGGATCGCGGCGGCCCGCGACCTGATCCTCTCGGCGCGACGTTTCGACGCCGCAGAGGCCCTGCGGCTCGGAGTGATCTCGCGCGTGGTGCCGCACGACGAGTTGCGTGAGGCCGCGCTGACCGCCGCGCGCGAGGTCCTCCAGACGGCGCCGCTCGCGCGCGCTCAGGTCAAGCGCATGCTCAACGAGCGCTACGGGCAGATCGACTACCAGACGATGTTCGGTTCGCTCGAGACGTCGCCCGAACCGCGGGAAGGGATGCGCGCCTTCATGGAGAAGCGCGACCCGGAGTGGATTCCGCGCAACCTTCCCGTGTAACCGGATCGGGCGGCGCAGCAGTCGCATTCGACTCCTGGCCGCTGAGCCGGGATAATGGAGCGACTACTGCTCGGCCGGTGCGGTGAGGATCCGCGGGCCGTCCTCGGTGATCGCGATGGTGTGCTCGCTGTGTGCGGTGCGCGAACCGTCGGCGGAACGGATCGTCCAGCCGTCGGGGTCGAAGACGATCTCGTCCGTCGTCGGGGTCCACCACGGCTCGAGGGCGAGGGTCAGGCCCGGACGCAGAACGAGGCCGCGACGGGCACGGCCGGAGTTGGAGACGTGCGGGTCTTCGTGCATGGTGCGGCCGAGACCGTGGCCGCCGAACTGGGTGTTGACGGGGTAGCCGTATTCGGCGGCGACGGCTCCGATGGCCGCCGAGATGTCGCCGAGGCGGTTTCCGGCCTGCGCTGCGGCGATGCCCGCTGCGAGGGCGACTTCGGTGGACTCGATCAACCGGCGATCCTCGGGCCTTTCGGTCCCGACGACGACGGTGCGCGCGGAGTCGGCCACCCATCCGTCGATCGACACGGCGATGTCCATGGAGAGCACGTCCCCGTCCTGCAGCACGTAGTCGTGCGGCAGTCCGTGCAGCACAGCGTCGTTCACCGACAGGCAGATGACATTGCGGAACGGGCCACGTCCGAACGAGGGTGAGTAGTCCCAGTAACAGGAGACCGCGCCCCGGTCGGCGATCAGGTCGCGTGCCCGCTGTTCGAGGTCGAGGAGATTGACCCCAGGCGCCGCCCTGTGTGCGAGATCGTCGAGGAGGCCGGCGATGAACGCGCCGGTGGTGCGCATCGCGTCGATCTCTCGCGGGGTCTTCAGTTCGAGCACCGCTCGTGTCCTTCCGGAAGGGTTCGTGAGTTCCGGTATAAAAATACCAGAACGGCACGAGGTTGGTATTCTCATACCGGACCCCGGCCTTGTGGCGTCTCGGATACGCTCGAAGCCATGGTGCGTCTCCCGTTGTCCCCGCAACAGCTTGCTGCAGGTAAACGCCTCGGTGCGCTCCTCCGCGAGGCGCGGCGCGACCGCACCCTCGCCGACGTCGCCGAAGCGGCAGGAATCTCGCCGGAGACGCTGCGCAAGATCGAAACCGGCAGGCTTGCGACGCCGGGATTCGTCACCGTCGCGGCATTGGCACGTGCACTGGAACTCCCGCTCGACGACCTCGCGCAGGTCTGCCTCGACGCCGAGGAACTCGAGGACGCCGGCTAGATCTGCGACGTCACTCGCCGGGTCGTGCCGGGAACCGCGCCGCGCTGATCGACCCGACCGTGGCACCGTCGTGCCCGACGATCCACGACCCGCCGGATTCGGCACACTCCGCGATCTTCTCGAACATGTTGAGCAGGAAGAAGATCGCTTCCTGCGACGACGCGGTGGTGGCGAGCCGGTGCGACTCGCCCTGCTTGGTGCCGTCGAGCCACACACCGCAACGACCGTCGAGACGAAGCGTGGTCACGTGATCCCAGTCGACGAACCCGTACTTGACCTGTTCCCACGGCGTACGCGTGCTCGGCGTCTGTTCGAGAACCTGCACCAGAATGGACATCGCGGCTCCTGGAGTTTTCGGACGTGTGCCGACCAGTGTCCCCCGATCCCTCTCCGTTGACCGGCAGTTCGTTCGACGCGCCAACCCTCCCATGAGCCGCGCCGCGGGCGGCTGGCACCATGGAGGGCATGTTGCACGGGCTGTGGTCACCGGGATCAGGCCTGATGCTGTGGCGTGATCCCGCGGTCGAAGCCGACGACGACGTGTTGCCGTCGGCTCTGCGGCGCTGGATCGACCGGCCCTTCCGGCACCGCGTCGAGCTGACCCTCCCCGGTGACACCGCGCCGCGTGTGCTGCCGGCGGTCGCCGTGGCACCACCCGACGCGGCCGTTCTCCTGCTCGATCTCCCGCGACGCCCGAACGGTGTCGCGGGCGATCTGCGCTACCTCGCCCACGTGGCCCACGGCATCGAGCGGTGGGCGCAGGCGGGCCGGGTCGCCCCCGAACTCGTCCGCGCGGAGAAGCAGTGGTGGGCGCGGTGGCAGTTGCTCGGCGGCGAGAAGACACGGGCGTGGTCGGCGGAACTCGCCGCGGCGATGCCCCCCGTCCAGCGGCAACTCGGTCGTCCGACGGCGTTGCTCGACAACATGTGTGCCGAACTCACCGACCCGATCGTCCGCACCCTGCACGGGTCTTCGACATCCCTGCACCCGCTGGTCGCCGCCCTCGCGGAAGGCCGACCCCACCCCCGTGGCACGCAACGGATGGCGGATGCGCTGGACGAGTGGCGGGCGAGCCTCGCCGGTTACGAACCCGACCTGGTTCTGCGTCTCGTCGAACCGGAGGACACCGACGACGAGGGCGACATCGGTGTGGCCGCGTTGTGGCGGCTGGAAGTGTGCCTGCGCGCGGAGGGACAGGCGCCCGTGCCGGTGACCGTGGACGGCACCGACCCCCATCTTCTGCAGATCGCCATCCGCAAGCTCGGCGCGGCGATCACCGCCTACCCACGGCTCCAGGACGTGCCACGCGACATCGACACCCTCGACCTGCTGCTGCCCACCCCGGTGGTGATCGACCTCGTCGAACACGGTGCCCGGGCGTTGCAGGCCGCAGGCGTGGCGCTGCTGCTGCCGCGAGCCTGGGCGACAGTCGATCCGTCCCTGCGCCTCCAGGTCGACTCGCCCGTCGCGCCGGTCAGCGCCGACGACAGCGTCGTCGGCATGAGTGCGATCGTGTCGTACGAATGGCAGCTCGCGGTGGGCGACATGTTGCTCACCCGGGCCGAGATGGACGAACTGGTCGCGGCGAACAGCGACCTGGTCAAGCTGCGCGGCAAGTGGGTGCGCGCCGACGCCGAGGCACTCGCACGGGCCGCCCGCTTCGTCACGGCGCATTCGGAACGCGATGCCACTCTCGGGTCGCTGTTCGCGCAATTCACCGGGGAAGACGCCCCGCCCGTCGAGGTCACCGACATCGCCGCGTCCGGTTGGGTCGAGACATTGCTCGACGGGCAGGCACAGCCGGAGGAGATCACACCGCCGGCCGGACTCGTGGCGGAGTTGCGGCCCTACCAGCAGCGCGGACTCGAATGGCTCGCGTTCATGAGCCGGCTCGGACTCGGCGCGGTCCTCGCCGACGACATGGGGCTCGGCAAGACCGTGCAGGTGCTGGCACTGCTCGCACACGAACGCGAAACTGCTCCCGCGGGTGCGCCCACGCTCCTCGTGTGCCCGATGTCGGTGGTCGGCAACTGGCAGCGGGAGGCGGAGCGGTTCGTCCCGGATCTGCGCGTCTACGTCCATCACGGCGCGCAGCGGCTGAAGGGGGAGGCCCTGGCCGCGGCGGTCGCCGCCGGTGAACTGGTCGTCACCACCTATGCCATCGCTGCCCGCGACGTCGCGCAGCTTGCCGAATTGCCGTGGCGCCGTGTTGTTCTCGACGAAGCGCAGCACGTGAAGAACACCGCGACCGCACAGTCGCGCGCCACCCGGGCGATCCCGGCGGCCCACCGCATCGCCCTCACCGGTACGCCGGTCGAGAACCGGCTCGAAGAACTGCGGTCGATTCTCGATTTCGCGAATCCCCGGTTGCTCGGCAGTGCGGCCTCGTTCCGCGCGCGATTCGCTGTGCCCATCGAACGCGACCACGACCCGGTGGCGGCCGCGCGACTGCGGGCGTTGTCGGCGCCGTTCGTGCTGCGACGTGTCAAGACCGACCCGGACGTGATCTCCGATCTTCCGGAGAAGTTCGAGCAGACGGTCCGCGCCAACCTCACCGCCGAACAGGCTGCGCTCTATCGCGCCGTGGTGGACGACATGATGCGCAAGATCCGCGACAAGGAAGGTATGGCCCGCAAGGGCGCAGTCCTCGCCGCCCTGACCCGGCTCAAGCAGGTGTGCAACCATCCGGCGCACTACCTCGGCGACGGTTCGCCGGTGATGCGACGTGGCAGACACCGCTCGGGCAAGCTCGGACTGGTCGAGGACATCGTGGAGTCCGTGCTCGCCGACGGCGAGAAAGTCCTGCTGTTCACGCAGTTCCGCGAGTTCGGGGAGCTCATCGCGCCCTATCTCGCGGAGCGGTTCGCGACGACGGTGCCGTTCCTGCACGGTGGGGTGACCAAGACGAAACGCGACGACATGGTGGCGCGGTTCCAGGGCGACGACGGGCCGCCCATCATGTTGCTCTCGCTCAAAGCCGGTGGCACGGGCCTGAACCTGACCGCCGCCAATCACGTTGTGCACCTGGACCGGTGGTGGAACCCCGCGGTGGAGAACCAGGCCACCGACCGGGCGTTCCGTATCGGCCAGCAGCGCAACGTCCAGGTGCGCAAACTCGTGTGCGTGGGCACCGTGGAGGAGCGGATCGACGAAATGCTCACCGGCAAACAGGAACTGGCCGACCTGGCGATCGGGGTGGGGGAGAACTGGATCACCGAGTTGTCTACCGACCAGTTGCATTCCCTGCTGTCCCTCGGCGACGAAGCGGTGGGTGACTGATGGCGCTCGACAACCGGGTCGAGACCCGCACCAAGCGCGGCGCGATCGGCCGCAGCTGGTGGTCGAAAGAGCTGATCGCGACCATGGAACAGGTGGCCGACAAAGGCCGGCTGACGCGGGGTCGCGCCTACGCGCGGTCCGGGCAGGTGGTCTCGATGCGGATCGAGCCCGGCGCCGCGGTCGGGGAGGTCCAGGGCAGTCAGCTGCGACCGTTCACCTCGACGGTGACCGTGCGACGCCTCGACGACGACGCCGTCGAGGAACTGATCCGGGAGGTGCGAGCCTCACCCGGTGTGCTGGCACGACTGGCCGCGGGGGTGCTCCCCGAAGAACTCGGGCCACTGCTGCTGCCGCGACGCGCGGGCGAACTCGATTTCGACTGCACCTGCCCCGACGACGGCTGGCCGTGTAAGCACGCCGCCGCCGTGGCGTATCTGCTCGCCGAGCACATCGACGACAAGCCCCTCGCCGTTCTCACCCTGCGCGGTGTCGATCTGGGGACGCTGATCGGCGGTGTCGACAACGCCCCCGACACGGGCGACTTCTACGGCGAGGACACCGAACTGCCCGATCTTCCGTCGGAACGATTCCGGCCCGCGCTCGAAGACCTCGACCCGATGCTGTTGCGTCGCGCGTTGCGAGCCGGGGGCACGGACGAAGCCGTCGTCATCCGCGCGATGACCGACCTCGAAGATCTCTACCGCCGGATGCGCTGACGCCGCTGCAGCAGTTGCGTGCGGTGCCCGAGGGTTTCAGAGGATCAGCGCCAGAAGCAGTCCCGTGGCGATGAGGTAATCCGGTCCGCGGAGCCACTGTCGAACCAAGTCGACGGGCACCTGACCGACTGCCGTCTCCAGGATGAGGCCGTCGTATCCGGTGCGCAGGCGCGTACGCATCCGGTAGGTGGCGATGCAGGCACCGGCGGCGACGAGCACGCCGACGATCGGTGACCATCCCGTCACCGGCGCCGTCATCACCGTCACCACTGCGGCGGCACACGCCGGTACCACCGCCAGAGGGCAATAGAGATCGCGATCCGCTGCGCCGAGCATCGCGCGGAGTTCCGGCATTCCCGCCAGATCCCGTAGTCCACTACTGAACATGAGCGTCGCCACGAACACGGCCGCAAGCTGGATCCATGCCGCCACGACCGGGGATGCAGTCGCGCCGAGGATCCAGGCGCAGCCGACGACGACGGCCGTCGCCGCGAACGGAGACGGCCTGCGCAGATTCCGGAGCAGGTCGGCCCGGACGAGCGCACGAGTCCGGCCGGGTGGCAATGCCCGTGACCGCCGGGATGCGACCCGTTTCCAGGCGCGGGCGTCGTGGACGCCGACGACGATCGTGGGATCGAGCCCCACCAGGGACGTGCGGGCTGCCCCCGCGATCTCGGCGCGGTCGTCCAACTCCGCTGCCGTGATGCGGCCGCAGAAAAGAAGGGCGGCGCAGCATATGACGGCGACGGGCAGTGCGACGGCGACGACCGGAAGCCAGGTCACGAACACCGGCACGACCGTTCCCGTCGCGCATGTCGCCGCGACACTTACTCCCAGTACGATCGATGCGTACTGCATTGCGGGGAGGGTGCGAACAGGAAATACCCTGGCTTGCACGAGCACTGCTAGCGATGCCACGCCGACGCCCCCGAGCGCACCCGAGACGGCAAGGGGTGGCCAGAACTCCACGATGCCGGCGAAAGCGGCCAACCGTCCGGCGGCCGCTCCCGTCCCCGCTCCGGCGGCGAGTACCGCCCACACGGTGGGACGGAGCAATGCCGCCCGATCCACCGGGGTCGACAACAACCAGAACGCGCGCTCCGCACTCGAGGTCAGGGGTCCGAGCGCTCGCGCTGCCCCGACACCTGCGGCGACCGCGGCGCTACCGGCTACCCACGCCCAGCCCGGATTCCAGGACGCGGTATCCCACGACGCTCCGGTGGCTGCGGACACCGCGTCGACGAGCGCGGCCGGCGAGCGGGTGGCGACCCACCAGGCGAGCCCGGCGACGACATAGATACCGAGCACGGACAGGACAGCCGTGCCGATCAGGTCGGTTCGGGGTGCTTGGCTGCGGCCGAACCGCCGTCGCATGTCCCGGAGCGTGCCGGCCGCCGGGACCGCCGGACGCGGTTCCGTCAACGCCACGAGTCTGCGTCCACGACGTGGTCGGCGACCGCGGCGACCAGGTCCGGGTCGTGCGAGGCGAGGACGACCGCGCACCCTTCGTTCTTCTCCTTGACGAGACGGTGTGCGAGCCAGGATCGGCCGTCGTGATCGAGATGCTGCTCGGGTTCGTCGAGTACCAGCAACCGGCGCGGACGGACGAACGCCGACGCCAGCGCCAAGCGGCGGCGCTGACCGCTGGACAGGGTGACGGGCAGCTGCCCGGATGCTCCGGCCAGTCCCAGTTCGGACAGCGTCCGGGTCGCCTGACCCGCGGGATCGTGCATTCCGTGAGCGAGGGCGACGAGTTGCAGGTGTTCGTGGGCCGTCAGATGCGCGAACGTCGCGACGTCGCCGACGACGGATGCCACTGCTGCTCGGTGGTCGGGGGAGGATTCATCGCCCACCACGCCGTCGATCGTGACAGCGCCCCGATCGAGGCGGTCGGAGCCCACGATGCATCGCAGCAGTGTGGACTTTCCGGCACCGTTTGCGCCGGTGACAGCGCAGCATTCGCCGGCGGCGACGTCGAAGTGCACCGCGGTGAACACGAGCAGGTCGCCGAATCGGCGTTCCGCGTCGCGGACGGAGAGAACGTGACTACCGCGCCGCGTCGCGCCGCGGGGGAAAGCTCTGGGCACAGGGACTCCCGGTGTTCCTCGTGAAGAGTGTGGTCGCGAGGAAGCAGGGACCGGTCAGATGAAGAGAGACGTCGCGGCCCCTGCACCGGGGCCGGGTGCTCTGGGTCGCGGGCGACCGGCCGTATCGGGATGTGACTGTCGCCGGAACGCGCCGCGCAGACGTTGTTCCTCGACGGTGGGGCCGCGCGGGGTTCGGGACAGTCCGAACAGCAGGTCGTCGGCGCGCCGGACGATCAGCGCGGCAACCACGACGACGGTGACGAGAAACCCTGCCAGCATCGAGGCGAGGCTGTCTCCGGGGAGTGCGGGAGAGACCGCGAGCAGAGAGAAAAGAGCCCACAGCAGCAGGAAGGCCAGCGCATCGGTGCTGTTCCTCGGCCCGCGGGTCATGATGCGGAGTGTAGCCGACGAGGTGTGACCCTGGACATACGTGGACTTCCAACTATAGGATGAGCGAAGACTTTGGAACTCCCGGCTGCCCTGACACAGCCACCACTATCGAGCAAAGGACGGGTTCGCGCATGAGCATCCGAGAACTGACCCACTTCGTCGGGGGCAAGCATGTCTCCGGCACCTCCGGCCGTTTCGCCGACGTCTTCGACCCCAACACCGGCGAGGTCCAGGCGCGTGTTCCGCTCGCCGGCCGCTCCGAGGTCGAGGACGTCATCGCCAACGCCGCCGTGGCGCAGAAGGAATGGGCGTCGTGGAACCCGCAGAAGCGCGCTCGCGTCCTGATGCGATTCCTCCAGCTCGCCCAGGACAACATGGACGAACTCGCCCGGCTGCTCTCGAGCGAGCACGGCAAGACGATCCCCGACGCGAAGGGCGACATCCAGCGCGGTCTCGAGGTCGTCGAGGTCGCGCTCGGCGCTCCGCACCTGCTCAAGGGTGAATTCACCGAGTCGGCCGGCACCGGGATCGACGTGTACTCGATGCGGCAGCCGCTCGGCGTGGTCGCGGGCATCACCCCGTTCAACTTCCCCGCGATGATCCCGCTGTGGAAGGCCGCCCCGGCTCTCGTGTCCGGCAACGCGTTCGTCCTCAAGCCGTCCGAGCGCGACCCGTCCGTGCCGCTGCGACTGGCCGAACTCTTCCTCGAAGCCGGACTGCCCGCCGGCGTGTTCAACGTCGTCAACGGCGACAAGGAAGCAGTCGACGTCCTGCTCGACGATCCCCGCGTCAAGGCACTCGGATTCGTCGGCTCCACGCCGATCGCCCAGTACATCTACGAGACCGCCGCGAAGAACGGCAAGCGGGCGCAGTGCTTCGGCGGCGCGAAGAACCACGCCGTGATCATGCCCGACGCCGACCTCGACCAGGTCGCCGATGCGCTCGTCGGCGCCGCGTACGGCTCCGCCGGTGAGCGCTGCATGGCGCTGTCGGTGGCCGTCCCCGTTGGTGAGGAGACCGCCGACCGCCTCGTGGCCAAGCTCCAGGAACGCATCGCCGAACTCCGCATCGGCACCAGCTTCGACGAGAAGGCAGACTTCGGTCCGCTCGTGACCGCCGCCGCCCGCGACCGTGTCCACGGCTACATCGCCAAGGGCGTAGAGGAAGGCGCCGAACTCGTCGTCGACGGCCGCGGATTCGTGCTCGAAGGCAACGAGGGCGGCTTCTTCTCCGGTGCAACGCTCTTCGACCGCGTCACCACCGACATGTCGATCTACAAGGAAGAGATCTTCGGTCCCGTCCTGACGGTCGTGCGTGCCCGCGACTACGAGGAAGCCCTGCGCCTGCCCACCGAGCACGAATACGGCAACGGCGTCGCGATCTTCACCCGCGACGGTGACACCGCCCGCGACTTCACCACCCGCGTCGAGGTCGGCATGGTCGGCGTCAACGTGCCGATCCCCGTGCCGATCGCGTACTACACCTTCGGTGGCTGGAAGGCGTCGGGCTTCGGCGACCTCAACCAGCACGGACCGGACGCCTTCCGCTTCTACACCAAGACCAAGACCGTCACCCAGCGGTGGCCGTCCGGTGTCAAGGAGGGCGATCTCGAGGGCGCCCACGTCGCCGACACCGATCACTTCGTCATCCCGACGATGGACTAGGCGGTCACGCCGATGTTCACCCTCAGCGACGACGACCGGGCGATCCGCGACACCGCCCGCGACTTCGCCACCGAGTACCTGGCTCCCCACGCGGTCGAATGGGACCAGAACAAGCACTTCCCGGTGGATGTACTGCGCAAGGCCGCGGCACTCGGCATGGGCGGGATCTACATCCGCGAGGACGTGGGCGGATCGGGGCTGCGCCGCCTCGACTCCGTCCGCATCTTCGAGGAACTCGCCACCGGATGCCCGTCCATCGCCGCATACATCTCGATCCACAACATGGTCACGTGGATGATCGACAAGTTCGGTGACGACGAGCAACGGCACCGCTGGGTGCCGAAGCTGAGTTCGATGGAGTTCCTCGGAAGCTACTGCCTCACCGAACCGGGCGCGGGATCCGACGCCGCCGCGCTCAGCACCAGGGCCGTGCGCGACGGCGACGACTACGTGCTCACCGGCGTCAAGCAGTTCATCTCCGGCGCAGGAACTTCCGACGTCTACGTCGTGATGGCCCGTACCGGCGACACCGGCGCGCGCGGCATCTCGGCGTTCATCGTCCCGAAGGACACGCCGGGCCTGTCGTTCGGCGCCAACGAGAAGAAGATGGGCTGGAACGCGCAGCCCACCCGCCAGGTCATCCTGGACGGCGCACGCGTGCCGGCCGCGAACCTGCTCGGGACGGAAGGCGGTGGCTTCCGCATCGCGATGCACGGCCTCAACGGTGGCCGTCTCAACATCGCCGCATGTTCGGTGGGCGGCGGCCAGGCGGCACTGGACCGGACGGTCGCCTACCTCGCCGAACGCAAGGCGTTCGGCGACCGGTTGCTCGACTCGCAGGCATTGCAGTTCCGGCTGGCGGACATGCGCACCGAACTCGAGGCGGCGCGCACGCTGTTGTGGCGAGCAGCGGATGCCCTCGACAACGAGGCGCCCGACGTCGTGGAACTGTGCGCGATGGCCAAGCGCTTCGCCACCGACGCCGGATTCGCGGTCGCGAACGATGCGCTGCAACTCCACGGTGGCTACGGTTACCTGGCCGAGTACGGGATCGAGAAGATCGTGCGCGATCTGCGCGTGCATCAGATCCTCGAAGGAACCAACGAGATCATGCGGGTGGTCGTCGCGCGCAGCGTGGTGGCCGCAGCGCAGAACGGAGCGCAATGACGGGGCAGGAACCCGAGGTCCTCATCGAGGCGAAGAACGGACTGGGCCACATCACGCTCAACCGGCCCAAGGCGATCAACGCGCTCAACCACGACATGGTGCGCGTGATGGCCGAGGCGCTCACGGAGTGGGCGGCCGACGACTCCGTCCGCGCCGTCGTCGTCCGCGGTGCGGGGGAGCGTGGACTGTGCGCCGGTGGCGACATCGTCTCGATCTATCACGATGCCCGCGACGGCGGTACCGGCTCCCAGGAATTCTGGCGTGACGAGTACATCCTCAACGCCGCGATCGGTCGCTATCCCAAGCCGTACGTGGCGATCATGGACGGCATCGTGATGGGCGGCGGTGTCGGCATCTCCGCGCACGGCAACGTCCGGATCGTCACCGAACGCTCGAGCATCGCGATGCCCGAGACCGGCATCGGATTCATCCCCGACGTGGGCGGCACCTACCTGCTCTCGCGCACACCCGGGGAGATCGGCACCCACATCGCGCTGACCACCGGCCGGATGAAGGCGGGCGACGCGATCGCGCTCGGTTTCGCCGATCACTTCGTGCCGTCCGACGCCCTCGACAAGTTCGTCGCAGCGCTCGAGACCGGTTCGGTCGACGACGCACTCGCCGAATACTCCCGGCCCGCACCGGAATCGACGTTGCTCGCGCAACGCGACTGGATCGACGCGGCGTACTCGGCGGACACCGTCGAGGAGATCGTCGAGCGCCTGCGCAGCAGTGACGTCGACGAGGCACGGTCCACCGCCGAGCAGATCCTTGCCAAATCGCCTGTCGCGCTCAAGGTCACGTTGCGTTCGCTGCGGCACGCACGGACGCTCGGCAGTCTCGAAGAGGTGCTGAACGAAGAGTTCCGGGTCTCGTCCGCGTCGCTGAACTCGCACGACCTCGTCGAGGGGATCCGGGCCCAGGTGGTCGACAAGGACCGCAACCCGCAGTGGTCGCCCCCGACCCTCGTCGATGTCACCGCCGCCGACATCGACGCATACTTCCAGCCGCTCGGCGAGCTCGAACTCGGCCTCGCCGCTCCGAAGGAGAACGACCGATGAGTGAACTTCCCAACGTCGCCTTCCTCGGTCTCGGCCACATGGGTGGGCCGATGGCCGCGAACCTCGCCAAGGCGGGCTACCCGGTCACCGGGTACGACCCCGTGCCCGCCGCGCAGGAGGAGGCCACGAAGAACGGCATCACCGTCGTGGGATCAGCAGTCGAGGCCGTCCCCACGGCCGACGTCGTGATCACCATGCTGCCCAACGGCAAGCTGGTTCTCGATCTCTACGACGAGATCCTCGGCGCGGCAAAGCCGAACACGCTCTTCGTCGACAGCTCCACGATCGACGTCGCCGATGCACGTGAGGCGGCCGGTCGTGCGCAGGCTGCCGGTCACCGCGCTGTCGACGCCCCCGTGTCGGGCGGTGTCGCCGGCGCCGCGGCGGGGACTCTGGCCTTCATGGTCGGTGGCAGCGAGGACGACTTCGCCGCAGCGCAGCCGCTCCTCGACGTCATGGGCCGCAAGGTCGTCCATTGCGGCGGCTCGGGCAACGGCCAGGCCGCCAAGATCTGCAACAACATGATCCTCGGTGTGTCCATGATCGCGATCAGCGAAGCGTTCGTGCTCGGCGAGAAACTCGGCCTCGACAACCAGGCGCTGTTCGACGTCGCGTCCAACGCGTCGGGTCAGTGCTGGGCATTGACGAGCAACTGCCCGGTTCCCGGCCCGGTGCCCACGACCCCGGCCAACAACGATTACAAGCCGGGCTTCGCCGCGGCCCTCATGGACAAGGATCTCGGGCTCGCGTCGAACGCGGTGCGGTCCAACGGGGTCGAGGCCGAACTCGGGCTGCGCGCCGCCGAGCTCTATCATCGGTTCAACACCGGGGGTGGTGGCGCACTCGATTTCTCCGCCATCATCAACGACATTCGTGACCGCTCGAACGCAGAGGACAGCAAGTGACCGATTTCGAGACCATCCTGCTCGAGCGCAAGGCCCGCGTCGGCATCATCACGCTCAACCGGCCCAAGGCGCTCAACGCACTCAACTCCCAGTTGATGCGCGAAGTGGTCTCGGCGGTCGAAGAACTCGACGCCGACCGCGAGATCGGTGCGATCCTCCTCACCGGGTCGGAGCGGGCGTTCGCCGCCGGCGCCGACATCAAGGAGATGGCACCCAAGACCTTCTCCGAGGTGTACTCCGAGGACTTCTTCTCCGACTGGGACCGGCTGTCGTCCGCCCGCACCCCGATCATCGCCGCGGTATCGGGCTACGCGCTCGGCGGCGGTTGCGAGCTGGCGATGTTGTGCGACTTCATCATTGCGTCCGACACCGCCAAGTTCGGTCAGCCGGAGATCAAGCTCGGTGTCATCCCCGGCATCGGCGGCTCGCAGCGCCTGACCCGCGCGGTGGGCAAGGCCAAGGCCATGGATATGTGCCTCACCGGCCGCAACATGGACGCGGAGGAAGCCGAGCGCGCGGGCCTCGTCTCGCGTGTCGTGCCGGCCGCCGAACTGCTCGAGGTCGCACTCGACGCCGCCACCACCATCGCGTCGATGTCGCTGCCGGCCGCGATCATGGCGAAGGAAGCGGTCAACCGGTCCTTCGAGACGACCCTCGCCGAAGGCGTGCGGTTCGAGCGCCGGGTGTTCCACTCGACGTTCGCCACCGCCGACCAGAAGGAAGGCATGGCGGCGTTCGTCGAGAAGCGCACGCCGGACTTCAAGCACGCGTAGACGGACACGAGATACGAGAAAACGCCGTCCCCGATGTGGGGCGGCGTTTTTCGTGTCTGCTGTTCGTGTGACCGAGCCGTGCGGAGCGGTCCGCAAGTGTTACCGCCGCGCGCTCACCACTTCGACGGCGAACCCCCGGTGTCGAAATCGCCCGCGTCGTGGCGCATGGTCGCGAGTATCCGCAACAAGGTGTCGATATGTTCGGACGGAATCCCCGGGCGCGCGAACACCTCGGTGTTGAGCTTCTCGGTTGCCTGGATCGCCAGCGCACGACCTTCGTCGGTGAGTTCGATGAGCGTGGCGCGGCGGTCGCTGGGATGTGGGGTGCGGCGCACGAGATGCGCGGCCTCGAGTCGATCGACGGCATTGGTCACGCTCGTCGGGTGTACCTGGAGTCGCGCACTCGCCTTGGCCATCGGCAACGCTCCGGCCTTGGTGAAGTGCAACAGGGTGAGCAGTTCGTAGCGGGCGAACGTCAGGCCGAAGGGTTTGAGCACCTCTTCGACACGCGCCATCATGATCTGCTGCGCCCGCATCACCGACGTCACCGCGGCCATGCCGTCGGCGACCTCGCCCCAGCCGTGGGCAACCCACTGACGGTGGGCTTCGGCGATGGGATCGAGGGGGAGTGGTGCGGGCATGCCTCCATCATTCCATGCGGGAACGCGCAGGTAGGGAGGGCACACCGGGCGCCGGGCGGCATTGTGGGCAGCCAGGTGACGGCCGGTCAGCGATACGCATAGGCTGGGAAGCGCTCGTCGACGTCCTGTGTCGACAACCCGAACTCCTCGAGCGTGTATCGATGGGCGGGTTTCCGGGCTCCGCTGCGGCTTTCGTCGTGCAACGACGCCATCGCGCGTTCGGCGTCCGCAGTGAACGGCATGTCGAACCGGTCGTAGATCGTTCCCACGGTGCCCAACGGGTCACCTACGAAGTCCCGGTAGTCGACATCGACGAAGTGGGCCGGGTCGTGCCGGGCGCGTGCGCTGGTGAAATGGTCGTAGCCGCGTGCCCACAGATCGAGCTGGCTCCGGCCGATCGTCTCGCCCACGAAGGCCTCGGACCATCCCTCGGTGGCCTGTGCTGCCAGGCTGCACACGGACGGGATCACCGTCCTGGGGTCGCGGTGTGTCACCACGATCAGTGCGTCCGGATACACGGTGAGGAGTTCGTCGAGTGCGAACAGGTGACTGGGGTTCTTCAGCACCCACCGTTTGCCGGCGTCGGGCAGCCCGATGAGCTGGAGGTTCTTGCGGTGCCGGGCGTAGGCGCCCGTCCAGTCCTGTCCGGCCAGCCACCGCGCGTACGTGGGCAGGTTCGCGAGGCATTCGTACGAGATCGACCGGAACGACTGGCGGAGCAACTGCCAGCATTCCTCCACCTCCGCCGCGGACATGTAGTGCACACCCATGAACTCGGGATGCTCGACGTGGTGTTGCGCGAAGGCCGCGTCGATCCCCGCGAACACCGGGTCGTGCTCCCACGTCTCGCGCGGCGGCCGGGGTTGCGGCATCTCGGTCAGCCACATCTCCAGACCCTGGTGGGCCGGGTCCGCGGCGAGGAGGCGATGCAACGCGGTCGTGCCGGTGCGGGGCAGACCGGTGACGAAGACGGGGCGGGTGACGGGCACGTCCGCGTGGCCGGGATGCTGTGCCCACGCCGCTTCGGACAGCAGTCGCGCGACGAGTGCACCGCGGAGGAACACCCGCGACATCTTGCTGCCCAGTGGCGTGAGCGCCTCGTCCCGGGCGTACGAGTCGAGCAACACCTCGAGCGCCTCGCGGTAGTCGTCGTCGCCGAAGTCCGAGAGTCCCGTCAGCCGGGTCGCCGAGGCGTGCAGATCGTCGACGGTACCCACGGTGGTGCGTTCGCTCATCCGATATCCGTTCAGTGATGGTATTCGCCGCAGTTGACGTCGATGCATTGTCCGGTGATCGCCGACGCCATCGATGAGGCCAAAAAGATGACGGTGTCGGCGATCTCTTCGGTGGTCGGCAGGCGCCGCAGATCCGAGGCCGCGGCGGTGTGCTCGTAGATCTGCTCGACGGTGGAGCCGTATTTGCCCGCCTGATGTTCGAAGTACCCCCGGAGGGTCGGTCCCCAGATATAGCCGGGAGCAACAGAATTGACGCGGACTCCCTGCGGTCCGAGTTCGGTGGCGAGGGACTGTGACATCGCCAGCAGTGCCGACTTGGCGAGTTTGTAACTGCCGTAACGCTCCTGGGAATGACGCAGAACCATCGAATTGATGTTGACGACGGAGCCGTCCGATTCGGCGAGCGCGGGCGTGAACGACCGGGTCATGCGCAGCGCGCCGAGCACCGTCAACTCCACACTGTCGCGGATCTGCTGGAAATCCGTGCCCGCCAACGGTTTCATCGACGGGACGGAGAACGCATTGTTGACCAAGGTGTCGATGCGGCTGAACTCACCTGTCGCGACCTCGGCGAGTTTTGCGACGGATTCGTCGTCGGTGATGTCGGTCGGAACGGCCAGTGCCCGCCGCCCCAGCGCCTCCACTTCGGCAGCCACCTTCTCGAGCCGTTCCCGGGTGCGGGCGGCGAGGACGACGTCGGCGCCCTGGGCCGCACAACGCAAGGCGAGGGTGCTGCCCAAGCCGGGGCCGACACCGGAGACGACCACGACGCGATCCTGCAGCAAGCCGGTCGCGGCGCTCATCCGAGCATCCGATCGGCGACCGCGGCCTGGCGTGCGGCGATGCGCGCCGCCCACTCGTCGGGGGTGATGCGGTTCGCGTCGTGGAACGGCAGTGCGTCGGCGAGATTGTCGAACGGAACGACCTGTGCCACAGGCCCATCGGAAGCAGTGAGTTCACGATCGAGTCGCTGCCAGCGGAACTGCAGGATGCCGCGGCTGCGCCCGAGGGTTTCCACCCAGTTGGCGAGGCCGGGGTTTCGCGCGGAGACGACGATCCGGACCATGCCGTCCGGGTCGACGCGGGCCTGGGTGTTGTTGAGCGAGGTCTGGTGGTGGATGTAGTCGAGCGAGATGTACCAGAGGCTTCCGATCTGGAAGCCGAGGTAGGGGGCGTCGGTCGCGGGCAGGGTCAGGATCATCGCTTCGTCGTCGGCCAGGTCGAAGTGCCCCACCGACGAGTACTGGGTGTCGAGTCCGCCGGGTGTACGCCGGGGTTCGGTGACCGTGTTGACGGGCAGTTTCAGGTAGAACCACTCGGGGAATTGCAACCACGTCTTCACCCGCGAGACCAGGCCGCGACCTGCGCGTTCGTACCGTTTGACGGCGTCCTGGTGGGTGGGCGCCGGAGCCGGCGTGCCGAGGGTGTCGAGACGGTCGATGCGCAAGGTGCCGCGGCGTTGCGTCCAGTCGCTGTAGACCTCCCGCACGACCAACTGGGAGGAGCCCGGCGCGAGGGTGAAGTAGTTGCGCTCGGGATCGGCGGGCCCGGGGCCGAAGCGGACCTCGAAGGTGCCGTCGTCCGCTATGCGTAGGGCGCGGTCGTCGAAGGCGGTGACGTTGCCGGGTACGGCGGCGTCGGTGTAGTTTCCGGCGAGCACCTGGAAGCTGAGATCGCATGTGCTGCCGCGACGCCCGGTGACGAGGTATTCGGCGTTGTCGCGCACTGCCGCGCCCCAATACAGCGTGTCGGGGTTGTCGAGACCCATCTTCGCGTAGGGGCCGGTGCCCGTGATGAACACGGGATGGGTACTGCTGTGCGCCCACGCGGCATGGACACAGGCGGCGATACCGCCCGCGAGGTAGCCGTACCCCTCGGTGAGATCGTCCTCGGTCCGGATGTGCGGGGCGGTGGCGACGAGTTTCTCGGCCTCGGCTATCGCCGCGGTGAGTGGATCGGTGAGCACGTCGGTCTCCTGTGGTCCAAATATGTACCGCTGCGGTAGTGTCCGTTGCGCCGACGATAGAACGTGTTCCAGGGAGGGTCAATGGCCGGTCGCAGGGACGGCGCCGGGGAATCGGGGCCGGGTACCGCCCGCCGCTCGCCGCCGACCGAGCGTGTCGTGCAGGTCCTCGACCATCTCGTCGCACGGCCGGGCCTCTGGTTCGGGTTGTCCGAACTGTCTCGCGAACTCGACCTGAGCAAGCCGACCTGCCTGGGCATTCTCACCGCGCTGACCGACGCGGGCTATCTCATCCGCGATCCGGTCGACAAGACGTACGGCCTCGGCCCGGCCTTGATCGTGGCGGGCCGGGCCGCGCAGCGCGGGTTCGCGTCGGGACCGGTCGCGCACCGGCACCTCGCCGCCCTGAGTGCGGAGTTCGGCGTGATGTGTACGGCCTCGGCCGTGGTCGGTGACCGCATCGCGATCCTCGACGTGGTGGGGGAGCGGGCACTCCCGTCGCGCGCGTGGGCGAGGTCTACCCGTTCGCACCGCCCGTCGGACTGATGTACGTGCTGTGGGACACCGACGACCGCATCGACCGGTGGTTGGCCCGCGAACCGACGCTGCCGTTGACCGTCGAACGGACGCACCTGAGGGCAGTGATCGACGAGTGCCGCCGTACGGGCTATCTCGTCGAGTCGCTCACCCCCGGCGGGCGCCGTCTCTACGCATTGATGGCCGGGGTCGTGTCCCACGATCTGGCACCCGAGATGCGGGAGATGCTCGCAGAACTGGTCTCGAGTCCCGGCGAGCGCGTGCTGCTGCCCGGCACCCTCGACGAGGGCGGCACGCACCGCGTCAATCTCATCGCCGCACCCGCGTTCGATCCCGATGGTCACCAGTCGCTCGTGCTCGCGCTCCACCTCGAGCGGGAGGCCGATCGTGCGGAGATCGAGCGTTGCGGCACGGCGCTGGTGGCCGCCGCGGACGCGATCACCGCCGATCTCGGCGGCCGGCGCGTGTCCCGATAGCGGGCGGGAAGCGGGCGTTGACCCGGAATTGAAACTCGTTCTATTCTGGACCGGTCCGTTTCGACCACTTCGGTACATATATGGACCGAACACTCCGGGGCTGGGAGCGCGCAATGACGACGGTGCCGCCACATCGACCGCCCCGAATCGACGCGCCCGAAGTGCCGTCCTACGAACTCGGGCTGCTCGGTGCGCTCGAAGCGGAGTCCGTGCACATCTTCCGGGAAGTCGCCGCGACCTTCGCGCGTCCGGTGCTGCTGTTCTCCGGCGGTAAGGACTCCGCAGTGATGCTCCACCTCGCGACGAAGGCGTTCTGGCCGGCGCCGCTGCCGTTTCCGGTGCTGCACATCGATACCGGGCACAACTTCGACGAAGTCATCGAGTTCCGCGACCGCACCGTCACGCGGAACGGGCTGCGCCTGCTCACGGCGTCGGTGCAGGACGACATCGATGCCGGACGGACCGTCGAAGACGACGGGCCCCGCGCCACCCGCAACCGGCTTCAGACGGGAACACTGCTGCGGGCACTGCGGGACGGCGGTTTCGACGCCGTGTTCGGCGGTGCCCGCCGCGACGAGGAGAAGGCCCGCGCCAAGGAACGCATCTTCAGCCTGCGAGACGAGTTCGGACAGTGGGACCCGAAAGCGCAACGGCCGGAGGTGTGGCGCCTGTACAACGGCAGGCACCGCCCCGGCGAGCACGTCCGGATCTTCCCCCTGTCCAACTGGACCGAACTCGACATCTGGCGCTACATCCGCGACGAGCGCGTCGACCTGCCGTCGCTGTACTACGCCCACCGACGTCCGGTCGTCGAGCGGGACGGAATGCTGCTCGCCCACACCCGGTTTCTCACGCTCCTACCCGGTGAGTCGGCACGGGAGACCCTCGTCCGGTTCCGCACCGTGGGCGACGCGACGTGCACCGGTTGCGTCGAATCCGCCGCGAGAACCGCGGACGAGGTAGTCACCGAAGTTGCCGCGAGCCGCGTCACGGAGCGTGGCGCCACCCGCGCCGACGACCGCATCTCCGAGGCCGGAATGGAAGACCGCAAGAAAGAGGGGTACTTCTGATGCCGGGCCTGCTGCGCATCGCCACCGCCGGCAGCGTGGACGACGGCAAATCCACTCTCATCGGCCGGCTCCTGTTCGATTCGAAGGCGGTCTTCGAGGACCAACTCGACGCGGTGACCCGCACGAGCCGCGACCGCGGAGCCGATCGCGCCGATCTGTCGCTGCTCACCGACGGGCTGCGGGCGGAACGCGAACAGGGCATCACCATCGATGTCGCGTACCGCTACTTCTCCACCCCCCACCGCACATTCGTCATCGCGGACACTCCGGGGCACGAGCAGTACACCCGGAACATGGTGACCGGGGCGTCCACAGCCGATCTGGCGCTCGTCCTCGTCGACGCCCGCAAAGGCATCGTGCGCCAGACCCGGCGACATGCGTTCCTCGCCGGGTTGCTCGGCGTGCGGCACGTGGTGCTGTGCATCAACAAGATGGACCTCGTCGACTGGTCGCGAGAGCGGTACGACGAGCTGTGCGACGAATTCCGCACCTTCGCAACCAAACTCGACATACCCGACCTCACGTTCGTTCCGGTCTCGGCGCTGCACGGCGACAACGTCGTCTCGCGCACCGCGAACATGCCGTGGTACGAGGGCGCGTCGTTGCTGCACCACCTCGAACAGGTGCACGTCGCCTCCGACACGAACCTGATCGACGCGCGCCTGCCGGTGCAGTATGTGATCCGCCCGCAGGACGCCGGCCGTTCCGGGTTCCGTGGCTACGCGGGAACGGTCGCGGGCGGCGGGTTCGCGCCCGGAGACGAAGTCGTCGTGCTTCCGTCGGGCTTCGGCACCCGCGTGCGGAACATCTGGGGCCCCGGAGGCGCCGCGCTCGAGCACGCGTACGCGGGATCCGCGGTCTGCGTCGAACTCGACGACGACCTCGACGTCGGTCGCGGAGACATGCTGTGCAGACCCAACAACCGGCCGCTCGTCGGCCACGAACTCGACGCCATGGTGTGCTGGTTCGACGACCGCTCCGCACTCGACCCGGACGCCCGCTACGTGCTGCTCCACACGACCCGTTCCGTGACCGCGCGGGTCGTGCGCCTGGACTACCGGCTCGAAGTCGACACGCTGCACCGCGACGAGACCGCACCCTCGCTGGGTCTCAACGAGATCGGCCGGGTGCAACTGCGCACCCGGCAACCCCTGCTGTTCGACCCGTACCGGCGCAACCGCACCACCGGCAGTTTCGTGCTCGTCGACGACAGGACGGGCAACACCGTCGCAGCGGGGATGATCACCGGCCCTACCCTCGGTGGCACGGCGGTGGTGTGGCACTCGTCCGAAGTCGGGCGCGGCGACCGCGGGGGGACGGGCGCAACCGTGTGGCTCACCGGACTGTCCGCCTCCGGCAAGTCGACCGTGGCGGTCGAACTCGAACGCCGACTGCTCGCGGAAGGGATCCCCGCCTACCGACTCGACGGGGACAACCTGCGGCACGGGCTCAATTCCGATCTGGGCTTCGGAGCGGAGGATCGCGCCGAGAACGTGCGCCGCGTGGGCGCGGTCGCCCAGATGATGGCCGATGCCGGTTTGGTTGCCATCTGTGCGCTCATCAGCCCGTACCGTGCCGATCGCGAACGAATCCGGCGGCAGCACGAGGAGGCGGGTATCCCGTTCCTGGAGGTCTTCGTCGATACGCCGCTCGCGGAATGCGAAGCACGCGATCCCAAGGGGATGTACGCGCGGGCCCGCGCGGGTGAGCTGACGGGGTTCACCGGCATCGACGACCCGTACGAACCGCCCCGATCTCCCGAACTGGTACTGCGCCCCGGTGACGGCACCGCGGCAGCCCAGGCGTCGCTCGTCGTGCAATTGTTGACGGCATGACCGACGATCAGCTCGACGACGCCCGACTCGCTGCCGAGATCGCCTCCGGTGCAGGTGAATTGTTGTTGACCGTGCGCGCGATCGAGGGTGACGCTCTCAGCGGCCGTGACCTGGGGCGTCGCGGTGACCATGCCGCCAACACCTACATCCTCGACCGGCTTGCCGCCGCGCGCCCGCGAGACGCAGTGCTCTCCGAGGAATCCGCGGACGATCCGGCACGGGTGGACGCGGACCGGGTCTGGATCGTCGATCCGCTCGACGGCTCGAAGGAATACGGGATGCCCGGCCACGTCGACTGGGCAGTGCACGTGGCGCTGTGGGAGGCGGGCAAGGGGCTGACCGCCGGAGCGGTCGCGCAACCCGCGATCGGCGCGGTACACAGCACCGACGACCCGGCACCGACGTGGGGTTCGCTGCGCCGGCGCCCCCGCATCGTCATCAGCGGAAGCAGGCCTCCCGGTTTCGTGTTCGAACTCGCACGCGACCTCGGCGCCGACCTGGTCCGGATGGGCTCGGCGGGTGCGAAGGCGATGGCGGTGGTCCGCGGTGAGGCAGATGCCTACATCCACGCGGGCGGGCAATGGGAGTGGGATTCGGCAGCGCCGGTCGCGGTCGCGCAGGCAGCGGGCCTGCACTGCGCGCGGATCGACGGCAGCACGCTCGAATACAACCGGCCGCATCCGTATCTGCCCGACCTCGTGATCTGCCGCAGCGACTGGGCGCCCGCTGTGATGGCTGCGCTCGCCGAGCACGCCGCGGCGCCCGGCGACAGCCCCCGGGTGGCCATGGCCCGCGCGTACATCCGCTCGCTCGTCCGGCACGATGCCACGGACGTGCGGTTCGCGGCCGACGCGTGGCGCGTGGAGAACGGGCAACGCACCGGCGACAGCGGCGCGGACATCCGCCACCGCCTCGAACACGGCGCCGAGTACCTGCCCATCCGAAGGGTGCGAGACCTGCACTTCCACGAGTGGCACCACAGTGTCGTCGCGCGGTTCGTACTCGATATCGCTGCGGGCCCGGCCTCCGAAACCTCCGTTTCGGTCACCGAGCATTTCGACATCCCGGCGGGGGAGATCCGTTCGATCGTCGCGATTATCGAGCCCGTTCCGGAAATCGGCTGAACGGTATGTGTAGCGTCGGTCCGATTTCATTTTTCGTTGGGAGGCATCACGAATGACCGAAGCACGCGATATCGGAGACGGCATACATGTCGTACCGGTCCCGGTGGCAGACCTGCCCGTCGGCGACACCCAGGTCTACGTGATGGAGTCCCCGGGCGGCGTGGTCCTGGTGGACGTGGGATGGGACGACGACCGGTCCTGGGCGGCGTTGCAGAACGGTCTGGCGACGGCCGGACTGTCGGTGACCGACGTCGAGGGAGTGGTGGTCACCCACTTCCATCCCGACCACGTCGGTCTCACCGGACGAATCCGGGAAGCATCCGGCTGCTGGGTCGCCATGAACGAGGCCGACTTTCCGCACCTCGAGGCGATGACGTCCGGAACCGACCGGAGCACCGAGGAAGCGGAACTGTTGCGCCGCGCGGGGGCTCCCGCATCGGAGATCGACGACCATCTCGCGTCCGCGGTCTACCCGCCCGGCCGGCCGGACATGATTCCCGACCGCAAACTCGCGGCCGACGAGGTGATTCCCCTGACGGGACGCTCGTTGCGCACCGTCCTCACGCCCGGTCACACGGCCGGCCACGCGTGTTTCCTGCTCGAAGACCACGGCGTGCTGTTCAGCGGCGACCACGTGCTGGCCACCACCACCCCGCACGTCGGTGAATTCGACTTCCCGCTCCCGGAGCGGGACGCGCTCGGCGAGTACCTGACGTCCCTGGCGGCGGTATCGACGCTGCCCGTCCGGCGCACTCTTCCGGCGCACCGGCAGGAGATCGACGACCTGCCGCGCCGGACCGGGGAACTCATCGCGCACCACGATCAGCGTCTCGACGATCTCTACGACGCGTTCGGCGACGAAGAGCTCACCCTCTGGGAGGCCACGTCGCGGATGCGCTGGTACCGGCCGTGGAACGAAACACCCATGCAGGGCAAGAAGATGGCGCTCGCGGAAGGGTCCGCGCACGTGCGCCAGCTGATCGAGCGGGGGCGGATTCGCCGGCTCCCGGGGACCGACCCGGCTCGGTTCGCCCGGTTCTGACGGCACCGCTCGCCGAACCGGACATCGGAAAACGACGACGGCCCCGCTTCGAAAACGAAGCGGGGCCGTCGTGGTGGTGCCCTCGGCAGGATTCGAACCTGCGACTTCTTGCTCCGGAGGCAAGCGCTCTATCCCCTGAGCTACGAGGGCAATCCGGGCCCACCGGATGACCGGCGGTGCGGGAGCTAGCCTAGCGCATTGTGCGCGCAACTCCACATCCGCAGGTCACGGGGGCAATCCGGACTCACGCCGCCGGTCAGTTCATCGGCAACGGTTCGCCACCGCGCTCGGTGAGCATGGAGGTGATCAACTCGGACTCACCCTGCTGGGTGCCGAGCATCTTCCGGGCAATGTTGCGCACCACATCCGTGGTGGCGTACTGCGCGCCGTACTCCATCATCGGCAGACCGCCCTGGTGGTGACGCAACATGAGCTGGAGGAACAAGACGTCGAGTTCGGTGCCCCGCGCAGCACGCAGCGCGGCGAGATCCTCGGACGATGCCATGCCCGGCATCGCCGTCGCGCCCGGCATGTCCGCGGCGCCGCCGGCCCCGTGGTCGTGACCGCTGCTCTCGGTCATCCAGGTCATGTACTCACCGACGGGGAGCGGAGGGAACCCCCACAGAGTGAGCCAGCCCTGCATCTGGCCGACCTGATTCTGCTGGGTGGTCAGAATGTCGTACGCGAGACTGCGCACCCGCTCGTCCTCGGACATCGTCACCGCGACCGCGGCCATTTCGATCGCCTGATTGTGGTGCACCGACATGTCCTGCAGGAACCCCACGTCGACCGAGTCCGCCGCCGGAGTCGCGGGCGACCGGTCCTCGAGCGGAATCCGCGCGAGGAAGCCGGCGAGGAAGCCGACGGCCACAGCAGCGACCGTCAGCAGCACCAGGAACAAACGCCGGTGACCCCGCTCGTCGGTCGGGTGTGCGGTGATCTCGGTCATTCTCAGCTCCCGGCCGGAACCTGCATGTCGGCAGGGATCTGCTCGGTGCCGTCGACGGTGCCGCCGTTCATCGGTACCGCGTCCGCGCCGGGCGCCGAGGCGTCGAAGGGCGGCGGGTTCGCCGGATCGAACGATCCGGGGAGCGTCGAACAGCTCGCACCGACCTCGGGGTAGGCGTACTGATTCAGGCGCAGCGAGGCGATGAACTGGTCGATGCGCTCGTCGTCGGCGCTGTCGACCTTGAGCTGATGACCCCACGACTGCAACGAAATCGGGGAATCGAGTCCCGGGTACGGCGACATCATCGTGTAGCTGCGGCCGTCGACCTTGGATTCCAGCGTGTCGCGTGCGGCGTCGTCGATCACATCCGGGTTGTAGGCGATCCACACCGCGCCGTGCTCGAGCGAATGCACCATGTGCTCGGTCCGTACCGGCTGGTCGTACACGGTGCCGGTGCAGGTCGCCCACACGGAGTCGTGCGGTCCGCCGAACGGAGGGGTGTAGTCGTACGCCACGCGCTGCGTCGCACCGACGTGCTGACCGGCCTCGTAATCGACCGTGACGATGCCGTCGATCGCCGTCGACGGATCCTGATTGGACTCCGTCGGCGACCAGGCAGCCATCTCCTGCTGATTCTGGTACTTCGGCACGATGCTCACCGCGATGACCGCGATCAGGACGACGACGAGAGCGACGCCTCCGATCATCACCCACGGGATCTGGCGTTGTGAGGGCACGCCGCGTGAACCGCGGCTCTGCTTCTTGGCGGCCGCGATGGCCTTCGACGACTTGGCTCCGGTTTTCTTGTTACCGGGGCCACCACTTACAGAACCGCTGGGCATCGCTGGTTGCTCTTTCGACGGGTGGACAAAGAAGATGCGAGCCGCCGAAGCGCGCACGCAACGACAACTCTACGGGCGTCGCGGTGACAACGGCCCCGGCGTCGGCTATGGGGGAGCGTCCGCACCGCTTTGGACGAGCCAATAGGATGAACACCTGTGACTCCTTCCGACCTTGCCGAATTGCTCCGTGGAACCGCCGCGACCGTCCTCGCCGATCGTGGTCTCGACGTGTCCGTCCTCCCCGAGACCCTCACCGTGGAACGTCCGCGCAACCCCGAGCACGGCGATTACGCGACCAATGTCGCAATGCAGGTCGCGAAGAAGGCCGGAGTCAACCCCCGTGAGCTGGCCACCTGGCTGGCCGAGGCGCTCACCGCCGCAGACGGCATCGACTCGGCCGAGGTCGCCGGTCCCGGATTCCTCAATATCCGGCTCGCCGCCGACGCTCAGGGAGCGATCGTCGCGAAGGTCCTCGACGAGCGCGACGAGTACGGCAACGGGGGCGACCTCGCCGGAAAGAAGATCAACCTCGAGTTCGTGTCCGCGAACCCCACCGGTCCGATCCACCTCGGTGGCACCCGCTGGGCCGCGGTCGGCGACGCGCTCGGCCGGGTCCTGACCGCGCAGGGCGCCGAGGTCACCCGGGAGTACTACTTCAACGATCACGGCACCCAGATCGACCGCTTCACGCGGTCGCTGATCGCTTCGGCGCTCGGCCGGCCCGCCCCGGAGGACGGGTACGCCGGTGCGTACATCGTCGACATCGCCGGTGAAGTGCTGAAGCAGCGGCCGGACGTGCTGGATCTGCCCGAGGAGGAGCGCGACGAGGTCTTCCGCTCGATCGGTGTCGAGCTGATCTTCGCCCACATCAAGCGGACCCTCCACGAATTCGGCGTCGACTTCGACGTCTACTTCCACGAGAACTCGCTGTTCGAATCCGGCGCGGTGGAGAAGGCGGTCGAGACGCTCAAGGCCTCCGGCAACCTGTACTTCTCGGACGGCGCATGGTGGCTCAAGAGCACCGACTTCGGAGACGACAAGGATCGCGTCGTCATCAAGTCCGACGGCAACGCCGCCTACATCGCCGGTGACATCGCCTACTTCCAGAACAAGCGGTCGCGGGGCTTCGACCTGTGCATCTACATGCTCGGCGCCGACCATCACGGCTACATCGCCCGGCTCAAGGCGGCCGCGGCAGCGTTCGGTGACGATCCCGACACCGTCGAGGTCCTCATCGGCCAGATGGTCAACCTGGTGCGCGGCGGCGAGGCCGTCAAGATGAGCAAGCGCGCGGGCACCGTGATCACCCTGGACGACCTGGTCGAGGCGATCGGCGTCGATGCCGCCCGGTACGCGCTCGTCCGCTCGTCGGTCGACCAGAGCATCGACATCGATCTCGAGTTGTGGACGAGCACGACCAGTGAGAACCCCGTCTACTACGTGCAGTACGCGCACGCACGGCTCTCGTCGATCGCGCGCAACGCCGCCGACCTCGGTCTCGGCACCGAGGGCGCCGACCTGTCGCTGCTGACGCACGACCGCGAAGGCGATCTCATCCGCACCATCGGTGAGTACCCGCGCGTTCTCGCCAAGGCAGCCGAACTGCGTGAACCGCACCGGGTCGCCCGGTACCTCGAGGAACTCGCCGGCACCTACCACCGGTTCTACGACTCCTGCCGCATCCTGCCGATGGGCGACGAAGAACCCGGCGCCATCCACACCGCGCGCCTCGCGCTGTGTGCCGCGGCCCGCCAGGTGCTCGGCAACGGACTCGAACTGCTCGGCGTCTCTGCCCCGGAGCGGATGTGAACGCGCATCCGGCCGGACCTCGGCACGCAGAGATCCCGCACGCCCCCGCCCTCGCCGAACGTCCTCGCGACGCCGGTGAACTCAACAAGCTGCACCGACAGATCTGGCCCCGCAACGCGAGTCGCGCCGACGACGGCGTCATGCAGGTCGCGGGTGTACGCGTCACCGACCTCGCCGAGAAGTACGGCACACCGCTGTTCGTCGTCGACGAGGACGATTTCCGGTCGCGGTGCCGCGAGATCGCCGAGGCCTTCGGCCCGAACGCACGAGTGCACTACGCGTCGAAGGCCTTCCTGTGCACCGAGATTGCGCGCTGGGTCCACCAGGAGGGGCTGTCGCTCGACGTGGCCTCCGGCGGCGAACTGGCCGTCGCGCTGCACGCCGGCTTCCCCGCCGACAAGATCGCCATGCACGGCAACAACAAGTCCGTGCACGAACTGCGAAGCGCCGTGGGCGCCGGTGTCGGACATATCGTGCTCGACTCGATGGCCGAGATCGACCGCCTCGACGAGATCGCCGGTGAACTGGGTGTCGTGCAGGACGTCCTGATCCGGGTCACCGTCGGTGTCGAGGCCCACACCCACGAGTTCATCTCCACAGCGCACGAAGACCAGAAGTTCGGCCTGTCGCTCGCCGGAGGCGCCGCAATGGGCGCGATCCGCCGGGTGTTCGCCACCGGCAACCTCCGTCTCGTCGGCCTGCACAGCCACATCGGCTCGCAGATCTTCGACGTCGACGGATTCGAACTCGCCGCGCATCGCGTGATCGGGCTGCTGCGCGACGCCGTCGCCGAGTTCGGCCTGGACAAGACCGCGCAGATGAGCATCGTCGATCTCGGCGGTGGTCTCGGCATCTCGTACATCCCGAGCGACGACCCGCCGCCGGTTGCGGACCTCGCGGCGAAGCTCACCGACATCGTGCGCAACGAGTCGGCCCTCGCCGGCCTGCCCGAACCGACGATTGCCGTCGAACCCGGACGTGCAATCGCCGGCCCGGGCACCGTGACCCTGTACGAGGTGGGCACCGTCAAGGACGTCGGCGTCGGTACCGGCCACACCCGCCGCTACATCAGTGTCGACGGCGGCATGAGCGACAACATCCGCACCTCGCTCTACCAGGCCGAGTACGAGTCGCGGCTCGTCTCGCGGGTCAGCGAGGCGGAACCTGTCGTCGCGCGCGTCGTGGGCAAGCACTGTGAGAGCGGTGACATCGTGATTCGTGACGCCTGGATGCCGTCCGACGTGGGCGCCGGTGATTTACTGGCGGTAGCCGCGACGGGTGCATACTGCTACTCGATGTCCAGCAGGTACAACCTGCTGCCCCGTCCTGCCGTCGTGGCTGTCAAGGACGGCGTCTCGCGTGTCCTGCTACGTCGGGAAACCGTCGAAGATCTGCTCAGCTTGGAGGTTGCGGAGTGACCAACTCAACGACCGATGCACCGGGGCAGCGCCCCGTCGGTGTAGCGGTACTCGGCCACGGCACGGTAGGGGCCGAGGTCGTGCGGATCATCCGTGACGACGCTGCGGACCTTCGTGAGCGCATCGGCGCCCCGCTGGAACTGCGCGGAATCGCGGTGCGGGACCTGTCCTACGACCGGGGTGTGCCGGCCGAACTGCTCACCACCGACGCCGAAGCGCTGATCACCCGTGACGACGTGGACATCGTCGTCGAGTTGATCGGCGGAATCGACCTCCCGCGCAAACTGGTGCGTGCGGCGCTCGACGCCGGTAAGTCGGTCGTCACCGCGAACAAGGCCCTGCTCGCCGCGAACACCGGCGAACTCGCCGAAGCCGCCGAGTCGCACAACGTCGACCTGTACTTCGAGGCCGCGGTGGCCGGCGCGATCCCCGTGATCCGTCCGCTGACGCAGTCGCTCGCGGGTGACCGGGTCGACCGCGTCGTCGGCATCGTCAACGGCACCACCAACTACATCCTCTCCGCGATGGACGAGACCGGTGCGGACTACGCGGAGACCCTCGCCGAGGCGGGCCGGCTCGGATACGCCGAAGCGGACCCCACCGCGGATGTCGAGGGTTACGACGCGGCGTCCAAGGCCGCGATACTCGCCTCGATCGCGTTCCACACGCGGGTGACCGCCAACGACGTGTACCGCGAGGGCATCTCGACCATCACGGCCGCGGATCTCACCTCCGCCCGCGCCCTGAACTGCACCATCAAACTGCTCGCGCTGTGCGAACGGGTGACAGGTCCGGACGGCAAGGACCGCGTCTCCGCGCGGGTGTACCCGGCTCTCGTGCCGCGGGAACACCCCCTGTCGACGGTGAGCGGCGCGTTCAACGCCGTCGTGGTCGAGGCCCAGTCCGCAGGGCGGCTGATGTTCTACGGCCAGGGCGCCGGCGGCGCCCCGACCGCATCTGCCGTGATGGGCGACGTCGTGATGGCCGCCCGTAACCGTGTGCAGGGTGGCCGCGGACCGCGCGAGTCCCGCTACGCGAAGCTCGATATCGCTCCCATGAGCGACATCGTGACCCGGTACTACGTGAATCTGCAGGTCGCCGACCGCGCCGGTGTGCTCTCGGCAGTCGCCGCCGAGTTCGCGACCCGGGGCGTCAGCATCGCCGCTGTTCGTCAGGAGGGCGCCGCAGAGAGTGCCCGCCTGGTGGTGGTCACGCACCGTGCCACCGATCGGGCGCTGGCGGACACCATCGCTGCGCTCGACAAGCTCGAATCCGTTATTGCTGTGACCAGCGTCCTGAGACTGGAGGGATCCGCCGAATGAGTGCGGCCGAAAAGAACACTGCTCCCGTGCACACCCCGTGGCCCGGGCTGATCGAGGCGTACCGCAGTCGCCTCCCGATCGGTGACGGCTGGAAGACGGTGACGCTGTGCGAGGGCGGTACGCCGCTGCTTCCGGCACCCCGTCTGTCGGAGATCACCGGCTGCGAGGTCTACGTCAAGGTGGAAGGTCTCAACCCCACCGGGTCGTTCAAGGACCGCGGCATGACGATGGCTGTCACCGAAGCACTCGCGACCGGTAAGCAGGCCGTGCTGTGTGCCTCGACCGGCAACACGTCCGCGTCGGCCGCGGCATACGCGTCGCGCGCCGGTATCGGCTGCGCCGTGCTCGTGCCGCAGGGCAAGATCGCGATGGGCAAGCTCGCCCAGGCGGTCATGCACGGCGCGAAGATCGTGCAGGTCGAAGGCAACTTCGACGACTGCCTCGAACTCGCCCGCAAGACGACCGCCGAGTTCCCCACGATCGGGCTCGTGAACTCCGTCAACCCGGTCCGCATCGAGGGTCAGAAGACCGCTGCCTTCGAGATCGTCGACGCTCTCGGCGATGCGCCGGACGTGCACGTGCTGCCCGTCGGCAACGCCGGCAACATCACCGCCTACTGGAAGGGCTACTCCGAGTACTTCGCCGACGGCGTGAGCACGCGCCGGCCCCGGATGCTCGGCGTCCAGGCGGCCGGTGCCGCCCCGCTGGTACTCGGACACCCCGTCAAGGATCCCGAGACCATCGCCACGGCCATCCGGATCGGCGCTCCCGCGTCGTGGAACGGTGCGGTCACGGCGAAGGACGAGTCGAACGGTGCGTTCCGTGCTGCCACGGACGAGGAGATCCTCGAGGCGTACCACCTGCTCGCGAAGTCGGAGTCGATCTTCGTCGAGCCTGCCTCGGCTGCCTCGATCGCCGGTCTGCTCGCCGCCTCCAAGGACGGTTGGCTGCCCCGCGGTCTGCGCGTCGTGTGCACGGTGACCGGCAACGGGCTCAAGGACCCGGACACCGCACTGCGCGACGTTCCCGTCGTGGAGCCGATCTCGGTCGATCCCGTCGCAGTGGCGTCGGCGCTCGAGTTGGTCTGAGTTGACCGCAACGCCTTCCTCTGTTGGGAATCAGGACATGACGCAAACGCTGCCCGTAGGGATCTCGGTGACCGCCCGGGTTCCCGCATCGAGTGCGAACCTGGGCGCCGGTTTCGACTGCCTCGGGCTCGCGCTCGGGTTGTACGACGAGATCACCGTCACGACAACCGGTTCCGGGCTCGACGTGCGCGTCGAAGGGGAAGGCGCTCAGGAGGTTCCCTGGGGCCCGTCGCATCTCGTGGTGCGCGCCGTCGAGCGCGGTCTCGAAGCGGCGGGCATCTGGGCCGACGGTCTCGACGTCGTGTGCCGCAATGTGATTCCTCACTCCCGCGGTCTGGGATCGTCGGCCTCGGCCGCGGTCGGGGGATTGGCTGCCGCGAACGGTCTCGTCCGCAAGGTCGCACCCGAGCGTGTGCTCGACGACGAACAGCTCGTCCAGCTCGCGTCCGAGTTCGAGGGGCACCCCGACAATGCGTCGGCGAGCGTGCTCGGCGGCGCGGTCGTGTCGTGGAGCGAAGCGGACGCCGGCTGCGAGCAGCGCCGGTACCGCGCGGTCTCGCTCGGTGTGCACCCCGACATCAAGGCAATCGCACTGGTGCCGTCGGTTCGCTCGTCGACCGCGCACACCCGCGGGCTGCTGCCCACGCTCGTTCCGCACCGCGATGCGGCATTCAACGTCAGCCGGGCGGCTCTCGCCGTCGTCGCGCTCACCGAGCGCCCCGACCTGCTGATGGCCGCCACCGAGGATCTGCTGCACCAGGCGCAGCGCGCTCCCGCGTTGCCGCTCACCACCAAGTGGGTCTCGGCTCTGCGTTCCGCGGGGATTCCCGCGATGGTGTCCGGCGCCGGTCCCACCGTGCTGGCACTGACCACGGAGCCGTTCCCGGACGAGCTGCGGGCAGCGGCGGAGGCCGACGATCTGACCGTCCTCGCACTCGACGTCGCCGACGGAGTGCAGGTCGACTGACACGGTTCGTGTCAGATCACACACCGTTTCCTGCGCGCGTCGATTCTTGCCCTGCGTCCAGTTCGTCGCTATCCTGTGGGAAGTCCGCACGTCGTGCGTCCGAAGTCGCCGGATTCTCCAGGACACTCACTCCAGCTCCATGGGGCGTCGATCCCGGGTTTATCTCACCTGCTCCCGCTCCAGGGGGAGGGGCAGGCCGCACCCACCGGATCGGTGTGGTGGCGGACGTGCCGACCGTTCGATTCATGAACTCGTACGGCAATCCCAGTCAGTGCAACGAACTGATCTGCGGAACGAACCCTCGGCTCTGCGTAGAGCAACGAGGGAAGGAAAGGATCTCCGTGACAGATACGGACCTGATCGCCACACCCGCTCCTGATACCGCCCCGTCTGCCGGCGATTCCGCACAGTCTGCGGCTCGTGCCGGCCGGCGCGGAGCCGGCCTGTCGGGCATGGTTCTCGCCGAGTTGCGGGCTCTTGCCGCCGAACTCGGCATCAAGGGAACCTCGGGAATGCGCAAGGGCGATCTCATCGCTGCGATCAAGGAGCGGCAGGGCGCAGGCTCCAAGCCGGCTCCTGTGGCAGCACAGCCCACCGCAGAGACGCCGGACGAGACCTCTGCTCGCCCCGCACGTGGTCGCCGTACCCGCGCCGCGCAGGACGCCCCTGCCGCGGCCCCGGCCGCCGACGACGCGCGTGGCGAGACCAAGCCCGCAGAGCACGCGCCCGCTGAGAATGTGCCTGCGGAGAGCACGCCTGCCGAGGCCGCCCCCGCTGCGAGGCAGGAACGCACCGCAGACGCCGGCGCAGATTCCGAAGGCGAGTCCGACGGACCCCGCCGCGGACGCGGTCGTCGCGGCCGTCGCGGCGCGGACCAGTCCGAGCAGGGCCAGAACGACGGCGGCGCACCGGCAGCCGAGGGCAACGATCGCGACTCCCAGGAGCGCGGCGAGGCTCATTCTCGTGAAAAGTCACAGGACCGCTCCGAGGGTGACGGCGGTAACCGCCGTAACGACCGCAACCAGGGCGACCGTAACGACCGCAACCAGGGCGACCGTAACGACCGCAACCAGGGCGACCGTAACGACCGCAGCCAGGGCGACCGTAACGACCGCAACCAGGGTGATCGCAACGACCGCAACCAGGGTGATCGCAACGATCGCAACCAGGGCGACCGCAACGATCGCAACCAGGGTGACGGCAACAACGGTCCGCGCCACGACAATCGCGCGGGAGACGACGAGGAAGGCGGCCGCGGTCGCCGCGGACGTCGATTCCGCGAGCGTCGCCGTGGACGCGAGCGCGGCGAGGGTGGCGGCGGTTCCGACCGTGAGCCCGAGATCCGCGAAGACGACGTTCTGCAGCCCGTCGCAGGCATCCTCGATGTGCTCGACAACTACGCGTTCGTGCGGACCTCCGGTTACCTGGCAGGCCCGAACGACGTCTACGTGTCGATGAACATGGTGCGCAAGAACGGCTTGCGCCGCGGTGACGCCATCACCGGTGCCGTCCGTGTGCCCCGCGAGGGCGAGCAGGCCGGCAGCCAGCGCCAGAAGTTCAATCCGCTCGTCCGTCTGGACACGGTCAACGGTGGGGACGTCGAGGCCGCCAAGCGCCGTCCCGAGTTCAACAAGCTCACGCCGCTGTACCCGAACGAGCGACTGCGCCTCGAAACGCAGCAGAACATCCTGACCACTCGTGTGATCGACCTGGTCATGCCGATCGGCAAGGGACAGCGCGCGCTCATCGTCTCGCCGCCCAAGGCAGGTAAGACGACGGTCCTGCAGGACATCGCGAACGCGATCGCCGTCAACAACCCCGAGTGCTACCTCATGGTGGTGCTGGTCGACGAGCGTCCCGAAGAGGTCACCGACATGCAGCGTTCGGTGAAGGGCGAGGTCATCTCCTCGACCTTCGACCGTCCGCCGTCAGACCACACGTCCGTGGCCGAACTCGCGATCGAGCGCGCCAAGCGCCTCGTGGAAATGGGACGCGACGTCGTCGTGCTGCTCGACTCGATCACCCGCCTCGGCCGCGCGTACAACAACTCGTCGCCGGCGTCGGGACGCATCCTGTCGGGTGGTGTCGACTCCACGGCCCTGTACCCGCCGAAGCGGTTCCTCGGTGCTGCTCGCAACATCGAGAACGGTGGATCCCTCACCATCATCGCCACGGCGATGGTGGAAACCGGGTCCACGGGCGACACGGTGATCTTCGAGGAGTTCAAGGGCACGGGTAACGCCGAGCTCAAGCTCGATCGCAAGATCGCCGAGCGTCGCGTGTTCCCGGCGGTGGATGTCAATCCGTCGGGTACCCGCAAGGACGAACTTCTCATGAGCCCGGACGAGTTCGCGGTCGTGCACAAGCTGCGCCGCGTGCTTTCCGGCCTGGATTCCCATCAGGCGATCGATGTGCTCATCGACCGGCTCAAGAAGTCCAAGACGAACATCGAGTTCCTCATGACGGTCGCGAAGACCGCTCCGGGGGCTCTGGAAGACTGACACCGGTCCCCGGGAATTTTTCCCGGGCCCAGGTGTTTGGCATAATCGAACGGCTCAGTCCGGCTCCGGTTCACGTCTTCGATCCGCGAAGGCGACCCGGCGGCCATGAAAGGGACACCATGAAGGCAGGAATCCACCCCAACTACGTGGCGACGACCGTCGTCTGCGGTTGCGGTAACACGTTCGAGACGCACAGCACGAAGGAGTCGGGACGGATCACCGTCGAAGTTTGCTCCAAGTGCCACCCGTTCTACACCGGCAAGCAGAAGATCCTCGACACCGGCGGCCGCGTCGCCCGCTTCGAGGCTCGCTACGGCAAGCGTCCTTCCAAGAAGGCCGACGCCGACAGCTAGCTGTCCCGCCGACGCCCGGTTCTGTCTTCGCACAGGCCGGGCGTCGGCTTTTTTGGTTCTACCGGTGTCTTCCGGCCCTGCCGGCACCCACGAAGCACGGCTCCGGGCCCACGGCATCGAAGCAGCGCGCAGCATCGAAACACACAGCAACACAGAGCGGAGCGACCCATGGCGGGGCAGACCAAGCCGTCGGCCATCGACGACATCCTGGCCGAATACGCGGGTCTGGAACAGCAATTGTCCGACCCGGCACTGCACAACGATCCGTCGATCGCGCGCAGGGTCGGAAAGCGATTCGCCGAACTCGCACCGGTCATGGCTACGTACACCAAGCTGAAGGCCGCCCGCGGTGATCTCGAGGCCGCCCGCGAACTCGCGGCCGACGACTCCGCCTTCGCCGACGAGGTGAACAGCCTCGAAGAGCAGGTGGAGCAACTCGATCGCACCCTCACCGATCTCCTCGCTCCCCGCGATCCGCACGACGGCGACGACGTGGTGCTGGAAGTGAAGTCCGGGGAAGGCGGTGAGGAGTCCGCGTTGTTCGCGGCCGACCTCGCCCGCATGTACACCCGTCATGCCGAGCACGCCGGCTGGCGCGTCGAGGTGCTCGGAGCGACGTATTCGGACCTCGGCGGCTACAAGGACGTCACGTTCTCCATCAAATCGAAGTCCGACGTCCGCGACGGTGTGTGGTCGCGGCTCAAGTTCGAGGGCGGTGTGCACCGCGTCCAGCGTGTGCCGGTGACCGAATCGCAGGGACGCGTCCATACCTCCGCGGCGGGTGTCTTCGTCTACCCCGAACCCGACGAGGTCGAAGAGGTACAGATCGACGAGGGTGACCTGCGCATCGACGTGTACCGCTCGTCGGGCAAGGGTGGCCAGGGCGTCAACACGACCGACTCGGCCGTCCGTATCACCCACCTGCCGACCGGCATCGTCGTGACCTGCCAGAACGAGCGGTCGCAGCTCCAGAACAAGGCCCGCGCCATGCAGGTGCTCGCGGTGCGGTTGCAGGCACTGGCCGAGGAAGCAGCGGATGCGGAGGCGTCGGCGGATCGTGCGAGCCAGGTGCGCACGGTCGACCGCTCCGAGCGCATCCGCACCTACAACTACCCCGAGAACCGCGTCACCGACCACCGCATCGGCTACAAGGCGCACAATCTCGACGCCGTGCTCGATGGAGACATGGACGCGCTTCTCGACGCGCTGCAGGCCGCCGACCGTCAGGCCCGGCTCGCAGCCGAGTAAGCACACGCCCCACGCGTGCCGGCGCCGACGGCTCGGCATGCGTCGCGTTCCGGCTCCCGAGGTCCCCTTTGCGAAGTATGCGTAGGGGACCTCGTGGCATCCGGACGGCCGTACACATGGCACGCTGTACTGCGTGAGTCGTCAACCCCTGCGCCTGGCCATCATCGAAGCAGCGTCGGTGCTCGAGGAAGCGGGTGTCGCCAGCCCGCGTGTCGACGCCGAATTGCTTGCCGCGCACCTGCTCGGAATAGAGCGGGGCCGGCTCGGGCTCGTGCCCCTCGTCGATTCGGCCATGATCGACGCCTACCGGGCGATGGTCGACCAGCGCGCCAAGCGCATCCCCCTCCAATACATTCTCGGTACTTCACCGATGGGCGAGATCGACCTGGCTGTCGGCCCCGGCGTGTTCGTCCCGCGACCCGAGACCGAACTGCTTCTCGGCTGGGCGCTGGCGTTCCTCGAACGTCACGGGCGCCGCAATCCCGTCGTACTCGATCTCTGCACCGGGTCGGGCGCGCTCGCCCTCGCAATCGCCCACGCCCGGCCGGATGCGGTCGTGCATGCGGTGGAACTCGAACCGCGGGCATTGGCCTGGGCGCGACAGAACGCCGAGACCCGGGCGAACGACGGCGACACGCCGATCGTGCTGCATCAGGGCGACGTGACCGACCGCACGCTGCTCGCGGCCCTCGAAGGCGCCGTCGACATCGTGGTGTCCAACCCCCCGTACATCCCCGAGGGCACCCCGCTCGAACCGGAAGTGGCCGACCACGACCCGCACTCCGCGTTGTTCGGTGGCCCGGACGGTCTGTCCGTCATCAAGCCGATGGTCTCCAACATCGCGCGCTGGTTGCGGATCGGGGGAGCGGCGGCGGTCGAACACGACGACACCAACGGCGCACTCGTCGCCGAGCTGTTCGCGCAACGCCGCGTCTTCGGCGACGTCGTCGAGCACTACGACCTGGCAGGCAAGCCCCGATTCGTGGTCGCACACCGGGTGCCGACCGACGTCGAAGCCAGCCGTGCGTCGGTCCGATCCACCGCGGGCGGGTAGCCCGGTCTCCGAGCCCCACGACCGAATACTCGAGCGCAAGTGGCAGGATGAGTGCGTGAGCACCGTGTACGACTGCAACAAACCCGACTCGCGCGCCGCAGGATTGAACGCGGCGCGCGGAGCACTCAAGGCAGGACGCCTCGTCGTCGTCCCCACCGACACGGTGTACGGCCTCGCGGCCGACGCATTCGACAGTTCCGCGGTGTCGGCGCTGCTGCGGGCGAAGGGACGCGGGCGCGACATGCCGGTTCCCGTCCTCGTGGGGTCGTGGACGACGATCGACGGACTCGTCGGTTCCGTGCGTCCCGAAGCGCGTGAACTCATCCGCGCGTTCTGGCCCGGTGGACTGAGCCTCGTGGTGCACCAGGCACCGTCGCTCGCATGGGACCTCGGCGACACCCGGGGAACGGTGATGCTGCGCATGCCGCTGCACCCGGTGATCCTCGAGTTGCTGCGAGAGGTCGGACCGCTCGCTGTGTCGAGCGCCAATATTTCCGGTCGTGCCCCCGCGACGAATGCCGCCGAAGCGCGCGAACAGCTGGGGGAGTCCGTCGGGGTCTACCTCGACGGCGGCCCCGCCGAACACGGCGTCGCATCGACCATCGTCGATCTGACCGGTGACCGCCCCCGGATCCTGCGCGAAGGCGCAGTGTCGGCAGAGGAGGTCGCCGAGGTTCTCGGCGACGATCCCGAACGCCTGCGTTCCGGCGGGGAGTAGCGGCGGGGGATCGGAGCACGTGACTTCAGCCGACACAGCGGTCGTATTGCTCGCGCAAGCAGGAAGCGGCGCGGGCGTACCCATCCGGGAACTGCTCCTGGTACTTCTCACCTCTGCTGTGGTGACGTTCCTCGTCACCGGTGTGGTTCGCATCCTCGCGCTGAAGTTCGGTGCCGTGGCCGTTCCCCGCGACCGTGACGTCCACGTCACACCGACGCCGCGTCTGGGCGGGGTCGGTATGTACATCGGACTCGTGGCGGGCATCGTCTTCGCGCAGCACCTGCCGGCGTTGACCAGAGGATTCGAGTACACCACCGAAATGGGCGCCGCACTGGTGGCGGCGTCGATCATCGTGCTCGTGGGCATCATCGACGACCGGTGGGGCCTCGATGCCCTCACCAAATTCGTCGGACAGGTGACCGCCGCGGGCGTGCTCGTGGTGATGGGTGTGAGCTGGATCGTGATCTACGACCCGTTCAGCGGTTCCACACTCGTGCTCGACCAGTTGCAGGGCGGACTCATCACCGTCGCCGTCGCGGCCGTGATGATCAACGCGATGAACTTCGTCGACGGCCTCGACGGTCTCGCAGCAGGCCTCGGGCTCATCGCCGCGGTGGCGATCTGCGTCTTCTCGGTGGGACTGCTTCTCGACCAGGGCGGCGACGTCTCGGCCTATCCGCCGGCACTGATCGCGGCTGCGCTCGCGGGCGCGTGCCTCGGCTTCCTGCCGTACAACTTCCAGCCCGCGAAGATCTTCATGGGCGACTCGGGCTCGATGCTGATCGGCCTGATGCTCGCGGCCATCTCGACCAGCGCATCCGGCCGTATTCCGCTCAGTGCCTACGGTTCCCGGGATCTCCTCGGCCTTCTGTCGCCGCTGATCCTGGTCGGCGCGGTCATGTTCATCCCGATCCTCGACCTTCTGCTCGCGATCGTGCGACGCACCCGCGCCGGCGTGAGCCCGTTCAGCCCCGACAAGATGCATCTGCACCATCGCCTGCTGCAGATCGGGCACTCGCACCGGCGAGTGGTCCTGCTCCTCTACTTGTGGGTCGGCGTGCTGGCCTTCGGCGCCGTGGGTTCGTCGCTGCTCGACCGCCGGGTGGTCGTGCTGATGACGGCGGCCGGTCTGCTGTTCGCACTCGTCGTGACCGCCGTCCCATCGCTGCGACCCCACGACGGTGACGGAGACGCGCCGACCAAGCGCTTCCGGCGGGTCCGTTAGGCTCGAATACTGTGACCTCCCCTGATCTCCCTGAACCCGATCGCACCCTGCCGTCCATGCCCGACGCGTCGGCGCCCATGCGCGCGGCTGTCCGGTACGGCGCACTCGGATTGCTCGCGCTGGCCGTCGTGGCGTCGATCGTGTCCGTGCTCGTCGCGGGAACGCCCGGCCTCTGGGGAGCGCTGATCGGCGCGGCAGTCGGTGGCGGGTTCATCCTGTTCACCGCGCTCGGCGTGCTGCTGACCGCGAAACTCCCCGCGATGACCGCGGGTGCGGTACTGCTCGGAACCTGGCTTCTCAAGCTCGTTCTCGCCATCGCAGTGATGGCGTCGCTCGAGTCGCTCGACTTCTACAACCGGTACGCGCTCGTCCTGACGATCGTGCTGGCGTTGGTGATCGTGCTCGGTGCGGAAACCTACGGCGTGGTGTCCCAGCGCGTGCTCTACGTCGATCCGAAGCCCTCGAGTGACCCTGCCAACAGCGAAGAGAACTAGTTTCAGGTGTCTATTACCCGCGGGTAGGGTACCCAGCTACGCACTGTCGTAGAGCAGTTGGTAGTGTGGTTTTCACGAAGGTGACACTGCACGCGAGGGCCCAGGTCCAGCACGCGGTTGTGACTTCATAGGCGGTCGTGTCTAATGACCGCCGAGTCGACGAGAGTCGCCGAGACCGGCAGGATGCAGAACCGCTTCGGCGGTTCGGACACTGGCGAATACGCGAGCCGACCTGGTCGACTTGTTGGATCGTCAATGTCCGATCGAACCGCAGACGGCAATGCCTGCGGCCGACTACGGGAGAGAGCGCTGAGCGTCACCACCTTGGCAGCCGGAGAATTCCACGCGCCGTCACTTGCTGATTTTTTCCCACCGCCAATCCTCTTCGAGGGCACCCCCTTCGAGATGGATCGACTGATGCTTATCCGCGTCGTCGTCGCACTGCTCGTCGCAGTGTTCTTCTTCTTCGCCATGCGGAGTCCGAAGATCGTGCCGCGAGGCGTGCAGAACGTCGCCGAGATCATGCTCGACTTTGTTCGTATCCACATTGCCGAGGACATCCTCGGCAAAGAGCAGGGGCGCCGGTTCCTGCCGGTGATCGTCACCATCTTCTTCTTGGTGGTCGGGCTCAACCTGACCTCGATCATCCCCTTCCTCAACATCTCGTCGAATGCGCGAATCGGCATGCCGATCGTCCTTGCTGCGCTCGCCTACATCGTCTTCAACTACGTAGGCATCAAGAAGTACGGATTCTTCCGCTACGTCAAGAGCAGCATCGTCATTCCGAACCTGCCGCCGGCACTTCACCTTCTGGTGATCCCGATCGAGTTCGTCTCGACATTCCTGCTGCGGCCGTTCACCCTCACCATTCGTCTCATGGCGAACATGCTGGCCGGACATATCATGCTGGTGCTGTTCTTCAGCGCCACGCAGTTCTTCTTCTTCGACTCCGACGGCATCATGAGGTTCTTCGGTATCGGTTCGCTCATCGGCGGAGTCGCGTTCACCTTCTTCGAGCTTCTGGTGATCGTCCTGCAGGCCTACATTTTCGCGCTGCTCACAGCGGTGTACATCGATCTGGCGCTGCACGCCGAAGAGCATTAGCTCCCCGAACTGCACGACCTACATCTCTACACACAGACTGACTCGGTCGCCGATCCCCGGGGCCGGGCCACAAGAAAGGGAATGGAACACCAATGAGCGTTGCGCTTCAGGCAGCAGACGTCCTCGCCCAGTCGGAGACCACCATCAGTGGACTCGGTGCGGTCGGCTACGGCCTCGCTGCGATCGGCCCCGGCATCGGCATCGGCATCGTCGTCGGTAAGGCGATCGAGGGCATGGCTCGTCAGCCCGAGATGGCCGGTCAGCTGCGTACCACCATGTTCCTCGGTATCGCATTCACCGAGGCACTGGCGCTGATCGGTATCGTCGCCGGCTTCATCTTCTGATTCGACGACAACCATGGCTGACAGCATCCTGATTCTCGCGGCAGCGGAGGGGGAGACACCCAATCCCCTGCTGCCCGCGACATACGACATCGTTTGGTCGCTCGTCGCCCTGATCATCGTCGGCATCGTCTTCTGGAAGTTCGTACTTCCGATGTTCCAGAAGGTTCTCGACGAGCGTTCGGAGCTGATCGAAGGCGGCATCAAGAAGGCAGAGGAAGCTCAGGCAGAGGCTGCGGCCGCGCTCGAGCAGTATCGTGCCCAGCTCGCCGAAGCCCGTACCGAGGCGGCGCAGATCCGTGAAGAGGCCCGTACGCAGGGCCAGCAGATCATCGCCGACATGAAGGCACAGGCTCAGGAAGAGAGCGACCGCATCGTCGCTGCAGGTCACAACCAGCTGCAGGCCCAGCGCCAGCAGATCGTGGCCGAACTGCGCACCGATCTCGGACGTAGCTCGGTGGATCTCGCCGAGAAGATCATCGGCGAGACACTCGCCGACGATGTGAAGCGTGCCGGCTCGATCGATCGATTCCTCGACGAACTCGACTCCCTCAGCGCTGACTCTGCATCCGGAAAGTGAGCACCATGTACGCAGCAAGCCGTGAGGCACTCGCTCATACGCGTTCCGCGTTGCAGTCCGCCCTGGGCTCGGGTGCCGCGACTGCCGCTGCGGCTCAGGCCGGTTCCGAACTGTTCTCGGTGGTCGAGGCGCTCGACAACCAGCGGGCTCTCCGGAGCGCGCTGGCAGACGCCTCGGCCCCGGTCGCCGTTCGGGTGACGCTGGCCGAGCAGGTCTTCGGGGGGAAGGTTTCGGCCTCGACCCTCGCGACCGTCAAAGCCGCGGCGGGGCAGGACTGGTCGGCACAGTCCGACCTGACCAACTCTCTCGTCCAGCTCGGTCGTGAGGCGTTGCTGAAGGCGGCAGCTGAGCAGAACCAGCTCGACACCGTCGAGGACGAGCTTTTCCGCCTCGGACGCATCGTGGCCGGTAACCCGGACCTCGAGCGGACACTTTCCGACCGCAGCACCACGGTTACGGCCAAGCGGGAGCTGCTGTCGCGTCTGCTCTACGGCAAGGTGACCGCGATCACCGAGGCGTTGGCGGTTCATGCCGTCGGTCGGCTCCGCAAGCCGCCGGCCGAGACGCTCGACGAATTGTCGGCGCTCGCCGCAACCCAGCGCGATCGTGCCGTTGCGCACGTCCGGAGCGCGGCACCCCTCGATGCGACGCAGGAGGAGCGGCTCGCCGCTACTCTGGGCCGCATCTACGGGAAGCCTGTGACGGTGCACGTCGAGGTCGATCCCGAGCTTCTCAGTGGATTGGTCGTCCGGGTGGGCGACGAGGTCATCGACGGCAGTGCTGCGGGTCGACTCGCGGCAGTGCGCAAGAGCCTCACGTAGTCCACTTCCGAACACACACATAGATCTTTCCGAAGACCTGATACCGAGAGCAGGAAGAACATGGCGGAGCTGACGATCTCCTCCGACGAGATCCGTAGCGCGATTGACAATTACACCGCGAGCTACTCCCCGGAGGCCTCCCGCGAAGAGGTCGGCGTGGTCGTCGACACCAGTGACGGCATCGCGCACATCAGCGGCCTCCCGTCGGCGATGTCCAACGAGCTGCTGGAGTTCCCCGGCGGCGTTCTGGGCGTGGCCCTCAACCTCGAAGCCACCGAAATCGGTGCCGTGATCCTGGGTGACTTCCAGTCCATCCAGGAAGGCCAGGAAGTCAAGCGGACCGGCGACGTTCTGTCCGTCCCGGTCAGCGACAACTTCCTCGGACGTGTCGTGAACCCGCTGGGACAGCCGATCGACGGCCTCGGCGACATCGAGGCCGACGAGACCCGCGCCCTCGAGCTGCAGGCCGCATCCGTTCTGGAGCGCCAGCCGGTCGAGGAGCCGCTCCAGACGGGCATCAAGGCCATCGACGCGATGACCCCGATCGGCCGTGGCCAGCGCCAGCTCGTGATCGGTGACCGTAAGACCGGCAAGACCGCGGTCTGCATCGACGCGATCCTGAACCAGAAGGCCAACTGGGAGTCCGGCGACCCGACGAAGCAGGTGCGTTGCATCTACGTCGCGATCGGCCAGAAGGGCTCCACCATCGCGGGCGTCAAGCAGGCCCTCGAGGAGAACGGCGCGATGGAGTACACCACCATCGTCGCAGCTCCGGCCTCCGACTCCGCCGGCTTCAAGTGGCTCGCCCCGTACACCGGCTCGGCCCTCGGCCAGCACTGGATGTACCAGGGCAAGCACGTCCTCATCGTGTTCGACGACCTGACCAAGCAGGCTGAGGCATACCGTGCCATCTCGCTGCTGCTGCGTCGCCCGCCGGGACGTGAGGCATACCCCGGTGACGTCTTCTACCTGCACTCGCGCCTGCTGGAGCGTTCGGCGAAGCTCTCCGACGCGCTTGGTGGCGGTTCGCTGACGGCACTGCCGATCATCGAGACCAAGGCGAACGACGTGTCGGCATACATCCCGACCAACGTCATCTCCATCACCGACGGTCAGGTCTTCCTCGAGTCGGACCTCTTCAACAAGGGCGTCCGTCCCGCGATCAACGTCGGTATCTCGGTTTCCCGAGTCGGTGGCGCCGCGCAGACCAAGGGCATGAAGAAGGTCTCCGGCTCGCTGCGTCTGGAACTCGCGCAGTACCGCGAGCTCGAGGCGTTCGCGACCTTCGCTTCCGATCTCGACGCGGCGTCGAAGGCGCAGCTCGAGCGCGGACAGCGGCTCGTCGAGCTCCTCAAGCAGGATCAGTACTCGCCGATCGCCGTCGAGGACCAGATCATCTCGATCTACCTTGCCGGTGAGGGTGTCTTCGACTCCGTTCCCGTCGGCGACGTCCGTCGTTTCGAGACCGAGCTTCTCGAGGATCTGCATCGCAACGCTTCGGGCGTCTACGAGCAGATCGCCGGTGGCAAGGCCCTGACCGACGAGTCGATCGAGGCACTGACCGCCGCGACCGCCAAGTTCAAGGAGGGCTTCCTCGCCTCCGACGGCAGCCGCGTCGTGAACGAGGCCGAAGCAGAGGCTCTCGGCGCCGACGAAGTGGCGCAGGAGCAGGTCTCCGTCAAGCGCACCTCCGTTCGCAAGTGAACGGGGCGGCCATGACCCAGCGTCCAGTGAAGGGAGTGTGATCGACGAATGGCGAACTTGCGTGAGCTGCGCTCGCGGATCAAGTCGGTCAACTCGACCAAGAAGATCACCAAGGCGCAGGAACTGATCGCGACGTCGCGCATCACGAAGGCTCAGGCCCGAGTGGCGGCATCGAAGCCCTACGCCGAGGAGATCACCAAGGTCCTCTCGGAGTTGGCCAGCGCGTCCTCGTCGCTGGATCACCCCCTGCTCAACGAGCGCGAGAACCCGAAGCGTGCGGCAGTGCTGGTTGTGACCAGCGACCGCGGTATGGCCGGTGGTTACAACTCCAACGTCTTGAAGGAGGCGGAGGAGCTGCGCCAGCTGCTCGTCAGCGAGGGCAAAGAGCCTGTGCTGTACGTGCTGGGCGGTAAGGGCCTGTCGTTCTACACCTTCCGTGAGCGTCCCGTCGCGGGTGCCTGGACGGGCTTCTCGCAGGAACCCCGTTACACGGATGCTGCGAAGGCGAGCCGGCACCTGGTCGAGCTGTTCATGGCCGGATCCGGCTCCGAGGTGCCCGCCCCCAACGGCGAAGGCACCATCGAGGGCGTCGACGAGTTGCACATCGTCTACACCCGGTTCGTGTCCATGCTGACGCAGGTCCCCGAGGTGCGCCGGATGGCGCCGCTCGAGGTGAGTGTCACCGAGGACGAGATCGAACTGGGCTCGGACATGCTGAGCGACGGTCATCGTGTATCCGAGGGCCCCACGGCCGACTACAACTTCGAGCCCGAGGCGTCGACGCTTCTGTCCGCGCTTCTGCCGAAGTACATCAGCACGCGAATCTTCGCGTCGCTGCTGGAGGCTGCTGCCTCCGAGTCGGCTGCCCGTCGTACCGCGATGAAGGCCGCGACGGACAATGCCACGGATCTGGTGAACACCCTCAGCCGTCAGGCCAATCAGGCCCGCCAGGCCCAGATCACCCAGGAAATCAGCGAGATCGTCGGCGGTGCCGGTGCGCTCGCCTCGAGTGCAGGAAGTGACTGAACCACAATGACCGCAGCAGTTACCGACAAAAACGCCGGTGCGGCGTCGGCCCTTGCCGGGCGCGTCGTCCGCGTCATCGGCGCCGTCGTCGACGTGGAGTTCCCGCGTGGCGCCGTACCCGAACTGTTCAACGCCCTGCACGCAGAGGTCACTCTGCCGTCCGTGGCGAAGACCCTGACCCTCGAGGTCGCGCAGCACCTGGGTGACAACCTGGTCCGCACGATCTCGATGCAGCCCACCGACGGTCTGGTGCGCGGCACCTCCGTCACCGACACCGGTCGCCCGATCTCCGTGCCGGTCGGCGATGTCGTGAAGGGCCACGTCTTCAACGCCCTCGGCGACTGCCTCGACGCTCCCGGAACCGGTCGCGACGGCGAGCAGTGGGGTATCCACCGCAAGCCCCCGGCCTTCGACCAGCTCGAGGGTAAGACCGAGATCCTCGAAACGGGCATCAAGGTCATCGACCTGCTCACCCCGTACGTCAAGGGCGGCAAGATCGGCCTGTTCGGTGGTGCCGGTGTCGGCAAGACCGTGCTGATCCAGGAGATGATCACCCGTATCGCGCGTGAGTTCTCCGGCACGTCGGTGTTCGCCGGCGTCGGCGAGCGCACCCGTGAGGGCACCGACCTCCACCTGGAGATGGAAGAGATGGGCGTCCTTCAGGACACTGCCCTTGTCTTCGGCCAGATGGACGAGCCGCCGGGAACGCGTATGCGCGTCGCCCTGTCGGCACTGACCATGGCGGAGTACTTCCGCGATGTCCAGGGCCAGGACGTTCTGCTGTTCATCGACAACATCTTCCGGTTCACCCAGGCCGGTTCCGAGGTCTCGACCCTTCTCGGTCGTATGCCTTCGGCCGTGGGTTACCAGCCGACGCTGGCCGACGAGATGGGTGAGCTGCAGGAGCGCATCACCTCGACGCGTGGTCGTTCGATCACGTCGCTCCAGGCGATCTACGTCCCCGCCGACGACTACACCGACCCGGCGCCGGCCACGACGTTCGCGCACCTCGATGCGACCACCGAGCTCTCGCGTCCGATTTCGCAGATGGGTATCTACCCCGCTGTGGACCCGCTGACGTCGACCTCGCGCATCCTCGAGCCCGGCATCGTCGGCGCGGATCACTTCCGTGTCGCCAACGAGGTCAAGCGGATCCTGCAGAAGTACAAGGAACTGCAGGACATCATCGCCATCCTCGGTATGGACGAGCTTTCCGAAGAGGACAAGGTCACGGTCAACCGTGCCCGTCGTCTCCAGAAGTTCCTCGGCCAGAACTTCATCGTCGCCGAGAAGTTCACGGGTCAGCCCGGTTCGGTCGTGCCGCTGAGCGACACCATCGAGGCGTTCGACCGCGTCTGCAAGGGCGAGTTCGACCACCTTCCGGAGCAGGCCTTCAACAGCTGCGGTGGACTCGACGATGTCGAGGCCGCGGCCAAGAAGATCTCCGGGAAGTAGGCCCACATGGCTGAGATGCGCGTAGACATCGTTGCCGTCGAGGAACGTGTCTGGTCCGGAGAGGCGACTCTCGTCACCGCCCAGACCACCGAAGGCGAAATCGGCGTCATGCCCGGACACGAGCCGGTCCTCGGCCAGCTCGTCGAGGGCGGCGTCGTGTCGGTCAAGACCGCCGACGGCGAGCGTATCGTCATGGCAGTGGACGGTGGATTCCTCTCGGTGACCGCCACGACAGTGACGGTCCTCGCCGAGGCGGCCGTTCTGGTCGAAGACATCGACGTCGAGGCAGCGAAGTCGACCTTGGCCGAAAGCCAGGACGAGGCGGCAATCGCAGCGGCCAAGGGCCGCCTGCGGGCCGTCGAGCGGGCCTGATCGTCGAATACAACGAAGAGCCGCGACGGAGCCGACGACCAGTGTCACCAGGAATGATTGTTCTCATCGTCCTTGTGATGCTGCTCGCGGCCGCCGTCGCGGCTCTCGTTTATCGTGCCCTGGCACTTCGCGGTGGGGGAACCGCCGCGATCGTCAGGGTGCTACCGCACAACGACTGCGCCGGGTGGCGCCACGGGATCATCCGCTACGGCGACGAGACGCTCGCGTTCTACAAGCTCTCGAGTCTGCGGCCCGGCCCGGATACCCGGATTTCCCGTCAGGGCATCGAGGTGCGCTCGCGCCGGCGCCCGACGGCAGCGGAGACGGACATCATGACCGAGGACATCGTGATCCTCGACATCGCCGACGGCGACCGCTCCTACGAGATCGCTCTGGACAGCGGCGCGAAGACGGCGTTCCTCTCCTGGCTCGAGTCCAGGCCGTCGGGACGCTCGCAGCGCCGCCGTCCCTATTAGATCGACCGACTACGCGCCCGCTCCGGGCTTCCACAGGACGTCACCCTCCGGGTTCGTGACCCTGCTGAGAATGAACAACAGATCCGACAACCGGTTGAGGTACTTCGCCGGCAGGAGTGTCGTGGTCTCGGGCGCTGCTTCTACCGCGGCCCACGCCGAACGTTCCGCCCGGCGCGCCACTGTGCGCGCTGTGTGCAGCAGAGCCGCGGCCGGGGTTCCGCCCGGAAGAATGAACGAATCGAGCGGTCCCAGCTCTTCGTTGAACTCGTCGCACCACGTCTCGAGCCGGTCGATGTACGGCTGGGTGATTCGCAGCGGCGGGTACTTCGGGTTCTCCGCCACCGGGGTGGACAGATCGGCACCTGCATCGAACAGATCGTTCTGGATCTGCTGCAGTACCGGGACCAGACGGTCCGGTACGGAACCGAGCGCGAGCGCGACACCGATCGCCGCGTTGGTCTCGTCGCAGTCGGCGTAAGCGATCAGTCGCGGGTCGTTTTTGGATACTCGCGAAAAATCGCTCAGTCCCGTCGTACCGTCGTCTCCGGTACGGGTATAGATCCTGGTGAGATGCACTGCCATGGGCGCTACGGTACCGGTTCGGCTGTAGGGACAGACACGACGTTAGGCTGTGTCGTTGTGAGTGAACGCTTTCTTGTCAGCGGGGGAAACCGGCTCGTTGGTGAAGTCGTCGTCGGTGGTGCCAAGAACAGCGTGCTCAAGCTGATGGCAGCCGCGCTTCTCGCCGAGGGCACCACGACGATTACGAACTGTCCCGACATTCTGGACGTTCCCTTGATGGCTGAGGTCCTGCGGGGACTCGGCTGCGAGGTCGAACTCGAGGGTGACGAGGTACGGATCACGACGCCGGCGCAGCCGTCGTATCACGCGGACTTCGCGGCGGTGAAGCAGTTCCGCGCCTCCGTGTGTGTGCTGGGGCCCCTGGTTGCTCGGTGTCGCCGCGCGGTGGTCGCACTCCCCGGTGGAGACGCGATCGGCTCGCGCCCCCTCGATATGCACCAGTCCGGACTCCGCCTGCTCGGAGCGCACAGCACCATCGAGCACGGTTGTGTCGTCGCCGAGGCGGACGACCTGCACGGCGCGACCATCCGGCTGGCCTTCCCGTCTGTGGGCGCCACCGAGAACATCCTGATGGCGGCTGTACTCGCGAAGGGCGAGACCACGATCGACAACGCGGCGCGAGAGCCCGAGATCGTGGACCTGTGCACGATGCTCGTTCAGATGGGAGCGCGCATCACGGGTGCCGGCAGCACAACGCTCCGGATTTCCGGCGTCCCTGCTCTCTCGCCGACGAGCCATCGCTGCATCGGCGATCGCATCGTCGCGGCGACGTGGGGGATCGCGGCAGCGATGACACGTGGCGATCTGACGGTGCGGGGCATCAACCCCAAGCACCTCTCGCTCGTACTCGACAAACTCCGGGGCGCCGGAGCCGAAGTTGCCCCGCTCGTCGATGGGTTCCGGGTGGTCCAGCGCGATCGCCCGCGCGCAGTCAACTTCGCGACGCTTCCGTACCCAGGATTTCCCACCGACCTCCAGCCGATGGCCATCGGTCTCGCCGCGGTGGCTGACGGGACGTCGATGATCACCGAGAACGTCTTCGAAGCTCGGTTCCGTTTTGTCGACGAGATGGTGCGGCTCGGGGCCGACGCACGTACCGACGGGCACCACGCCGTGATTCGCGGAGTAGAGGAACTGTCGAGCGCTCCGGTGTGGGCGTCGGACATCCGGGCGGGCGCCGGCCTCGTGCTGGCAGGCCTCTGCGCGGACGGGGTGACCGAGGTGCACGACGTCTACCACATCGATCGCGGTTATCCGCGGTTCGTCGAAATCATCCAGGAGCTCGGCGGGAACATCGAGCGTGTGGGTGCCGGCGAGCCGACCCTTCTGCACGGTTGAGAGACCGGCTCGGGGCTGTGTCCGGCGTCACGATTGAAGAATCGGGAATGCGGGGTACGGCGGAGGTGCCGCGACCTGCGGTTTCTCCACGCGAAACTCCTCTGACCTGGCAATTTGCGGGGTAGTTCACCGTCGCGTAACTTAGTCCAAGTCAGAGCGACACGGACACCGACCCGGACCTGAGGGACTGGGAAAACGAGGTTGGACGAAGGCGCCTGCAGATTTACACGACACCCGATCATCTGGTAAGGTCGGTGTCCGCCCCAGGGAGTCGATGAGGTTCCCCCGGAGGGGCAAAGAACCCCGGATCGAACAAGTTGAGAAACTTGGGAGTGATGGTGTGTGCGTGTTCTTTGAGAACTCAACAGTGTGCCGATGAATGTCAGTGCCAATTATTTGGGTGC